>NZ_JACFPU010000005.1:0-183064 GCF_016101825.1 Gilliamella sp. B14384G12 | reverse complement strand
ATAAAGGTAAGGCCTATTTATCAAGTTTTGATAGTATGGCAATGGCAATTAATGACTACATGGTGGCAAGAAGTGGAGTTTATGCTGTTATACACTTAGGTAATTCAACCTTTTATTCAGATAAAACACGAGCAAATAAAGATGTAATGGCGGCCACTTCCGGAATTGTGACGACATTCCCAATTTTTACGGCAGTTGACTCAGCGAGTAAAGAGGTTTATATATCACTTGGTTTGCCGAATTATGATTTGAATATAAGTGATTATGAAGGGATGCTTCGTTTTTATGACGCTAAAAGTAATGAAGTGGCTACGGTTAAATTAAGTAATGGTGAAAAATACCCAATACTGGACTTCGTTGATAATTCGCCAACGGATATTTTGGTCAAACGACCCGAGCCTTTAAAGCCAGTGACCCGAGAAAAAGATTTGAGAAAAAGTAAAGTTGGCCGAGTTGAATCCTATCAAGATGCCGCAGATGAAGAAGGTAAAAATTTAGGGTATTTTCAAATTTATTATAAAACGGGTGAATGTTATTTCCCTGTTAATAGTGAAATCTATATGCAAGTGCTATATTGGCCTAAAGGAAAAACGATCAAAAATGACCAAAATAAAAGTGTTGAAACTCATCCAATAGTGATACATGATACTGTAAAAAGCGAGATATTCTCATGAAATTAAATTTAATTAAAATAAGCCAATTAATAATTATGGTTTTAACTATTAGTACTTTATTGGGTTGCTATAACAAAGAAGAGTTTAAGCGAAGAATTAAAGATGGTTGGGACAAAGTGCATGCTAGTACTATACTAAAAGGCGACTTTTGCTACTATGTAGGTGACGTTAAATTCCCTTATACTGATGAGCCCATATTAGAAGATGATAGTAAACAGCGTAAGTGGAATAAAGAAAATCTTGCCAAAACATTGCCTTTATTTGCCGAGATTGGTTTATTGACTCGTGAGCCAGTAGAAGGACACCCCGAACTTTATCATTATGAAGTGACCGAATTAGGGGAAAAATACCGATATCAAGATATTGTTAGAAGAGGAAGCAAACCGAGATATGAAAATTCTTTTTGTTATGGTCAGATAGTGGTAGGGGACGTAACAGATGTCGAAAAAAATGAATATACACGTGCAAAGGGTTATAGTTACAATCAAACCAATTTTTATGTTACTTATAATTATCATGTAATTAATGTACCGGATTGGGTGTTAAATTCAGAAAATAAACTCAATGCTATATATGAACCAATAACAGTAAGTTTACCAGAAGAAACTTACCGAGATATCGTAACATTTTATGTAGGTAAGGGAGATAAATTATATCAAGATGGTATACGTTATAAATTGATTAAGCCTTAAGACTAATATCAAGTAAGTTATGAAAAATTAATCTCAATTATCAGCCATTGGTCAAGTATGAATGCAAAAACTAAAATAAATAAGAATGAATAATGGAAGAAACAATGGCCGGTAATTTAGAAAATACAGAACAAACAGAAACAATAAGCAAAGAAAAACAAAAAAAGCAGTAGATTTAGAAGATAGAATAATTTATGGTGAACTGGATAAAGGAAAGGATTCCCATTCACCTTTAGCCAATGGCAACTGTGGTGTATGTGAACGTAAAGGTTTTCCGATTTTTTTAGTCCGAAAAGCACCGGTTAGTGCAACTTTTATATCAGATCATAATATTGGTCTCGCTGAGAAAAAACTCTCTGAGGACAATCGTGAACCGGAAGTGGATTTAATTACTCATAAATATGTGTATCGAACCTTACGGGTAGGTTATGTTTATATTCTAGTCAAACATAAACAAAAAGGTTGGGAATTTATGGGATATGAAGTCACTCCATCAGGTGTATTTCGTCATAAAACCATTACCGATGTTAAAGAACGCAATGTTAAAGAAATTCCTACAGGCTGTACTAAAGACGGCAATAATCACCATATACCCGGTTCTTTTATTAATATAGATACCAGTGTGTATGAAGGCGAAGCCTATATAGCCTATACTCGCCGAGCTTGGTCACAAGGAAAAAACAGTACTATTGAAAAATACCTTAAATTGATGAACGAATCTTCCATTACCATCGATTTACCCTCTAAGAAAGAGCAAGATTCATCTGAATCGCAAGATGAAGCAGCTCAAGTCGTTGAACGCAATACAAAAACGATTGACTTAGATACTGCATTAAAACGCTTTACCAAAATAAATTTGAGTGAAGAGTCTCACAAAGATCCTGATAAGCTTACTGAAGGGGGTAAACGCAGTTTTAGATTTAGTTCGTTAGAATCTGCAAATTCATTATTAGAATTAGCCGTTGATCCAAAAATGATAGTGCATAATGATAATGAAAATAATGATGAGAACAATCAAAAAGAGTTAATCCAAGACGAAAACACCTTTATAACTGCCCATAAATTCAATTCACTACGCGACCGTAAAGGATACGGCGTAGAAAAAAGAAACGGCGTAGAATATGAATATGAGGCTGAATCTAGAAAATTGGAAGACCAGATTAAAAAATTTCAACAATCGGGCAAATATGTTGTACCGGTAGTTATTGTTGAAGATCCATTTGGTATTGCTGAAGAATTAAGTCTACAGCGTCAGTTAAAAATTGAACCGATAGCACAATCGGTTGTAAAAGCGGAAGAAATATATAATAAAAAAATAGATGAGCACTTTAGAAAATTATTTGAATCCAATAAACGGTTAGATGAAAAACTCAAGGAAAGTCTTGATGAAAATATAGAAAAATCAGAGGAAAAGACTTCTGACATAGAAGAATATAAGCCAGCTTATCATGCGGTAGTGAAAACTTCAGTTGCTAAAAGCAAGTATTTTAGTGAAGAGCGTCTTCACCTGCGTAAAACATTATCACTTATTAATGATTATCGAAACCAAATTGAATCGATAGAGATATCCCAAGCCAAAGATATGATTTATTATGATTATATTTCTATAGGGAAAGCAGGCCCTAGAGAGATAATAGAAGTCTGGCCAAATTCAAAAAAATATTTAAATGAAGGGCTTATCGAAATCCCCTTGAGTGAAGAAGAAAAGCGTAAACAACTGGAAAAAAAGCAAAAAGGACAAAATTCAGACCTTATTTATAAAGATGTTCGAGCGTTCCGATGTGATAATACTATTCTACAAGCTACTAAAGAAAAAATTGCGAAAGAACGAGCTAAATACGATAATTTACTTGATTTGGAAAAAGAAAGAAAGTTTCTTGAGGAAGATAAAGAGGATTACAATGCTATTTTGGAGTCAATATCAAATTTTTCACAAGATTATTTTTATTATTTAACATGGCTATTTGGATTTGAGGGTTGTTCAGAATATGCACCAAAATCAATCAATAAGTTTAATGATTGTGAATTTTGGCTGATTGAGTGTGATACCAATGCATCCAATAACCATGTTGGGTATCTAACCGATTTTTTAGCCTTAATTGATTTTGCTTATTTAGGGGGCATTAAGACCGAAGAACAAACAGCCGTATGGGATTCATTACTAAATAACAAAAATAGTCTGCTTTATCATATTATTGACGGTAAAAAAGGCAGTTTTTGGGAGCTTGTTTTACATAAACGTCTTAAAATTATGGAAGATGAACTGTCGACAATTTCTGAGTTCCAACCACAATTAATGCATGAAACCAATAATGAAGAAATTAAAAAACATCTGCAACAGCAGGAAGAAAATCAACTGAAAGCAGAGCAGGAGCGACAACAACAAACTAAAATCATTTTACAAGAACTTGAAGCTGAACAGCCCCAAAACCAATTGGATGGGAGTTTTTTCAGTGAAAAAGGTCAATTAATGTTAACGCTTTACTCCATGTTATTAACACGGGTATCTTCAGGAATAACTAATCGCCCTACTGAGAAAGCTGAAACACAAAAAGACAGTTTGATCAAACAAAATGCCAAAAAACTCATGATTGAAAGTGGCCTAATTGTTAATGGGGAATTAATATTATATTTACAGTTACAAAACATCCCGGCCCTTGAATTAAATTCAATACAGACTTATTTTGAGCCGTTATCCCACAGTGCCACTCCATTACCAACGTTTGATTATACGGTATCCGACAGTAGTCAACAAGCCAAAACTGACTGGGATGTTGTTGAACGTAGATTGAATTATATGGATGTGGCCAATAAAATAGCTGAAGTGGCGAATGCACCAAGAATCCTGGCTAGTGGTAGGACATTTTTCCGTGCAGTGTGCCGCTATTTTTTAGGCGATCCATCGGTAATGAGGTTTCCATTTAAAGATTTAAAAAAAATATTCATTCAAAGCTATAATAATATTAAAAAAATGAATGGAGAATCTATTTTAAATTCAGTTAAAAACGCAGGATTAAATCCTACCACAAGAGTGAATGCCATAAGTGTTGGTATTGCTAGCAGTCAGTTGTTAACCGCTGGATTACAAGCAGGTGTTACTTATATCCAATATCAGGAAAATTTAAAAAAATTAGAAGATAATTCGATTGGTGAAACAATACGCTATGAAATTAAGCGTGATGTACAGTTTGGTTTTTATAAAGTTGTGGCGGGATTCACAAATACCATAAATGAATTGCTTAAATTTGCTGATTTAACGCTGAGTCAAGCTGTCAGAACATTTATTACCAACCGAGCAAGTTTAAGCACGTTAGTTAATGGTATATTTAAAATCTCAGCTGGTGCTGTAGGTGTTATGGGCATAATTAGCAGTGTGATTTCCATTTCTGAAGGATGCTTCCTTTTTGCTAAAGGAATGCAAAAAAGAGGTGCTGTTGGTACAGCTTTGTGTATCGCAGGTGGTTTACAGGTTATATCGGGGATTGCTAACTTAGCACAATCGATATGCTTAATGTTATCCATATCTATGTTCAGCGGGCCTATTGGCGTTGCGATTTTTGTGTTCGCATTGGTGGCACAACTTGTCGTAGCGCTTATCCAAAAAATATTTAAAGATGAATCAGACGATTGGGATAAAATGCAAATCTGGTTTAATAACTGCTTGTTTGGCACCAAATCATCAGATAAAGGCATCGCTTATGCTGCGACCTTTGATAGTATGGCACTGGAAATTAATGACTTTATGGTAGCTTTGATTAATCTAGATGCAGTAATACAATTACAAGAAAAACCAATTTATTACTTAGAACAAATGCGAACATATAAGGATTCTAAAGATGCTTATGATCAAGTAGGTCAAAAAGAAAGAGCTATAGAAGTTGCAAAATATTGTAGGGAAATTTATATCTCATTTGTTTTACCCAACTACATACCTAAACAAAGTTATTTTGAAGCCATATTAAGGTTTTTTGATAGAAATAATAAAGAAACCGTTGCTTTAAAAATTACCAATGGTACCAAATTTCCAATCTTAGAGTTTGTCAACGATTCACCAGAAGATTTATTGATAAAACGGCAGATACCACTGGAACCTATTGTTAGAAAGAATGATTTAATTCCAAGTAAGGTGGGACAAATTGAGTCATATAAAAAAGCAACGGATTCAAAAAATAATGAATTGAATTATTTTCAAGTTTTTTATAAAGTGGGCGAATTTTGTTATCTAAGTATTGAAGAGATTTATTTACAATTAAATTATTGGCCAAAAGGTCAAACTTCGCAAAATAGTCAAAATAAAATTGTTGACAACCAACCATTGATGATTTATTACACTTATAAAAATCATCACTCCCCTGTGAACGGTTTTTAAGATATAGGAAAATATATAATGAAAAATAATGTCCAATTAACAATCCTACTACTTGTGTCCAGTCTTCTTTTTGGTTGTGATACCTATAATAAAGATGAGTTCAAAAAGTTAATTCAAAACTCTTATGATAGAGTACAAGCTAAAGCCAAAATCAAAGGAAATTTCTGTTATTATTTGGGTTCTGTAAAATTTCCTTATACCGACGAGCCAGTATTAGCAGATGATATTCAGTGGGCAATTTGGAATAAAGGAAAATTATCTAGATCATTACCCTTATTTGCAGAAATAGGCTTATTAACTCGTCAGCCGGTTGACGGTAAAGAGGGACTTTATCATTATGATTTAACAGATTTAGGTCGTGAATATCAATATGAAGATATTGATCGTCGAGATGTCGAACCAATTTACGATAACTCGTTTTGCTATGGCCCTATAAAAGTCATTAAAGTTACAGATGTGAGCGAAAAAACGTATGAAAGAGGTTTGAGAGGTTATAATGAAACACAAATATCAGTTGATATTGATTATCAAGTAGTAAACACTCCAGAATGGGTGATTAATAATCAAGATAAACTCAAAGCGTTGTATGGTGCTAGTTCTGTGCGCTTGCCAGATGTTACATATCCTCAAAGCTTACTGTATATACAAGGTAAAGATGGCAAATTATATGAAGAGTCATGGTTTTATCTCGTAATGAACCCTTCAGGAAAGTTATTAACTGATAAAGAATAAATGATGAAAAAAATTATCCAATTAACAACCGCAATATTTTTAACGAGTCTTCTTTTGGGGGTGTGATACCTATAATAAAGATGAGTTCAAAAAGTTAATTCAAAACACTTATGATAGAGTACAGGCTAATCTAAAAATTAAAGGGCATTTCTGTCTTTATTTGGGCTCTGTAAAATTTCCTTATACAGATATTCCTCCTTCCAAGGAGGATAGTCAATGGGAAGGTTGGAACAAAGAGGATTTAGCAAAAACCTTACCCTTATTTGCAGAAATAGGCTTATTAACTCGTCAGCCCGTTGACGGTAAAGAGGGACTTTATCATTATGATTTGACCGAGTTGGGGCAAGAATATTTATACTCTTCTTATAAAAAGTCAGGGAGTGGACGAACAATTTATGATAACTCGTTTTGCTATGGCCCGATAAAAGTCATTAAAGTTACAGATGTGAGCGAAAAAACGTATGAACGAGGTTTGAGCGGTTATAATGAAACACAAGTATCTGTTTATTTTGATTATCAAGTTGTTGATACGCCTGAATGGGTAATTAACAATCAAGATAAACTTAAAGCTGTGTATGATTCTAGTTCCGTGCAATTGCCAAATGTTACTTATCCCCACATGCTACTATACATAAAAGGTAAAGATGGCAAATTGTATAAAGATTCATCAGCCCATTTTCTTAAGAAACCTTATGGAAAGTTATTAACTGATAAAGAATAAATGATGAAAAAAATTAGCCAATTAACAACTGCAATATTTGTAACGAGTCTTTTTTGGCGTTGTTAACAGCTGGATTGCGAGCAGGTGTTACTTATATCCAATATCAGGAAAACTTAAAAAAATTAGAAGATAATTCGATTGGCGAAACAATACGCTATGAAATTAAGCGTGATGTACAGTTTGGTTTTTATAAAGTTGTGGCGGGATTCACAAATACCATAAATGAATTGCTTAAATTTGCTGATTTAACGCTGAGTCAAGCTGTCAGAACATTTATTACCAACCGAGCAAGTTTAAGCACGTTAGTTAATGGTATATTTAAAATCTCAGCTGGTGCTGTAGGTGTTATGGGCATAATTAGCAGTGTGATTTCCATTACTGAAGGATGCTTCCTTTTTGCTAAAGGAATGCAAAAAAGAGGTGCTGTTGGTACAGCTTTGTGTATCGCAGGTGGTTTACAGGTTATATCGGGGATTGCTAACTTAGCACAATCGATATGCTTAATGTTATCCATATCTATGTTCAGCGGGCCTATTGGCGTTGCGATTTTTGTGTTCGCATTGGTGGCACAACTTGTCGTAGCGCTTATCCAAAAAATATTTAAAGATGAATCAGACGATTGGGATAAAATGCAAATCTGGTTTAATAACTGCTTGTTTGGCACCAAATCATCAGATAAAGGCATCGCTTATGCTGCGACCTTTGATGGTATGGCACTGGAAATTAATGACTTTATGGCAGCTTTGATTAATCTACATGCAGTAATACAGTTAGAAAAACAGCCGATTTATTATTTAGAACAAATGCGAACATATAAGGATTCTAAAAAAGATTATGACCAAATAGGTCACCCAGAAAGGGCTGCAGATGTTGCACACTTGTGTCGGGAAATTTATATCTCATTTGTTTTACCCAACTACATACCTAAACAAAGTTATTTTGAAGCCATATTGAGGTTTTTTGATAGAAATAATAAAGAAACCGTTGCTTTAAAAATTACCAATGGTACCAAATTTCCAATCTTAGAGTTTGTCAACGATTCACCAGAAGATTTATTGATAAAACGGCAGATACCACTGGAACCTATTGTTAGAAAGAATGATTTAATTCCAAGTAAGGTGGGACAAATTGAGTCATATAAAAAAGCAACGGATTCAAAAAATAATGAATTGAATTATTTTCAAGTTTTTTATAAAGTGGGCGAATTTTGTTATATAAGTATTGAAGAGATTTATTTACAATTAAATTATTGGCCGAAAGGTCAAACGTCGCAAAATAGTCAAAATAAAATTGTTGACAACCAACCATTGATGATTTATTACACTTATAAAAATCATCACTCTCTTGTAAACGGTTTTTAAGATATAGGAAAATATATAATGAAAAATAATGTTCAATTAACAATCCTAATACTTGTGTCCAGTCTTCTTTTGGGTTGCGATACCTATAATAAAGATGAGTTCAAAAAATCAGCTCAAAATATGTATGATAGAGTTCAAACTAACCTCAAAATCAAAGGAAATTTCTGTTATTATTTGGGTTCTGTGAAATTCCCTTATACAGATATTCCTCTTTCAAACGAAGATTCTAAATGGGAACGTTCGAATAAAGAGGATTTAGCAAAAACCTTACCTTTATTTGCAGAAATAGGCTTATTAACTCGTCATCCCGTTGAAAGTAAGGAGGGACTTTATCATTATGATTTAACAGATTTAGGTCGTGAATATCAATATGAACATATTGATCGTCAAGATGTCGAACCAATTTACGATAACTCATTTTGCTATGGTCCGATAAAAGTCATTAAAGTCAGAGATGTGAGCGAAGAAACTTATGAAAGAGGTTTGAGCGGTTATAATGAAACGCAAATTACAGTAAAAATCAATTATCAAGTAGTAAACACCCCAGAATGGGTGATTAATAATCAAGATAAACTCAAAGCGTTATATCGTACTAGTTCTGTGCGCTTGCCAGATGTTACATACCCTGAAAGCTTATTGTATATAAAAGGTAAAGATGGAAAACTATATAATAAATATTCCTCTTATTTTCTTATGCAACCTTATGGAAAGTTGTTAACTGATAAAGAATAAATGATGAAAAAAATTATTCAATTAACAATCCTAATACTTGTGTCCAGTCTTCTTTTTGGTTGCGATACCTATGATAAAGAGGAGTTCAAAAAATCAGCTCAAAATATGTATGATGGAGTTCAAACTGACCTCAAAATCAAAGGAAATTTCTGTTTTTATTTGGGTTCTGTGAAATTTCCTTATACCGACGAGCCAGTATTAGCAGATGATATTCAGTGGGCAATTTGGAATAAAACTAAATTAGCTAAAACTTTACCATTATTTGCAGAAATAGGCTTATTGACTCGTCAACCCGTTGACGGTAAAGAGGGACTTTATCATTATGATTTAACAGATTTAGGACGTGAATATCAATATGAAGATATTGATCGTCGAGATGTCGAACCAATTTACGATAACTCATTTTGCTATGGTCCGATAAAAGTCATTAAAGTTACAGATGTGAGCGAAAAAACGTATGAACGAGGTTTGAGCGGTTATAATGAAACGCAAATTACAGTAAAAATCAATTATCAAGTAGTAAACACCCCAGAATGGGTAATTAATAATCAAGATAAACTTAAAGCTGTGTATGATTCTAGTTCTGTGCGCTTGCCAGATGTTACATACCCTCAAAGCTTATTGTATATAAAAGGTAAAGATGGAAAACTATATAATAAATCTTCCTCTTATTTTCTTATGCAACCTTCTGGAAAGTTATTAACTGATAAAGAATAAATGATGAAAAAAATTATTCAATTAACAATCGCAATATTTGTAACCAGTCTTCTTTTTGGTTGTGATAACTATAATAAAGAAGAGTTTAAGCAAAGAATTAAAGACGGTTTTGATAAAATTCACGCTAGCACCAAATTTAAAGGTGATTTTTGCTACTATGTAGGTGACGTGAAATTTCCTTATACTGACGAGCCAGTATTAGAAGATGATAGTAAACAGCGTAAGTGGAATAAAGAAGATCTTGCCAAAACATTACCTTTATTTGCCGAGATTGGCTTATTAACTCGTGAGCCAGTAGAAGGACACCCCGAGCTTTATCATTATGAAGTGACCGAATTAGGGGAAAAATACCGATATCAATATATTAATAGAAGTGGAAGCCGAACGAGATATGAAAATTCTTTTTGTTATGGTCAGATAGTGGTAGGGGACGTAACAGATGTCGAAAAAAAGAATATACGCGTGCTCAGGGTTATAGTTACAATAAAACCAATTTTTATGTTACTTATAATTATCATGTAATTAATGTACCGGATTGGGTATTAAATTCAGAAAATAAACTCAATGCTATATATGAACCAATAACAGTAAGGTTACCAGAAAAAACTTACCGAGATGTCGTAACATTTTATGTAGGTAAGGGAGATAAATTATATCAAGATGGTATACGTTATAAATTGATTAAGCCTTAAGACTAATATCAAGTAAGTTATGAGGAATTAATCTCAATTATCAGCCATTGGTCATGTATGAATGCAAAAACTATATGGCTGATTTTTTTTAGGAAGGCAACAAGAATCAATGAAATTAAATTTAATTAAAATAAGCCAATTAATAGTTATGGTTGTAACTATTAGCACTTTATTGGGTTGCTATAACAAAGAAGAGTTTAAGCAAAGAATTAAAGATGGTTGGGACAAAGTGCATGCTAGCACTAAACTAAAAGGTGATTTTTGCTACTATGTAGGGGACGTAAAATTCCCTTATACCGACGAGCCAGTATTAGAAGATGATAGTAAATGGCAAAAATGGAATAAAGAAAAATTAATAAAAACGTTACCATTGTTCGCAGAGATTGGTTTATTGACTCGTGAGCCGGTAGAAGGACACCCCGAACTTTATCATTATGAAGTGACCGAATTAGGAGAAAAATACCGATATCAAGATATTGATAGAAGCGGAAGTGACCCGATATATGAAAATTCTTTTTGCTATGGTCAGATAGTGGTAGAGAGTGTAACAGATGTCGAAAAAAATGAATATACGCGTGCAAAGGGTTATAGTTACAATCAAACCAATTTTTATGTTACTTATAATTATCATGTAATTAATGTACCGGATTGGGTATTAAATTCGGAAAATAAACTCAATGCTATATATGAACCAATAACAGTAAGTTTACCAGAAGAAACTTACCGAGATGTCGTAACATTTTATGTAGGTAAAGGAGATAAATTATATGAAGATAGTATACATTATAAATTGATTAAGTCTGATCACTAATAGCGATTAAATTATGAAAAATTAATCTCAATTATCAGCCACTAGTCATGTATGAATGCAAAAATTATATAAATACCTTTTTCTTGAAGGAGTAATGAGTACTAATGAAAGTTAACTTAATTAATGTTCACCAATTAATAATCCTAACTCTAGTTATTAACACTTTGTCAGGTTGTTACAATAAAAAGGAATTTAAACGCGTTATACAAGATGGTTTTGACAGTGCTCGCAAAAAAGCCAATGTTAAAGGGGATTTTTGCTTTTATTTGGGATCTGTAAAATTCCCTTATACAGACATTTCTCCCTCAAAGGAAGATACTAAATGGATGGGTTGGAATAAAGAAGATTTAGCAAATACTTTACCTTTATTTGCAGAAATAGGCTTATTAACTCGACAACCCGTTAAAACTAAACAAAGCCTTTTTCACTATGATTTAACCGAGTTGGGACAAAAATATCTATATTCTTTTTTTAACAAAACACTAAATGGAGACACAATTTACAATAATGCCTTTTGTTATGGACCGATAAAAGTCATTGAAGTCACAGATGTGAACGAAAAAATGAATAAACTCGGAAAGAATAGTAATAACGAGACACAATTTGAAGTAACAATCAATTATCAAGTAATTAACACTCCGGAATGGGTAATTAACAATCAAGATAAACTTAAAGCGTTATATGGTTCTACTTCCGTACGCTTGCCAGATATTATATACACTCAAACGCTACCTTATATGAAAGGAAAAAATGGTGATATATATCAAGAATCGTCATCTTATCGAGTTTTGCAACCCTCTGGAAAATAATTAACGGATAAACAATAAAAAATTATCCAATTAATAACCGTAATATTTAGCTAAATCTCCTTTTTAGTCGCAATAACTATAACCAAAAAGCACCAAATTAACATTTCTTTATATTGATAAGTTAGTATTAAAATATAATAATTAAAATCAGTGAGTTGATAGAACCAAAATGGTGATAAATAAATAGTAGAAGTTAAATGGATTTTATATACAAATATAAGTAAAATTACCTGAAATATTTATCTAACTTCAATGATGTTCATAAAATTAAATGTAACGAAACATATTATAGTGGTGATTTGTTAGGTTATAATTGAAGATAAATAATACGATGTTAAATAATGTACTATTATAAAATTTTGATGAAAGAAAGTATAAACAAGGATTTGAAATGAGTAAGTATCGAGGCGTCATTCGATTAGGGGATGATACAGATCATGGTGGTAAAGTCATTACTGGATCAACAACGATAAAAGTATGTGGAAAACCAATTGCACGTGTTGGCGATCTTGTCAGTTGTCCAATACATAAACATGGAGTAAACCCAATTGTTGAAGGTGAAGCAACAATGAAAGATCAGGGCAAAAAAATCGCCTTAGATGGACATCATGCTGCCTGTGGTTGTGCCTTAATCTCTTCACTGCCTGAAGTAGGAAAAAGCTGATGGCTATTGATTTTGAATCCTTACCCAAACCATTGCCCAAAAAAGGAAAAATCAAACTATGGCGTTGGCTTGCACTGCTTATAATATTTTTCCTTATCGGGTTTATCGCTACACTCAGTTATGGTTACTTTTTTGGTATATCTGATTTTTGGTTTATCTGTTGCTCAGGTATAACACCATTTTTATTATGGTCTTTTTGTTTTGTATATAAAATATATATACGATTTTATAATAATATTTATATTGAAGAATGGAATTATAATTGTGAAAGGGAGCATCAACACCTGATTGAGTTTGCAAAAAGAGGATTATATGTTGTTAGCCATTCTCTTGAAACCAGTCATGGTAAATATGGAAATGGTGTAGGCGTTGCCGAAAGTAAACTCTCCTTAAGTACAAAACCAGTTGGTAATAATGGTCTATTTTTTAAATATGGTTCCTTAACCGTTCCTGAAAATATCTATCCTAGTGATATTCCCAAAAGGATTGAATTGTTATTTAATAACTGGTTACCTGATTATCAACTGATCCTTAATCAATTATCATCACAACTTAAATTACATGTGCGTATATTTATTGATACGCAAATAACAACTGATGAGTTAGAAAGGATATGGCTTAAAACATTTGGTAAATTTGTTAAACCAACCAGTTTTGAAATCAACGATTCGGCAACAAGCACCACATTTATAGAATCATGGTTAGATAATAGCGATTATGATAGTGATTTATTGTTGGTGATAAATGCCCACCTTTTTCAATCACCAACCGAAAATGAAGGTGAATTTGCTTCAGTTATTCTTTTTGCAGGAGAAGAAGCAATAGAAGATCCATTATTATCCGATTTTAAAGCTCGAACCGTGAAAGTTCATCGCAGTGAACAAACTTCAACATTAACGGAAACTCTTGATAAAGCACTATTGTGGGGAGAAGATAATCAAAGTGATTATGATGGTATTTGGACAAGCCAAGTATCAGAAGAACAGAATAAATCGATTATGACGCATCTGACTGATATTCAATTTAAATTAAATAATTTTTTTGATGTCGATTTTTCTATAGGTTCAGTTAGAAACTGTGCCTATTGGTTATCTTTAACATTAGCGGTTGAAAATAGTCAAGAAAACAAAAAAAAGCAGCTTGTTTTAATCGGTAAACCCAATGTGACTGCTTTTGTTGTTGCTTTTCCAAATCAGATATAATTTTAAAGGATAAGTGATGATATTTATGAAATGGTATCAACGCTTATCTTATCATTGTTCATTAGCAACCTTTATAAGGTAACTGTTTTTATTTACTTCACCTCTTTTCCCATCGCTTGTAAATCAGCATGGTAAGAGGATCGAACAAATGGTCCGCAGGCCGCATGAGTAAATCCCATACCTAAGGCAATTTGCTTGAGTTCGTCAAATTCTTCGGGTGAAACATAACGTTCGACGGGTAAGTGATACTTACTTGGTTGTAAATATTGACCCAGTGTTAACATGGTTACGCCGTGAGTTCGTAAATCTTTTAGAACCTGAATTAACTCTTCATTGGTTTCACCAAGTCCAACCATTAAACCGGACTTTGTCGGAATATCTGGGTGTTTTTCTTTAAATGCCGATAATAATTTAAGTGAACCTACATAATTGGCTCCAGGGCGTATCTTTTTATATAACCGCGGAATATTCTCTAAATTGTGGTTAAATACATCAGGTGGATTATCACTTAATACTTCGACAGCCTTATCGATACAACCACGAAAATCAGGTGTAAGCGTTTCAACTTTAATATTTGGACTTAATGCGCGAATTTCGCGAGTACAGTCTGCAAAATGGCTAGCTCCACCATCTTTTAAATCATCACGATCGACCGAAGTTATTACCACATAACGTAATTTCATCTCTTGAATGGTTTGAGCGAGTTTAACCGGTTCTTCGCGGTCTGGAGGTAATGGTCGTCCGTGCGCAACATCACAAAATGGACATCGTCGTGTACAGATATCTCCTAAGATCATAAAAGTGGCGGTACCATGATTAAAACATTCGGCTAAGTTAGGGCAAGACGCTTCTTCACATACGGAATGCAATCCATGTTTACGCATCGTACTTTTAATATGCGCAATATTGGTGGAATGAACTGGTATTTTGATTTTCATCCAATCGGGTTTTTTTAAAGGCGCAGCATCTTCTAACGTAACGGTTGGAATGAGTCGTGTTTTATCCGCATCTCGATATTTTGAACTTCTGACTATGGTTTCATTATTTTGCATAATAGATATCTTATTAGATTAGTTTGTTAACAGATTAATAAAATTGTTGGTCAACAATTGTTTTAATTCAGAACGGTTAATTTGTGGGACAAATTCTTTTAATTGAGTCATCTGCAATCCAGCGTAACCACAAGGATTAATGTTTTTAAATGGTGCCAGATCCATATCGATATTTAATGCAAGCCCATGCAGTGTACATCCTCGTTTGATATGTAATCCTAAAGAGCAAATCTTTTTGTGATCAATATATACACCAGGAGCTTCTGCTTTAGCATAAGACATAATATCATAATGTGCCAAAGTTTGAATGACGCATTTTTCTAAACAGCTAACAATATCACGAATACCTATTTTACGACGTTTTAAATCAAATAAGATATACATGATTTGCTGACCGGGTGCATGATAGGTAATTTGTCCACCACGATCGGTTGCGACAATTGGAATGTCTGTTTGATGTAATAAATGTTCTGGTTTGCCAACTCTGCCTTGCGTAAAAACAGGATAGTGCTCAACTAGCCATATTTCATCAGGCGTTTGTTCATTGCGATTGAGCGTAAAATCATGCATAGCTTGATAGGTTTGCATGTAAGGTTGAGTATGTAACTCTCTAATTATAATATTGTTTGTGATCATATTATTTTTTGCTCTATGCAAATTTAATTTTTAGTAAAGTTCTTTCTATATATCAGATTTTACTATAGCTTGACAACACATAGGTAAACACGGTATAACCGATGTTAGTAGTTCTAGCAATTCAATGTTTCTTAAATTTGATTTATATCAAATAATTATCTTTTTCTTTACATAACAATTGAAATAGTTGATTAATTTAATAGGAATTAACATTCTTTTCTAACCAGTTGTCTGCTTTACTTTTTTTTGGAAAATGGCAGACTTATATCCATAAAGCTCCATAATGCAGAGTTGAAGCTTACAAAGTTAGTTATAGTTTTAGCTGTAGCTAAGGATGGCAAATACTGCATTTTTATAAACAAAAAAGAGGTTTTTATATGTCGGACATGCAAATGAATGATATCGATCCTGTTGAAACGCAAGATTGGCTCAAAAGTCTTGATTCAATCATTCGTGAAGAAGGAATTGAACGTGCGCAGTATATTATTGAACAATTAGTCAATAAGGCAAAAGAAGGAGGAGTTCCTTTACTTTTTGGTTCTTCAACCAGTAATTATATTAATACCATTCCGGTAGAAGAACAGCCAGCGTATCCAGGCGATTGGGAAATAGAAAGACGGATTCGTTCAATTGTGCGTTGGAATGCAATTATGATGGTGTTAAGAGCATCTAAAAAGGATTTAGAGCTTGGTGGACATATGGCATCATTCCAATCAGCAGCAACTTTTTACGAAGTCTGTTTTAACCACTTTTTCAGAGCTAGAAATGACAAAGACGGTGGTGATTTAGTTTATTTCCAAGGTCATATTTCCCCAGGTATCTATTCAAGAGCATTTATTGAAGGCCGACTCACTGAAGAACAACTCGATAATTTCCGCCAAGAAGTTCACGGTAAAGGACTTCCATCATATCCGCACCCTAAATTACTCCCTGAATTTTGGCAATTCCCAACCGTTTCAATGGGATTGGGACCGGTAAGTGCTATTTATCAAGCTCGATTCTTAAAATATTTAAATCATCGTGGTCTAAAAGACACCACAGAACAAACTGTTTATGCTTTCTTAGGTGATGGTGAAATGGATGAGCCAGAATCTAAAGGTGCAATTACGGTAGCTACTCGTGAAAAACTGGATAACTTAGTATTCGTCATCAATTGTAACTTACAACGTTTAGATGGTCCAGTTACCGGTAATGGTAAAATCATCAATGAACTAGAAGGTGTTTTTGCTGGTGCAGGTTGGAATGTTATCAAAGTTATTTGGGGTGACCGTTGGGATAAACTCCTACAAAAAGATAAATCTGGCAAATTAGTAAGATTAATGAATGAAACGCTTGATGGTGATTATCAAACCTTTAAATCAAAAGATGGTGCTTATGTACGTGAGCATTTCTTTGGTAAATATCCTGAAACAGCAGAATTAGTAAAAGATATGTCGGATGAAGAAATCTTCAGACTTAATCGTGGTGGTCAAGACCCATCTAAAATGTTTGCAGCCTTTATGCGTGCTAAAGAGACCAAAGACCGACCAACAGTTATTTTAGCGCATACTATCAAAGGTTATGGTATGGGTGAAGCAGCGGAAGCGAAAAATATTGCTCACCAAGTGAAAAAAATGAATATGGATGGTGTGCGTCATGTGCGTGACTTCTTTAATATTCCTGTTACGGATGATGCTTTAGAAAAATTACCATACATTAAATTTGAAGAGCACACACCTGAATATAAATACATTCATGAACGCCGTAACGCTTTAAATGGTTATGTACCATCAAGATTAACTCATTTTTCAGGAACGGTCTCAATTCCTCCTTTAAGTGAATTTGCTCCACTACTTGAAGCACAAACTAAAGAAATTTCAACAACTATTGCTTTTGTACGAGCGCTTAATATCATGTTGAAAGACAAAGATCTTGCGCCACGTCTAGTACCGATTCTAGCAGATGAAGCTCGTACTTTTGGTATGGAAGGACTATTCCGTCAAATCGGTATTTATAATCCGCATGGTCAACAATATACCCCGCAAGATAGAGAACAAGTGGCTTATTATCGTGAAGATGAAAAAGGGCAAATCCTACAAGAGGGGATCAATGAATGTGGTGCAACAGCATCATGGATTGCTGCGGCAACATCGTACAGCACTAATGATTACCCAATGATTCCATTTTACATCTATTACTCAATGTTTGGTTTCCAACGTATTGGTGATTTGATGTGGGCAGCGGGTGATCAGCAAGCGCGAGGCTTTATGATTGGTGGTACTTCAGGCCGAACAACCTTAAATGGTGAAGGGTTACAACATCAAGATGGTCACAGTCATATTCAAGCTTTAACGATTCCAAACTGCGTATCTTACGATCCTGCTTATGCTTATGAAGTTGCCGTTATTATGCAAGATGGTTTACGTCGTATGTATGGCGATCAAGAAAACGTCTACTACTATATTACGACACTAAATGAAAACTATGCTCAACCTGCAATGCCTGAAGGTGTGGAAGAGGGGATCCGTCGTGGTATCTATAAACTTGACACTGTTCAAGGTCAAAACGGTAAACCAACCGTTCAGCTATTAGGTTCTGGTTCAATTTTACGTCATGTACGTGATGCGGCGGATATTTTAGCTAAAGAGTATGGTGTTGGTTCTGATATCTATAGTGTCACTTCATTTACTGAACTTGCTCGTGATGGTCAAGATTGTGAACGTTACAACATGTTACATCCAAGCGAAACACCGAAAGTGCCTTACGTGGCGCAAGTAATGAATAATAATCCAGCTGTTGTTTCAACTGACTATATGAAACTGTTTGCCGAACAAATACGCGGCTTTGTACCAGCGGAAAATTATCGTGTATTAGGAACGGATGGTTTCGGACGCAGTGATAGCCGTGAAAATTTACGTCATCACTTTGAAGTCGATGCTTCTTATGTTGTCATTGCAGCATTAGGTGAGCTTGCTAAACGCGGTGACATTGAAGCAAGTGTCGTTGAAGAAGCGATCAAAAAGTTCGAGATCAATGCTGATAAACTCAACCCACGTATTGCATAAGAGGTAAAAAGAATGAGTATTGAAATTAAATTGCCTGATATTGGTAATGATGAAGTTGAAGTTACCGAAATTTTAGTAAAAGTGGGTGATAAGGTCGCTGTTGATGATAACATCATGACGGTAGAAGGTGATAAAGCTTCAATGGAAATTCCTGCTCCACAAGCAGGGATTGTAAAATCAATCATTGTTAAAGTTGGTGATAAAGTTAAAACTGGTGTAGACATTATGGTATTTGATGAAGAGGGTGGCGCAACTGCTCCAGCGCCACAATCAGCATCACAACCAACAGCAGCAAAAGTTGAAGTCACACCGACTACTTCTTCTGTGAGTCAAACTGTTGATGTTAATGTTCCAGATATTGGTGGTGACGAGGTTGAAGTTACCGAAATTTCAGTCAAGGTAGGTGATACTGTTGCGATTGATGACAATATTATAACGGTTGAGGGTGATAAAGCCTCAATGGAAATTCCTGCACCAGTTGCCGGTGTAGTTAAAAATATTATCATTAAAGTTGGTGATAAAGTTAAAACTGGTTCCAAAATTATGGAATTTGAAACGACTACAGCAGCATCTACGGCTAATAGTGCAGCGACAGATCCTGCTCCAGCTTCAACACCAACTGCATCAGCACCCACCCCTGCGGTTGCTGCAACGCCTACTGCATCTGCAACGGTACCAGTCACTTCAGGTAATGATTTTGTTGAAAACGATGCCTATGCACATGCCACACCGTCAGTACGTCGCTTAGCGCGTGAATTTGGTGTTAATTTGGCTAAAGTCACGCCAACAGGACCAAAACATCGTATTTTACGTGAAGATATTCAAGCGTATGTTAAAAATGCGGTTAAACAAGTTGAGAGTGGCGCTGCGGGTGGTGCTCTACCTGGCTTATTACCTTGGCCAAAAGTTGATTTTAGTAAGTTTGGTGAAATAGAAAGCTTACCATTAACTAAAATTCAAAAAGTATCAGGTGCTAATTTACATCGTAACTGGGTAATGATCCCTCATGTTACTGAGTTTGATGAATCAGATATTACTGATCTTGAAGCATTCCGCAAACAACAAAATGCCGAAGCTGAGAAGAAAAAACTCGACCTTAAGATCACACCACTGGTCTTTATAATGAAAGCGGTAGCCAGCGCGTTAAAAGCTTATCCACGTTTTAACAGTTCATTATCTGAAGATGCGCAAACTCTAATTATCAAAAAATACATTAATATTGGTGTAGCGGTTGATACACCAAACGGACTTGTCGTACCTGTATTTAAAGATGTTGATAAAAAGGGTATTGTTGATCTTTCTCGTGAACTTGCGGAAATCTCTAAAAAAGCACGGGATGGTAAATTAACGGGTAGCGATATGCAAGGTGGTTGCTTCACTATTTCCAGCTTAGGGGGAATTGGTACAACTTCATTCACGCCAATTGTGAACGCTCCGGAAGTGGGTATTTTAGGTGTTTCTCGTTCTAGCATGAAACCTATTTGGAACGGTAAAGAATTTACACCTCGCTTAATGTTGCCATTATCTTTATCTTTCGATCACCGTGTGATCGACGGAGCAGATGGTGCACGCTTCCTAAGTCATATTGTTAACGTTTTATCCGACTTACGTCGTTTAGTGATGTAGTGGGGGAATATAGATTATGAGTCAAGAAGTTAAAACACAGCTTGTCGTTCTAGGTGCAGGTCCAGCGGGTTACTCCGCTGCCTTTCGTGCTGCCGATCTTGGATTAGATGTCACCTTAGTTGAACGCTATTCAACGTTAGGTGGTGTGTGCCTAAATGTGGGTTGTATTCCATCTAAAGCATTGCTACATGTTGCTAAAGTTATGGATGAAGCCAAATCATTGACCGCGCACGGTATTCATTTTGGTACACCAAAGCTAGAACTGGATAAAGTGCGAGCTTGGAAAGAAAAGGTCATTAATCAATTGACTAACGGTCTTGCAGGCATGGCTAAAATGCGTAAAGTGAATGTCATTCAAGGTGACGCTCAGTTTACTGGTAGCCATACAATGGATGTGACATCAGCTAAAGGTATTACTAAAATTACTTTTGATAATGCCATTATTGCCGCAGGCTCACGCCCAATTCAATTACCTTTTATTCCTCATGATGATCCACGAATTTGGGATTCAACGGATGCGTTAGCATTAACCACCATTCCTAAAAAATTATTATTAATGGGCGGTGGAATTATCGGTCTTGAGATGGGAACCGTATACCATGCCTTAGGTTCAGAAGTTGATGTGGTTGAAATGCTCGATCAAGTGATCCCTGCTGCGGATAAAGATGTGATCAAAGTCTTTACTAAGCAGATTCAAAATAAATTCACGTTAAGACTTGAAACTAAAGTGGCGACAGTTGAAGCAAAACACGATGCAATTTATGTCACTATGGAGAAGAAAGACGGCACCACTGAAACTCACACTTATGATGCAGTATTAGTGGCAATTGGTCGCTCTCCTAACGGTAAACTCATCGGCGCTGAAAAAGCTGGCGTAAATGTTACCGATCGAGGTTTCATCGAAGTGGATAAGCAAATGCGTACCAATGTTCCTCATATCTATGCTATAGGTGATATTGTAGGTCAACCAATGTTGGCTCACAAAGGGGTACATGAAGGACATGTTGCAGCTGAAGTCATCGCGGGTAAAAAACACTTCTTCGATCCTAAAACGATTCCTTCTATTGCCTATACTGAACCCGAAGTTGCTTGGGTTGGTTTAACTGAAAAAGAGGCAAAAGAAAAGGGCATTGATTACGAAGTTGCGATTTTCCCTTGGTCAGCATCTGGACGAGCTATTGCATCTGATTGTTCAGAAGGTATGACTAAGTTAATTTTTAATAAAGCGGATAATCGTTTACTCGGTGGTGCCGTAGTAGGGGCGAATGGTGGTGAATTACTTGGTGAAATCACCTTAGCCGTTGAAATGGGCTGTGATGCAGAAGATATTGCTTTAACCATCCATGCTCACCCAACACTGCATGAATCAATCGGTTTAGCTTCTGAAATTTATGAAGGTTCTATTACCGATTTACCTAATGCAAAAGCAGTAAAAAAATAAAATTTTAATTTTAAGTTTCCTTCAATAATTTGCCGTCAGTTTACTCTGACGGTTTTTTTTATTTTGTACGTTATATTAATTAAATTTCATTCTTATAAAAACGCTCAAAGTTAATTATTAAGTTATTTTCAAGTTAACGACACATTTACTTAATAGAATCTATTTCGTGAAAAGAAAATGAAATGGTATAGACTCCTGAATATTTTTTACAAATTAAAAAAACTATTAAGATTCATTTTTTGTTAATTATAGCTAATAATGGTTTTAGATTGTTTAGTGTTATTCTACTCGTTCAGCAAGTATCATTAATCTTTGCAACTTAAGTTTGTTGCATAATATACAACAAAAATTTTTAGAAAATTTAGATGTTAGCGTGAAGTAATGATGTTTAAAAAAGAGAATTATGGGCAATACAAGTAGTATCTAAGGGAATCAGTAGTAATTCCCTTAATTTATATGAGATGGTTGTAATGAAAGCGTTTATTCATCACTCAATTTAGAATTAATTGAACTAAAATATACCAATCACGACACCCACAGAAGTAATGGCCGTTAGGATCAAAATGACTTTGGTCGCGCTCATCTGTTTGGCTGACACGAGCCACCAAGCCAGTAATACCATAGTTAATGGTAGAATTTTAGGGAATATACCATCCAGTACACTTTGTAATGAACGCATGCTTTCACCCATCGGAATTTCTAGTTCTGAATTAAGCACAATATTCCCTGCGGCAAGTCCTCCCACCACCATAATACCAAGAACATTAAAGGCATCTGTAATGCGTTTTACATTATCACCAATAATATTATCAATGGCATTTACACCAAGTTTATAACCGTAATGGAAGCTGATGTAAGAAATCAATGGTCCTAAAATACCATACGATAAAATATAGAAGATTGGACCTATAGCATTTCCTCCTGCTGCCATACCCATTGCAATGGATAACAAAATAGGAACAATGATGCCTTGAATTAATGAATCACCAATTCCCGCTAATGGTCCCATTAACGTTGCTTTGATATTAACCGGTAACTCTTCAGGAACGTTGTGACCTAAAGCTATCTCTTCTTCCATTGAGGCGACAATCCCATTGATGATTTGTCCCGTTTGCGGTTCGGTATTGTAAAACATTGAATGTCTGGTTAATAAACGGCGTTTTGCTTCGGGATCATGTTTGTAATATTTTTCGGCAAACGGAATATAAGAAAACGCCCAAGCGTGAGCTTGTAATTTTTCATAGCTCATTGAAGATAGATGTGTAAAACCCCATCGATACCAAATTTGACGTAACTCTTTTTTAGTCAATTTTGATTGGTTATTAATTGCTTTATCCATTGTTAATTCTCCTATCAAAATAGATCATCATCTTCAAATACATCAGAATTTGAGGTTGAATTATTCGACTCTTTGATTGCTGATGCAGCGGGTTTATTGATTGCCATATAGTATAAATAAGCAACTAAAGCGGAAATAAACACTAACGCAACCATACTTAATCCAGCGAATGCTAATAGTACAAAGCCTGCAAAGAAAAAGATAAGCTGAATTTTTGATTTAATGACAATATTCATTAGCATTGCAATACCTAATGCAGGTAATACACCGCCTAATACTGAGATGATTTTTGTTATTACTTCTGGTACATGATTTAATAACCAATCCACTAAACCTGAACCATAAAAGATCGCCAAAAATATTGGTACAGCTCTTAATAAAAATGTAGTGATTTGTGGAAAGAATAGATGATTAAGAACGATACCCCGTGTATCATTGTGTTCAGCAGCTTGCTGTGCTCTATTATTCCAAAACGAATAGACTGCCATTCGAGTATTATAGAAGATTAAACCAAATGTTTGCCCTAAAAATACTGACAAGGTCACAGCTACCGCAGGTTCTTTAGTCGTTGCTAATGCCAGACCAATACCGCCATAAGCCGCATAAGTAATTTCACTGTTGGTTGCGCCACCTGTTGACAAGTTAGCAATAAAAACAGCTTGAACGGCTAAACCACAAGCAACTCCCGCTTGAACGTCATTAAAGGCTAAACCAACTAGAAGACCTGCAACCAAAGGACGTCCAACAACATAAAATCCTCCTGACATACCAAATAACCAAGGTGATTCAATCGCGCCTAAGTAACAGAATATACCTGTAAGCAAGGCTGGGATAAATAGTGTTTCCATGATGTTTTCCTCAATTATTGAAAACTATAAGGTGTCATATTTTTTCTTCATAACTGACCAGCTTTTCGGTTCATCATCGGGTAGCAACTGAAATTCAATGGTGATACCTTGACTTTCGATATAATCAAAAGCTTGATAGTCTTTATCATCAATGGCAACCGTTCGTCCTAACACTTTGGTATCCGGTCTGGTATTCATACAACCGATATTAAGTACTGGATTGAGTTTTGCTCCAGCTTTAAGGAGTTTTTCAAACGTTTGAGGTGAATCACTTATTAAAAAAAAATTCTTAGCCGATTCCATGCCTTGCTGGATTTTTTCTACTCCTTGAGCAACGGTATAAATGCCTATTTTTAAGTTGCCCGCCGCCGCTTTTAGTACACGTTTTCGTAAGTCATCTGCGGCAATATTATCGCCAACAACTAAGATGCCATCGACGGGTCTTACTTTTGTCCAACGGGTCATTATTTGACCATGAATCACCCGATCATCCACTCTGGTTAATGTGATTGCCATAACTATTTACTCCTATCATTTAACTTTTAAAAATCCAAATCGTCATTGTTCGTTATTGCTGTTGGTGCAAGTGAAATAGCGTCTTGACCTGCTTGCAAAATTGAATCAAGTAATGCGTGAATATCTGATACATCTTCAGATGCGGTACCTGCTTGAATCAACATTGGTAAATTTAATCCTGAGATTAAAAATACTTTTTTATCAGGGTTAGCGAGCAGATAACGAAATGTTTCGTTATAGGGCGTTCCCCCCATAATGTCACTTAACACAATGACAAATTCATTTGATGTTAGTAAACTATCTAGAACGTTATTTAGTCTTACTGAAAAGTCACTAATCCCTTTCTCATCAAGTTTCACTACCGTAAAATGTGATGTATCCCCAGCAATCATTGCATAGCTTATTAAAATGCCTTCACATAAATCTCCATGTGAAGTGATCACTATTTTCATTATTTTTCACCCTCCCTTAAAACCACTTTTATTAAATATATATTTACATATTGATTTTTTTATAACAAATAAATTATGTTTTATTTTTTGAAATGTGAGATATCTATCACATTTTCAAGGCTATTATTATTGACAATACTATTAATGTTTTTAATATATGTTTTTACATATATAAATAAAAAGGTGGAATTATGAATAAATATTCTTTGATACAATTAAGCCAACTTATTGATCACACTAACTTAAAACCTGATGCGACCACAGCCATGATGGAAAAATTATGTCAGGAAGCAAAAAACTATCATTTTAAAATGGTGGCAATCAATCAGGTTCAGTCACAGCTTTGTGCGCAGCTATTGAAAGGAACGGGGGTTGATATCGGTGCAGCCATCGCTTTTCCTTTAGGGCAAACGACTATTGCTTCGAAATGTTTTGAAACTCAAAATGCTATTGAAAATGGTGCAACCGAAATTGATTATGTAATTAATATCTCCGAGTTAAAAGCTGGAAATTTACAATATATTGAAGATGAAATGACGCAAATAGTTAAAATTTGTCGACAACATAATGTGGTATCTAAAGTTATTTTTGAAAACTGTTATTTAACCGATGAAGAGAAGATCGCACTTTGTAAAATTGCGGTTAAAGTTAAACCTGATTTTATAAAAACTTCTACTGGATTTGGCACTTCAGGCGCTACTGTCGAGGATGTTAAATTAATGAAAAATCAGGTAGGTGATGCAGTTAAAGTTAAAGCTGCTGGCGGAATACGCAGTGCCGATACTTTCAAAAAAATGATTGCAGCAGGTGCACAACGAATTGGTACCAGTTCAGGCATAGCTATTATTGATGAGCTAAAACAAGAGTTAGCCGCAAGTAATAAAGATACTATCGAACTTTAATCATCAATTTATTTTAATACTATCTGTCTTGATGCTGATTATCCTCGCAAACAACTAAATTGCGAGGATAATTTTTTTGCATTAATTTGTTAAATGTGAGTTAACTTGCATGATTTAGTTCAAATACAAAAGAGTTAATATCACCACGGTATTTGGAAATTGAGTACTCAATGGGGATCCGATCGTGAGTGAAAGCAATGGAATGGAAATAAAAAATCGGATCGCCTGCTTCTATATCCAATAGATCACTTGTGGTTTCGTCGGCTTTTAATACTTCAAGTTTGCGACGAATCTGTAAAATAGGAAAGTCCATCTTTTGTAATACTGAATACAGTTTTTCCTGAGTAAAATCATTATTGATGAAATTAGGTAAAAGTTTGGCGGGTAAATAAGTGGTAACCAATACCACGGGCTTACTTTCTGCATAGCGCAGACGAACGAGCTTATAGACGTCTTCATACTCATTTATCTGCAAATTATTGGCAATATCAGCATTAGCTTTATCCAGCTTAAATGTAAGTACTTTAGTTTTAGGATGAAGTCCTTTCCGATTCATCTCGGAATCATAACTTTCAATAATGTGGGTGAATTCTTGACTGATCTTCTGTTGTTTAACAATCGTGCCTCGGCGTTTTCGACGTTCAAGGTAACCATCATTAACTAATTGCTGAATTGCTTGACGCACTGTTGGTCTACTGACTTGATAGATTTCAGTAAGTTCACATTCTTTCGGTATTAACTGCCCTTGTGGATAGACACCTGACTGTATTTTTTTTAATAGATCTTGTTGAATAGTCAAATGACGTGGCATTTTATTAATATGATTCATAATGATAGTAGTTTATTTGTTATGTTGCTACATATTAGTCGAAAGATTTTATTATGTAAAATTATTATCATAATTATCTTCGGTTTATTGTTGAAAAAGAGTAATAAAAGATTGTTTAATGATGCTAATGGTTCATTATTCTTGGCTAACACGAAAAGTCCGTGACACGATTTAATAATAATTAAGTCGCTAAATCTGTCAAAAAGTTTCAGGTTAACTATACGGTTAAGTATAAAAAGAGAAGCGATTTATTGATTCGAAACGTCAGTTAATACACTCAAGATTTGATGGCTAATGCATTAAATGTCATAAGCAACAAAATCTGAAACGTTTTGAATAATGATAATTTATGACACTATTTAATAATAATAAAGTCGCTAAATCTGTCAAAAAGTTTCAGGTTAACCATACGTTTGAGTATAAAAAATAAATACATCTTTTATTTAATTTGAAACTTTTGCTAATACGCCTTGACCTTGATAACAATAACTTTTTGCATCATAGGCGACAAAAGCTGATTCACCTTTAATCAGTGTCAGTGTTACCGATTTTGTTGTTAAAGTGATGTTGCCCTCAATGCAAAATAGTATCTGCGGACTGGTTACCTTTTCATCTCTTGCTTGATTATCACTTTCAATAATTTCAAACTTAAAATCATCAACAGGAATAGGAAAATCAATTTTATTTTGATGAATAACAGGCCGAGTTAATAACTTATCTAAACTAAGGCTATTAAACTGGGTATTTTTCAATAATTCATCGACATCCAAATGCTTATTGGTCAAACCTGCCCGTAATACATTATCCGAGCTTGCCATCACTTCAAGTCCAGTACCACTTAAATAAGCATGCGGTGTTTGAGCGGATAAAAACATGGCTTGCGTTGGTTGCAGTTCAATAACATTTAAGATTAATGGCATAAATACCCCAATATCATTTGGGTAATCCTTAGCAAGAGTTTTAATGGTTAAATAAGGCTCGTTTGAAAACGGTTCAATATTAGTTAACAATTGGTTAATCGCTTGCTCTTTTCTTTCTGGAGATAGTGTTAGCAATGCCTGAAAAAACAGCTTTAATTGTTGTTCATTTGCATAATTTTGCAATTGTTCAAGTTCATTGCTTAATGCCGTAACATTAATTTCCTTAAACAACTGCAAAATTTCAGTAATAGGGCGAAAAGAGCGCAGGGCCTTAAATGGCGTTAGAGCATAAATCAGCTCTGGTTTGTGGTTAGGATCTTTATAATTGCGCTTAGGATCATCTAAAGCGATACCTAATTGATTCTCTTTTGCAAAACCTTGTTCGGCATTTAACTTAGTTGGGTGTACTTGTATCGATAATGCTTTATTTGCTGATAGTACTTTAAATAAGTAGGGAAGAGCAGAATATTGTTGATAAGTTTTAGCACCTAATGTTTCTAAAGGATGTTTTTTAATAAGATCATCAAGTCTGATTTTTTTATGGTGATTATCGATAGCTAATGAACATCCCATTGGGTGAGCGCCCATCCAGATTTCAGCAATGGGTTTTTTCGTTGGATTTTTGATAGCAAACAATCTAGGAATATCATCAATACTTCCCCAATCGTAATTTTTAACACTATTTTCAAGTTTCCATATGGTTTGGTGCATAAATTTGATCCTCTAGTTTTTCAGTTATATCCATACTATTTAATACTTGTTATAGGCTACTATACTCTTAGTAATCATCAATGCATAACCTAAAAACAAACCAATATATTGCAATAAATTGGTTTGTTTTAGAAGTAATATTACTGTTCGCTTTGTATTACTGGCGATTAATTAATAAAAATATTTAAATCTTATACGAGCACCGTATCGATCATCAGTATTATCACCATGTGATTTATTTCTATCTAATAATGACCAATAAGCACCTAAATAAATATTAAAATTATCCATATCCAATACATTATCAATCAAATAAGAGGCATTAACGGTGTGAATTTTATATTTGCCTTTGCTATTAATATGCCCATCTTTGATTTTATTTTCTGGATTAAATTTTTTAATATTATTGTTGGCATAGTAGTAACCTAGCCCGACTTTTTCCCAGATGATATCGGCACCTATGGTCATGTCATTTTCATCTTTGGCACTCATATAAGCAAAACTGGTATTGATTTTGAGTCCTTTGTTTTCCGCACCCCAATCACCTTCACTATTCCAAGAAAAAGTTGCGCCATAACCAGTACGCTGTGATTGATCGCGGAATTTTCCATTTTTATCGTAATACCCATACGCGTTTTTTACCACATTGGTTTCAGCTGCGATGGCGGTTGAGAAACTATTATTTTTCCAAGATAAAACGGGGCGAACATAAACTACATTTTTCTTTTTCTCAATGTCATAACCGTGATAGGTCGATTTATTAAACATTTTTTCGCCGTTATTGATTAACGCATTAACTTCTAAATTGAAATTATTCAAAAAAGGCTTATTTAATTGGATGCTACCGCCGTTTTTACTGCGTCCGCGACCTTCTTTCATCATATAAATATAGCCAAAACCATCTTCATAGATATCATTAGCTGTATTGCCTGAATATTCAATAAAAGTATCTTGACCAAGAGGAAACATATCATAGGCTTCGTAACGTCCTACTTTGATGCTCCATTCTTGTTTTTGTCCAAAATAAAAAGCCGCATCATCCAAATTCATATCTCCGCCTAAATCAGCCAGTGGTTGTACTACAAAACCCGCAAAATTTTGACCATTTATTTCGCGATAACCATCTAAACCTATCAAAATTCGACCATTAATATCCCAACGATCTTTATCAGCAGGTTTATTTTTTTTCTCGGCGCTTTCTTTTAGTGAGCTAAGTTGTTGCTTGCTACTTGCAGCATCAACATTTATTTCAACATCACCATAGAGTTTAAGTTTGCCTTGTGGGGTATCCCATTCAATTGCTGCATTAGCCATTGAACTCAACCCTATTAAACTTAATATAACTATTTTTTTCATAAAACTAACCCCTCAACCGTTTTGTATTATTTCATTATTTTGTAGGATGTATGCGATAACATTATATTGAAAAGTAATGCCAATTATTATTTATGTAACTACTTAAAAAATAATGAATGATATCGTTTACATTTATGATGTTATAGGTTGATGAGTATTTTTCAAACTTCAAAAATCTATTTATGTGACAGGTGTAACATTTTTAATTTTAATTTATCGCAGATTCTTAATTTTGAGGTTAACAAAAATGTTTAAGCTATACGAAGATGAGCCTAAGCTATATTTTACGAGTGATTAAGTATATAATGTTAAGCATATCCTATTAATTTAAGTTAAAGTTATATATTTATGAAATCTTCAATTATCAGTAAGTTAGAAACATTGCAAGAACGCTATGAAGAAGTTCAAGCATTATTATCTGACCCTTCGGTAATCGCCGATCAAAATCGCTTTCGCACACTTTCTAAAGAATATGCACAATTAGGTGGTGTAGTGAAGTGTTTTGCTAGCTGGAAGCAAACTCAAGAAAATATTGAAACCGCTAAAATGATGCTTTCTGATCCAGAAATGAGTGAAATGGCTCAAGAAGAGCTGAATGAAGCATTAGGACAAGTGGAAGAACAAGAAAGACAGTTACAGGTATTATTATTACCAAAAGATCCGAATGATGATTATAACTGTTTTGTCGAAGTTCGCGCAGGAACCGGCGGAGATGAAGCGGCGATTTTTGCGGGTGATTTAGCTAGAATGTATACCCGTTATGCTGAATCACGTCGTTGGCGAGTTGAAATAATGAGCTCGAATGAGGGTGAGCATGGTGGCTATAAAGAAGTGATTATGCTAATTAGTGGCGATGGCGTCTACGGTAACTTAAAATTCGAATCGGGTGGTCATCGTGTTCAGCGTGTGCCTGAAACAGAGTCTCAAGGACGTATTCATACTTCTGCGTGTACTGTTGCTGTTTTACCAGAAATCCCTGAAGCGGAAATGCCTGAAATCAATCCAGCCGATTTAAAAATCGATACTTATCGTTCATCGGGTGCGGGTGGTCAGCACGTTAATACTACCGATTCAGCTATTCGTATTACCCACTTGCCAACGGGAATTGTTGTTGAGTGTCAAGATGAACGTTCACAACATAAAAATAAAGCCAAAGCCATGTCTGTGTTAGCTGCTCGTATTCAGGATGCTGAAATACGTAAACGTCAACAAGAAGAAGCGTCAACTCGGCGTAATCTTTTAGGTTCTGGCGATCGCTCAGATAGAATTAGAACCTATAACTATCCACAAGGGCGAGTGACCGATCATCGAATCAACCTGACTATCTATCGCTTAGACGAAGTAATGGAAGGTAAACTAGAAATGTTAATCGATCCAATTGTACAAGAATATCAAGCAGACCAACTTGCAGCTTTATCGGAACAGGATGAATGACATATTTAGAATGGCTTAAGGGCGCTTCACAAACGTTAACTGATAGTGAAAGCCCTAAGCGTGATGCCGAAATTTTATTAAGTTTTGTCACACATAAAACACGCACATTTTTAATGGCATTTAGCGAAACCAAATTAACCGATGATGAGCTAATTGCCTTAGATAGAAATTTGAAACGTCGCCAAGCCGGTGAACCTATCGCTTATATTACGGGCGAAAAAGAATTTTGGTCTTTGAAGTTTAATGTGTCAAACGCGACGTTAATCCCAAGACCCGATACTGAAAAATTGGTTGAGCTTAGTTTAGAATATTTACCTAAAGTACCGTGTGAAGTGTTAGATCTTGGTACGGGTACCGGTGCCATAGCTATTGCTATGGCAACTGAACGTCCTGATTGTTTATTTACTGGCGTTGAAAAAAATAATGATGCTTTAAATTTAGCTCAGAAAAATGCCAATCAGATTGGGGTTAATAACGTCTATTTTTTAAAAGGTGATTGGTATAAACCAATAAAAAACCGTAAATTCTCAATGATAACCAGTAATCCGCCTTATATCGAACCCACAGATATTCATCTATCACAAGGCGATGTTCGATTCGAACCGAAAAGCGCCTTAGTATCTGAAGATGAGGGTTTAGCTGATATTAAATTGATTGTTCAAGGTGCAACGAAACATCTAAATCAATATGGCTGGCTACTCATCGAACATGGCTGGAAACAAGGCGAAGCCGTACAGACCATTTTTAAACAACACGGATTTCAATTAGTTGAAACTTTCACCGACTATAGTGGCAATGATAGGGTCACGCTCGGTCGCTGGTTTAAACCTTAACAAGGATAATTTTATGATGAAACAAAAAAGAGTAAACGTCGGTGATATTACCGTAGCCAATGATCTACCATTTGTGTTATTTGGTGGTATGAACGTACTTGAATCACGTGATTTGGCTATGAAAGTTTGTGAACATTATGTCACTGTAACGGATAAATTAAATATCCCTTATATTTTCAAAGCATCTTTTGACAAAGCCAATCGATCATCAATTCACTCGTATCGTGGACCCGGTTTAGAAGAAGGGTTAAAAATCTTCCAAGAACTTAAACAGCAGTTTGGCATAAAAATCATTACTGATGTTCACACTGAAGAGCAATGTCAACCCGTCGCTGATGTTGTTGATGTCATTCAATTACCAGCCTTTTTAGCCAGACAAACGGATCTAGTGGTTGCAATGGCAAAAACAGGTGCAGTGATTAATGTTAAAAAACCACAATTTGTTAGCCCGGGTCAAATGGGGAATATTGTGGAAAAATTCGAAGAAGCGGGTAACAACAAAGTGATTCTTTGTGATCGCGGTAGCTGTTTTGGTTATGACAATTTAGTTGTTGATATGCTTGGTTTTAATATCATGAAAAAAGCCAGCAAAGGCTCACCGGTGATTTTTGATGTCACTCATGCTCTCCAATGTCGTGACCCTATGGGTGCAGCCTCTGGCGGACGACGAGGTCAAGTGACTGAACTTGCCCGTTCAGGTATGGCGGTAGGTATAGCTGGACTATTTTTAGAATCACATCCTGATCCAAATCACGCAAAATGTGATGGCCCGTCAGCATTACCATTAGCGAAACTGGAACCTTTCTTAAAACAGATGAAAGCGATTGATGAACTCGTAAAAAGTTTCGAAGAAATTGATACTGAAAGTTAATCTAATTCTATATTAAATTTCAATTTTAAAGATAAGGGAAATGCTGAGCATTTCTCTTTTTTTTTGCCTTACATTCCAAACCCGCCTTAACAAAAATCATGTTGATAATTTAATCTATCATAATAGTATAAATTATTTATTTAACCTGTTTTATCTCAATACATTATTATTTTTTAAAATAAAAAAAGTGAACTTTTTTTCAACTAAAATCATTCAAAATTAGATCTTTTTAGTGATTAGGATCACGAATTTAAATTATTTAATTTGCTAACTAAAATATGTTTATGCATTATAAAAATAGACATTTAGCTTCTTTTTTGGTTTAGCAAAGCTTTTTAAAAGTGTTAATGAAAACGTATAAAATAAAAATGGATTCAATTTTGAGTTAAATAGCGAGATCTTCTAACGAAGAATTGCTATTTAAATTAAACGGAATCGTTTTAAGGAAATAAATTATGAACCACTATAATAAATTAAACATTCCTCGTTCTTTGAGTTGTTTGACTAAACTCATCCTATCTTTGACCGTGTTAACCAGTGTTACACCCGTTTATGCTGCTTATGAAAGTAATTTTGTTGATGATTCGTCACTCACTGGCAATGTATTTTTCTGGAACCGTGATCGTGAAAGAAAAAATATCGACGAACATAAATATGAAAAAAACCTTAGGCACTCATCATTTAACACAAATTTAGATTTCAAGTCGGGTTATATTGCTGATCGATTTGCGATTGAATTAGGCGGTTATGGCGCTTGGGAAGTGAGTAACGGTGGTAATGGACATCCTAATGAAATCGGTTTTAGTGGCGACAATACTCGATGGGGTGAAGATTGGAAAAAAGATGTCAGTGGACTAAGTTTTTATAAAGCATTAGTTAATTTTAAACTCGACGATAAATTTTGGCTCAGAGCAGGGTATATCCAACCATCAGGTCAAACTTTACTTGCTCCACATTGGAGTTTATTACCGGGCACTTATCGAGGCGTAGAGTTTGGTACTTTGCTTGATTTTGATGATGCGGGCGCGTTATCCATGTCTTATATGTGGACAGATAAATATAAAGCACCTTGGTATAAGCGACTTTATGAATTTAAACAATGGGGCAAAGGGAAAAAAATTGATTACCTCCATTCTGCTGGTTTGAAATATGACTTTAAAAACGATTTTGTGATAGAAAGTGCTTTCGGTCAGGCACAAAATTATATGAACCAATTTTTTGGTAAAGCCTCATATAAAACAGATGTATTTAATAATCCACTGACTATGAGCTACCAATTTTATGGCGCTAAAGATCAGTCTCACAAAGGTAAAAATGTTTATGATGGCTTAGCATGGTTGCAGGCCGCTACCTTAGGTTATCAAATGGGGCCTGTTGGTTTACGACTTGAAGGTGTTGTTGTTAAAGCAGAAGGGGAGCAAGGGTTCTTTTTGCAACGTATGACGCCTGATTATGCTTCTTCAAATGGTCGATTAGATATCTGGTGGAATTCTCGCTCTGACTTCAATGCCAATGGTGAAAAAGCGCTGTTTGCAGAAATCACTTATGATTTAGGAGATTTATCAAATTACTTAACAGGGTGGCGAACAGGTGCTTCTTATGCTTATGGTTGGGATGCAAAACCAAGCACAAACAAACAATTTAATCAGAAAAAACGTTTAATTGAGTCAGCTTATAACTTTGATTTAGGTTATACCGTACAAAATGGTTGGATAAAAGATACCTCTTTGCAACTTCATTTTACCAAATATAACAATCACACCAATATTCCAAGTTGGGGAGGTGGATATGGCAATATCTTCCAAGATGAACGCGATATCAAATTTATTGTTACTGTACCTTTCACCGTTTTCAATGCTAAACAAAAATAGGTAATCGTCATGAAAAAGTTTAAATCAGCTATTATTGCTACATCCATAGCAACATTATTAAGTATGGGAGCAACACAATCTGCTAGTGCTTCACAAAAAATTGTAGATACCATGAGTTCACAATTACGTCTAAATTATCAAATCGTGGATAATGATGCTGTAAATCATGGAATAGATTGTGCGGCATTGGGTGCAGATTGGGCATCATGTAACAAAGTGACCTTAACCCTTAAAAATACAGGGTCTGCGATTACTGACAAAGATTGGGCAATCTATTTTCATAATATTCGAATGATCTTAGCGGTAAACAATGATCAATTTAAAATTACCCATGTCACCGGTGACCTACACAAGCTTGAACCTACGGAGAAATTCAAAAATATTCCCGCAAATGCTGTTGTGACTATTCCGATCATTGGTGAATATTGGCAAATCAGTGAAAGTGATGTTATGCCTAGATGGTATGTGACCTCATCAAAAGCTGAACCAAAAGTGATTGCCAATACCGATACCGATTCTGATAATCTCTCTGCATTTGTAAAACCATTAGGCGAACAATGGAAAATCTCGCCAAATGATCATAATGTTTTAATGACGCCTGAAAATCGTTATCAACGTAACAAAGATATACAAGAAATTAACGAAGAGTTATTAAAAGGGCAAATTTTACCGACTCCATCCAAACTTACTGTTGGTAAAGAGACAATTATCCTAAATGAAAATGGCGTTAATTTAGTGCTTAATCACTTATCAAAAGAGAGTAAATCAGTATTAGAAGAACATTTTAGAAAACTAGAGATTGCTGTTAGCAGTAAAGGTTTTAACATTAATGCTTCAATTGATAAAAGTGCATTTAAAAAAGGTGTAAAAGGGAGTTATAAATTAGAGATAACGCCTCAAGGAGCAACCATTTTAGCCTTTGATGAAAGCGGAATTTTTTATGGTGTAGAATCGATATTATCAGTAATACATGCTAAAAACCCTCAAGTTATACCTACACTTTCAGCCGAGGACGCTCCTCGATTTGAATATCGAGGAATGATGTTAGATACCGGTCGAAACTTTAAAAGTAAAGAAGCGGTATTACAGTTACTTGATACGATGTCAAAATATAAAATGAATAAATTTCATTTCCATTTAAGTGACGATGAAGGTTGGCGAATTGAAATTCCGGGTTTACCTGAATTGACCGAATTTGGGAGCAAACGCTGTCATGATTTAAGTGAGACAAAATGCTTATTACCACAACTCGGATCGGGTCCAAATAGCAACAATAGTGGCAGTGGATACTTTACACGAAATGATTATATTGAAATAGTGAAGTATGCAAATGCTCGATTTATTGAAGTCATCCCAGAAATAGATATGCCTGCACATGCTAGAGCGGCGATTATGTCGATGGAAGTGAGATATCAACGCCTAATGAATAAAGGTCAAGAACAACAAGCTAATGAATATCGATTAGTCGATCCAACCGATACATCAAATACGACCACAGTACAATTTTATAATCGACAAAGTTATCTTAATCCGTGTTTAGATTCTTCGAAAAAATTTGTGAATAAAGTCATTAGTGAAATAGCCAAAATGCATGCTGAAGCTAAACAACCAATTTCAACTTGGCATTTTGGTGGTGATGAAGCGAAAAATATTCATTTTGGTAATGGCTACCAAGATATTAATGCCGCTCAAAAAGAGGCGGGTAAAGGTTTAATTGATCAAAGTATTGAAGATCATCCATGGGCAAAATCACAAGCTTGCCAAGCCTTTGTTAACAAAGGGGTTGTTAAAAACATTGAACATCTACCAAGTCATTTTGCTGTCGAAGTGAGTAAAATCATTAAAAACAACGGAATTAATCGCATGCAAGTATGGCAAGATGGCGTAAAATTTGCGACCGATGCTAAATCTTTTGCCACCGATGAAGTGATTGTCAATTTCTGGGATAGTTTGTATTGGGGGGGATATGATTCAGTAAATGAATTCGCCAATAAAGGCTATAAAGTTATTGTATCTAACCCTGATTATGTCTATTTAGATATGCCTTACGAAGTTAATCCAAAAGAAAGTGGTTACTATTGGGCTTCTCGTTTCAATGATGAACGCAAAATATTCAGTTTTGCGCCCGATAACTTACCACAGAATGCAGAAACATCGTTTGATCGTAATGGTGATGCATTTGCTGCAAAAGGCACCATGAATTGGCCGGGCGCATATGGATTATCCGCTCAAATTTGGACTGAAAATATTCGCACAGATGATAAAATGGCTTACATGGCTTATCCTCGATTGCTCAGTGTTGCAGAGCGTGCATGGCATAAAGCCGATTGGGAGACAAATTATCAAAAAGATCGCCAATTCCAACAAGGCGAAACCCATTATGTTGATCAGCAAAAGCTTTTCAATGATTGGAATCAATTTGCCAATTTAATCGGTCAACGAGAATTAGCTAAATTAGATGCAGCTTCAATTAATTATCGTCTACCTGTCCCGGGTGCGAAGATTGAAAATGGTAAATTGATCGCGAACATCGTCTTCCCTGGTTTAAGTATTGAATATTCAATTGATAAAGGTAATCAGTGGCAACGCTATCAAGGTCCTACTGCCATTAAGAAAGGTGAAAGTGTCATTATTCGTAGCGTCTCGCCAAATAAACAAAGGACCAGTCGCATTGAAATCGTGAAATAAATTAATATCAATCATTATTCTTATCCGTTATTTAGCGGATAAGAATAAAATAAAGAAGAATAAATAATCGATAAAACAAATAGATTAAATAAGATAACCCCTATTAATGAAGCGTTTCCATATTATCAACTTCATTAAAATCATCACTGCCATCTTCAAAATAGGTTCCCCAACCATCATAATTGACACCAAATTGGTTAGTTAATGTAATGATTTCTGCTATTTGGGCATTAATTAATTCTGCATTAAGTGGACTTTCAGCCACAATATCAAACCCGATAACAACATTGCCAGTATCATCTACATCTTCATCAGGGTCGGTAGCTTCATAGCCTAATTTATAAGTTTCTACGGCGACTTTTTCAAGTAGATCAAAATTTTGTGATGAGATATGATGTTCAATAATATAAAGCGCATGAGGATCGCTGCCATCTTCTAATAGTTCTTCAATAATAGCGTTAGTATCTTGTTGAGCAAGCATAATTTGATCTTTCATAATTTACCTTTTAGTGGTCATGCAATTTGTGTGGTATATTACACGTTTAAAAATAATTTTCGAGAAAAAAAGTGATCGTCGATTTACATTCGCATACAACTGCGTCAGATGGCATATTGACACCTAGTGAACTGGTCAAAAGAGCAGCTGATAATCAAATCAGTATGTTAGCAATTACCGATCATGATACTATCAAAGGTCTGTTAGAGGCAAAAAACACGATAGAACGTGACAATTTACCCGTTAAATTAATTTATGGCGTTGAAGTGTCAACAATTTGGAAGAATAATGAAATTCATATTGTTGGATTAAATATCGATATTGAAAATTCACCGTTGCTTGAATTGTTATCAGCCCAAGAACAAGGTCGAATTGATAGAGCAATGAGCATTGATCAAAAATTGGCGAAAGTCAGCATTGATAATGCATATCAACAAGCACAACAATTTTCGAAAGGTGATATTGTCTCACGTGCCCATTTTGCCCGTTTTTTAGTGGCCAATGGTCATGTTAAAGATGTTAAACAAGCATTTAAAAAATATTTAGGCAAAAGTGGTTATGCTTATGTGCCTGCAAAATGTTGCTCTATTGGTGATGCGGTTAATGCTATTCATGCAGCAGGTGGGCAAGCAGTACTTGCTCATCCTAGTCGTTATGATTTAACGTTAACTAAATTAAAAACATTAATTGGTGAATTTAAAGAATATGGTGGTGATGCAATGGAAGTATCACAAAGCCGACAAACACAAGATGATTTACAACGATTGGCAAAATTAGCTAATGAATTCGGATTATTGGCATCTCAAGGTTCCGATTTTCATGATTTGGTTAATTATCTTGATTTAGGTAAAACCACACCTTTACCCGCCAGTGTGACACCAATCTGGCATAATTGGAATGACTAAATAAAACAACAAAACTTAACCATAACACTAATATAGAAGAAAACTATGAGCCAAACTTTTTATATTCATCCTGATAATCCACAAACAAGATTATTAGATCAAGTTGTCAAAATTTTAAATGATGGTGGCGTTATCGCTTTTCCGACAGATTCAGGTTATTCATTAGGCTGCTTGCTCGATAATAAGTATGGTGTTGATCGCATTTGCCAAATTCGCCAGCTTGATAAATATCACAACTTTACTTTAATGTGTCGCGATCTTTCAGAACTATCATCTTACGCTTTTGTTGATAACACGACTTTCCGGCTCTTGAAGAATAATACCCCCGGTAAATATGTCTTTATTTTGCAAGCCAGCAAAGAAGTACCTCGTCGATTAATGAATGAAAAACGTAAAACCATTGGTTTACGTATTCCTGATAATAAAATTGATTTAGCATTACTTGAATTGTTAGGGCAACCATTAATGACAACCACATTAATTTTACCTAATGAAGATGAAGCCCAATCCGATCCTGAAGAGATTGAAGATAAAATTGGTCATCAACTTGATGCTATTGTACATGGCGGATACATTGGTCCGCAACCTACAACAGTAATCGACTTAACTAATGACTATCCAGATATTATTCGTCAAGGCAGTGGTGATATAAGCCCGTTTATTTAATGTAACTTTCTGTATAGATTAATGAAATATAAAATAATTAAACCTTTTGCTTTGGGAGGTATATTTTTCTATTTGTTAAGTGCTTTGTGGGCTTACCTACAAATTGGTTTTATTAATGAATCAGACTCAACAATAGGTTATGTTACAAATTTTAAATATAAATATAGTCGTTCTATAAACCAAGGTTATTATCATTATCATCGTCATCGTTTAATGTATTATCCTATTGTTACTTTTACTGATAAAAAGGATCAAAAGAGAATCTTCACTTCATCACTTGGGTCTAGTCCCAGTCCTTATGATATAGGTCAACAGGTGAAAGTTCTTTATAATGATAGCACAGCTAAAATATCGGATTTTAGGACACTTTGGTCTGGTATAATTTTTATCGCTTTTATGGGAACGATATTTAGTGCAATTGGATTTTATCTGCCTTATTTTTTGGCAAAACATTCTGAAAATTATAGAATGAATCTCTTAAACAACAAACGACATAAACGCAAACACAAATATAAAATACTTCGAAAGAATAAACGTAAATAAAATAACTATTTAGTAACATTAAAAATTTATAACTATTTTTTGTTGCAAATTGAGTAACTCAATATTCAACAAATAAAATTTACTAACTGTATCAAAATAGTAAAATCGATTTTGATATAAGTTTTCACTTAAAGTTAAACAAATATGATACCTGTGAAGGTAGCGAGAACTGCTTATGAAAAACATAAAAGATAATACTGAAAAATTACAAAAGGTACTAGCCAATTTAGGCAATGGTTCACGGCGTGAGATTGAAGCCATGATAGCGGCAGGGAAGATCAGCGTTAACGGTAAAATTGCCAATTTAGGCGATCGTGTCGATGTCAGTGCTAACCCTAAAATTCGCATCAATGGGCATTTAATTCAACTAAGAAGTAAAGAAAAAGAGATCTGCCGAGTTCTGGCTTATTATAAACCAGAGGGTGAAATTTGTTCACGTAATGATCCTCAAGGTCGTGCGACGGTATTTGAACGATTGCCACGTTTAAAAAATGCACGTTGGATCAATATTGGTCGTTTAGACATCAATACGTCAGGACTTTTGTTATTTACTACTGATGGTGAATTGGCTAACCGTTTAATGCATCCAAGACATGAAATCGAACGTGAATATGCTGTGCGAGTGTTTGGTAATATTACCGATCAGCAAATTAATCAATTGCGCAAAGGTGTACAACTGGAAGACGGTCCTGCTTCATTTAATTCAATTAAAGCACAAGGTGGTGATGGTCTTAACCAATGGTTTAATGTCGTTATAACCGAAGGTCGTAATCGCGAAGTGCGTAGAATGTGGGAAGCCATCGATGTACAAGTAAGCCGCTTATTGCGTATTCGTTATGGCAACATCAACTTACCAAAAGGCTTATCACGCGGTACATGGATGGAACTAGGTATTGATTCTGTCAACTATTTACGTGAACTTGTGGGCTTACCAGCAGAAGTTAAAAGTTTTACTAAAACAACTTCATCATCGGACAAAAAAACGGTTAGACCAAAACGTATCAAATTGAATAATCCGTCTAAATCACCTCGCCGTGCTACGGCTAAAAAACCTACTCGAAAATAGAGTTATTCATTACCTCAATACATAATTTGTATTGAGGTGTGCGCCCATCAAAAAATTGATTAATGTTAAAAATATTATTTTTTACGCTTTGTTATCATCGTTGTGGTATAGAAATATAGCATTAAATGAAAAATGCTAAGTATTTTTTTTTCATAAAATCGGCAAAAATAATTAAAGGCTATTTTAATTAACGTGTTACCCATCAAACTTATTATATTCTAACTAGTTTGATAAAGGATGAATAATTATTGAAAGGAAATATTATGCGAATAGTAATAACCATTTTTGTCATTTTTTTTCTTACTGCTTGTCATACACGTACAAGTGAGGAAGCATATAAAGAGGGAAAATATCTAGAAAGTATCAGTTTATTAACTAACAGTATTGAGGAAAAAGGCCTCAAAAAGTATGACAAAGATAAAGCCGAAAAGTTACGCACTTTAGTCACTAATGTTATGGAGCATTATGAAACTAATCTAGCCAATACTTCAGACACCGATTATAAAAAACGTATTGATATCTACCAAAACTTACTTAAGATGAAAATGATGCTTAGGGATCGTTTTTATAGTTCAACGGTCGATTTTTTTAATAATAAATATGATTCGGAACAACTGGAGCAAACCATTGCTAAACAATATTATGATTATGCAAATTCAATAACGGGCACAGACAGTATAAGCTATAAAAACAAAGCCAATTTATACCAACGTGGTTTAGAACGATATAATTATAAAGATATTGAAAAACGGTACCAAAACGCTCAAACGAAATATATGCAAGTTGCTGCCAAAGAATACTATGATTTAGGTAAAAAATTTGCACAAGAAAAAAACTACAAAGAGGCTGCAACGGCTTTTAGCAATGCTTCACAAGTTTATCAACCACTCGGTAAATATAGAGATAGTGATAAACGAGCAATTGAAAATGACAAAAAATATTGTACGCAACAAGCCGAGGCTGCTTATCAACAAGCCCAACAACTTTCACAAAATGCCAGTAAGCGCCACGAGTTTCGAGAAGTGGCTGATTACTTTAATAAAGCAGTAAAAGTTTACCAGCCATATGGACAATATCGCGATGCAAAAGCATTAGCTGACACCTACCAAAAAAAGGGAATTGTTAAAGTCTACTATAATTCATCCCCATCTCAATTTACGAATGAAATTAGAGAATATATAGGCTCATATTATATTGAGTTTACCAATTACTTGAGTGAAGCAGATATTGATATACGAATTGACTACGATATTGATTTTAATGATCTTGGCAAATCAGTTAATTATGAAACAAAAACTGAACAGACATTTGATAAATATGTCGAAGTGCCAGATAAAAAAGGGAGAATAACCAAACTCAAAAGCTATAAAGATCAGCGCTACACTATAGAAACAGAAACTCATAGCAATCAACTAACATTAACGACCAACATCATGGTTAACGGTATGTATAGCTATATTAAATCATTTAAAGTTAAAGAAACTTCCGCTAAATACAAATATATTTATAGTGGTGATGTACCATCAAAATACCGTAATTATAGTGAAGGTAGTTTAAAATCTCGAGATGAACTCTATAAGCAAGCCCAACAAGAACAACTAACCGAATTAAGGTCTAGACTTAAGGATATTGCTAATGATCTTTCTTACCTTTAGTAGAAAGATTTAAAAATAGATGAAAAGTATCTTGAGGTATGTAATAGACAATTTATACCTACTTTTATTAATAAATTATACTACTACACGAAACCTCAAGATATTAACCTAACAAGTAACTATCCTAAAATAAATATGATCCAGCAATGAAAATAAAGATTTAATTTAATTTGTCCATAAGTGAATTGTTATTTGGTTGCAGATGTGATGAGTTGTGAAAATGGATTAGCCAATACTCTTAAAATCGATTATAAAACCATATCAAAATATAGAATAAATGATTAAAGATAAAGCTCGTTTAATTTACTGATTTAACGCTTTTGATTTAATAATATTTATTATAAATAATCTACTGACAGTTTAAAGCAAAAATGCCAAATGAATTTCTGACCAGCAAAGATTATCGTAAATAATTATAAACGACCTCATTAAAAAAATATCCAGATTTTAATGCAAATCATGACGTTATTTGAAATAGAATGGAATTAGGTTATATTTTATCCATATTTTATCTAAAAATGGTTTTTTAGATTCAAAATGTCATTAGTGAAAGCAAAAATATCATATTTTTATAGATTAACTAAATAGTTGATTAAAAAATTACCTAATTAAGGTAAAATAATCTACTTACAGTACGTTAAGTGAAATAAAAATATGGATAGAGTGACTTATGGCAAATAATATAATTTTAAATCTAACGATCAATGAATATCTAGATTCTTTTTCAAACGAAGAACTTTGGCAACAAGCAGCCAAAGAAAAACTGGTAGAAATGTTAAAAAATACCTGTGATGAAGCTGAAGCTTATAAACGAAATCGTAAAGAAAATAAAAATAAAAACGCAATTTATGCTGCACATAATGCAATTTGCATCAGCGGTGAACGAGGGGCAGGTAAAACCGTATTTTTACGTAATATAGAAAATTTTTGGCAAAAAAGTTATGACAAAAGGCAGATAGACGATATTTTCTTTCTAGAAATTATCGATCCCACTTTACTTTGCAATCATGATGAGTTTGCCAATGTTATTGTTGCTCAATTATATAATGCAGTTGAAAAAAGATTACAATCATCTTCTACTAATCAATGTCAACGTAATGATTTTTATTCTTCTCTACAAGAACTTGCCAATGCTCTAGGAAAAACAAAAGAATTTAATGATTACACAGGTATAGATAAAATACTCAAATATAGTTCTGGTGTACAAATTCAACATCGCTTTCATGATTTTGTAGAAAAATGTATTGAAATTTTACATTGTAAAGCGATTGCTATTCCAATTGATGATGTCGATATGGCTTTGGACAAAGCCTTTGAAGTGTTGGATGATGTACGTCGATTACTTAGCTGCCCTTATATTATCACCATTATCAGTGGTTCTCTTCACTTATATTCTCATATGATGCATGTCCATTTTCAAAAACTAGCTGCGCCCATAGGATTTATTGATGATGATACATTAAAACACGGACGTGAAACCGCTCAATCATTAGCTGAGGCTTATCTAACTAAAGTGTTCCCAAATCACCAACGGTTACCTTTATTACCTATTGATGATCTTTTACCTAAATTAAAAATTATTGAAGAAGAAAAGGATGATGGCATAACATTTTTTAAATACGAGAAAAATCTTCAAAACTATTTCTACTATTTATGTAATGGGGAAGCTAGTAGTACTAAATGGCCCAAGCCGAAAAATGCTCGAGAAGTCACTCAACTTATAAGATCATTACCACCATCCATATTTTATCAAGGGAAATTAGAAGAGTACTTATGGTCAACTTTTCAATCTTGGGCAGAACAAAAACAAGATGGTGTTGCTTATAGTAATGCTATTAGTTATCAACGGGTAATAAATTATAATAAAGAAGATCTATTTAGAATTGAACAATTATTAGCTTTTAGCCCAAAGCAACAGGTAGACATAAAGTTTTCAGGCAGTAAAAAGAACTTTTTTAAAGAACAGCTAGAGGCGATTAAAGAACTATCAGGTAAAGAAGAAGAAAATAAGAAAATTTTGAACAGTGTATTTAACGAAGATAGTTTAGTTATGCGGAGTATGCCACCTTTAGAGTTTTTGGTTGAAAATCTTTTTTTGAGCAAAAGAACTATAGAAACTGACGAAAATAATATTTTAAAATTAATTTATACGCATTGTGATTATTATGGAAAATTGAGTCAGCAAATTCATAATATCTTTTTTAGTCGTGCTTATGAAATATTGATTTTATCTATATTGGATGCTATTTCTTCCAAAGATAATAACATCGATTGGGAAAAGCAACTGCAATTTACCCTAAATTCTCCACCATTTTATTCAATTCATGCTATGAATCCAACTAAATTTGTTGATGATGAGGATATGTCAGATGGAGAAGACTTTAGAACCAATGATGAGAATAGTAACGACAGTAACGACAGTAACGACAGCATTAAGGATTTCGCAAAGCAAATAGATGACTGGCGTGAAATGCATGAAGAAAGTTTGAAAGGGTTACAAACAAAGAATTTGATTCCCTTATTGCATGCAGTATTTAATAAGGTTTTTACTCAGTTACATATCATGCGTAAAAAAAGCTTTAAATTGAATGAAGATGAACATCTTTCTGATATTGCAAAACGTTTCGAATACTTAGTAATTAACGCTTTCGCTAGTTTTATGAAAGATGGAATAATCATTCATGCTAACCCTGCATTAAACGCTGCAGTAAATACGATTAGAGAGAAATCAAAATTTAAAAGTTCTGATCGAATATTGACAAAAAATATAGAAGGAATAGTTGATTTCGATACTAAAAAACCTGAAGTAAACGGCGGTATTGAATCACTACTATTATCAGCTATATGGAATCATCCCCTTTTTAAGAACAATGATGCTTCTTCTCCAATGTTTAAAATAGGTTCTCGCCACGAATTTTATACATTTAACAGCATTAAATTAAATGTCATGAAAAAATATAAAAATTTTAATGCTGACACTTTAAGTGATTGGGTTAAAGGACAAAAACGTCCAACATTAACAAAAATGCTTGATGGGTTAAGAGAGGATGACCTGTTTTTAAATTATGAAAATGAAGAAGAGTTGTTAAATATGAATAAACGAGAAGAATTTCCTCGACTATTCATTACAATTTATAATCAATTAGCCAGCAGGAAATAAACAATGTTCACATTTGATTTAAAATGGATTGTTCCTGCTGTAATTTTAACGTCGGATCGGTTATTAAATTCAGAAATGAATTTACAGCAAGGTAAAAAATTAAACGAAAAACTGCATACGATTTTAAAGCAGGCAATACATGATTATCAACCTTATTATCGTCATCGCTTACGTTCTGATGATATTGACTATGCTATTGAAGAGTGGCTTAATCTTGATAAAGTAATAGATCCTATAAATTGTTTGGATAAATTAGCAGACTATTTTTTAGAGTGGACAGGTGTTAGTTTTGAAGTAAAAAAACCGCTATTGGATTTGTGGTTAGCATTAGTATCATTAATTGATCCTAATTGGATAATTGCTTCAGCTTATAAAAATCGTATCGAAAATAGGATATTGCAACCAAACAATGCCATTGCTAATATTTTAACAGATCAATGTCCGATTGCATTGGTCAAACCACTTGGCAATAAAGTTTATGCAGATAATCATGTCCATTTAAATGGGCATGGATCCTCATCACTTTCAATGCAAAGTTTTGCCCTTTATTTAGAAAAAGAGCCTGAAAATATTGAGTGGCCTAATCGCCCTGAGTTTACTCTATATGAAAGTAATACATTAGATAAACAATATTTACCATTGTTAGTGAGAGCATGCAGTATATTATTGTTACAACAGATATTTTTTGATCCTGAGAGAAAAAATTCCGAGAGTGAAAATGAATTCGTCAATTTTAATATAATAAATTTAAAGACTATTATATTTAAAAAAGTTTCAATGATAAAATTTTACAATAATACGCATACCTCTGCGCAAAAAATTATAAGGATAGCAAATGATCCAAAACAATGTCAGAAAAATGGTTGGTTATTATTATGTCTGGGCTTTTTAATTCATGCTGATAACAACCAAAATAGTGGTTATAGAAAAAACTTATCAATATTTATTAAAAGTAGTCATATTTTAAGAAATTATATGACTGTATCAGGAATTGGACTTAGTCAGTTTGTAAGTTTTTTTGGATTTTCATTAAGAAAACCTGAAAAAATTTATAAAAATGGACATAAATTTTATGATTTCGTGGCAAATCATGACGCTGCAAGTAATATTAAAAGAGAGTTTAGAATATCGCCTAATGTTTTAATAAAAGAAAGCGATGGTAATCTCAGTTTATCACTTGGAAAATTAAAAAAATTTTCAAATTATTTCTTCCGATGGGGTAAACCTGAAAACCATCATTTTGTGATTCATTTTACTCGAGGTTTTCCTAACAAAAAAAATATTAACGATAGGTTATTAAAAGATTTTCGTGATAAATTGAATTTACAGGTAAATAAACTACATGACCTAATGAATTCAGTTGAATATCAAAAAGCAGAAATTAATATTGGAACTGGACTTTACCCAAAAAATGTTAAAGTTGATCTTAGAAAGTTAATACGTGGATATGATATTGCAGGTAATGAAAATCAATTACCAATTGAAATATTCGCGCCAACTCTTCGAGTACTTCGATCAGCATGTTATCAAGTAAATAGTAATTTATATCTACCTTTCAAAAAGCCATTTTTAACGGTTCATGCCGGCGAAGACTTTAGTCATGTTCTTTCAGGTTTAAGAGCTATTGATGAAGCGGTTAATTTTTGTCAGTTTGATGAAGGGGATCGTATTGGACATGCTTTAGCCTTAGGAATAGATATTGAGCAATGGGCAAAACAACAAAAACGAGCCTATCTGACGGTTGGTGAGCATCTAGACAATTTAGTATGGTGTTACTATCAAGCGCTAAAACTTTGTGGAATCTTACCTGAAATTCAATCTACTTTACCGATTTTAGAATACAAAATTAAGCATTGGTCTAATTATTTATATAGTGATGAACACTATTCAATTAATGATTTATATCAAGCTTGGCTACTTCGACGAAATTGCCCACGTCGATTAAATAACAATCAAGGCATAAGTGAAGTTAAGCGAAAAGTACGTTTACCTGATTATGAATTTTTAATGAATCATCCTGAAAGTAAAGCAAAAAAATTATGGTTAAATTACCTTTATTCAAACTATCCATCCGATAATAAAAGACGGTTTAAAACTATTTCAGTTGATTTACAAATAGACAGCAATATAATTCCTCAATTTATTAATGAACCACTAATAGATTCAATATCAAAAGAAGAGCTAAAACTCTATACAGCAATTCAAGATTTATTGATTGAACAGTATAGTAAGCAAGGAATTATCCTCGAAGCCTGTCCGACATCCAATCTTTATATTGGTAGAATCAGTCACTATCATGAACATCCTTTATTTCGTTGGCACCCACCAAATGGTAAATGGCTGCAAAATGGTGAAAGGTTTAACCTTTTCGGTATCAGAACGGGACCTATCTCGGTATGTATCAATACCGATGATTGTGCATTAATGCCTACAACCATTGCTAATGAACACGATGTGATGATGAAAACGGCAATCAAACATTTCGATATTGGTCATTGCCAAGCAGAAGAGTGGATTGAACGGATTCGTCAAAAGGGTGTAGATATTTTTGATTCAAATCATATTGATTGGAATAATATATTTGAGCCATATTAAGTATCGTTAATATAGCGAATAACGTTAATTTTCAATAAAGTTGATATGGCAACAAAAGTTTCTAAATTAATTGACAGATCGGTTAAACGAAGTTGGAATTATTTCAAATTTCTTTTTCGTCATATAATCGCCTAAGTTGTTCGGTTCGTTGGATTAGTTGGTGACGGACGTGTTCGGGCTCTAAGCAGATACACTGATGTCCAAAACTCATTAATATACCGTAACTATAATCATCCTCAATAAAATCAAAATCGACTAGATATTTATTATCATCGAATGGATTTACATCTTTCTCATCACAATAATCTAAAATGCGTTCTAAGATAGAGCTATCAATTAATAATTTTATTTTAAAGACTTTTGTTTTCATATCACGTTTAAATAAAGAAACCATGTCGGGATTCGATCTTTTGGTAAAATTAATGTCTGTTTTACGGACATTAGACATTTTAGATAATTTAAATAGGCGGAAATCATTTCTATTTAAGCAAAAAGCCTTTAAGTACCACTCTTTTTCTTTAAATAGCAGTTGATAAGGCTCAATTAATCGAGAAATCGCGTCATTTTTAATTTTGCGATAATCAAATGATAACAGTAACTGCTGACTCAATGCCCCTTTAATAATCGCTATTTTATTATTAATGTTTTGTTTTAAAAACCAAGGGGATAAATCTACAGTAAGTTGGTTTAGGTCATTACTTAAATCATTAAGTTCTTCCTGAGACAAAAAGCTTTTAATTTTTTCGTGAGTATGGAATTTTTCATTGTCACTTAAAATTGGAGAAGATAATAAATTCAGACCTTTTAAAAGAACAGTCACATCATCTTTAGTAAATAGACCTTTACTGATTTTATAATCTTTTAAAATACTGATTCCGCCCTGACTTCCTGCATAAGTGATGATCGGAATTCCCGCACGTTCAATAACTTGTATATCTCGATAAATGGTGCGTAATGATACATCTAATTTTTCCGATAATACTTTAGCGCTTATCCTATCTTTTTGAAGTAATATCATAATGATAGTAATTATACGGTTAATTTTCATATATTAAATTATTGAAATAATTGATCTTAAATTCTTAATATGACATACAGTTGTCAGGGTTACCTTATCATAATATAGATAACATAATTTAAATATATTAATTTTTTTAATATCTATTACAAAAAGGTAACCAAAATGTTTAAACCAAATAGCGTTATTATTTATGTTAAAAACATCGATATCAGTACCGACTTTTACACAAAAATACTTGAACAAAATCCTATTGAAACCTATCCAGGATTTGCAGTTTTTTCATTAAAAGACGATTTTATTTTAGGATTACAACAAGCCGATCAAATCACACCTAAAGCACCGAATCATTTTGGTGGTTTTGAACTCTCTTTTAGTGATATAACAAAAGATAAGGTAGACGAAATCTATTTAACATGGAAAAAGCTAAACGTAAAAATAGAACTTGAACCTCAAATGCTTGATTTTGGATATACTTGTGTTGGCAATGATCCAGACGGGCATCACCTTAGAATTTGCGCCACTGACACCTCAAAGTTTGAATAAAAGTGATTAAATAAAATTATAAAAACAATGATTATCTTTTTTTCATGAAAGATTTACATTTAAACTAATTTGGGTGATAGGAAGAATAGGAGCGGTGGAACACGCTCCTATATAAATAGAATATTCTAAATTAAATACTATTTGATATTTTATCTTGTTCTTCAAACCACATTTCAATGAAATCATCTTCTTTTGAAGATCTTTGATAAAGGGTACCGACAATCATTGCCCCGATAATAAAAAGTCCCGCAATAAAAGAAAAAACGCCTATTTGCATCAAAAATTCAGAATCTGTTTCTTCAAGTGAAAATATTATTGTTAAACAGATGCAGAACAAGAGTAATAAGCAACTTAAACAAGTTATGGTTGGATAGTAACCTTTTATGTTATCTTCTTTTGTCGGTGTATATGCCGTTTCATCGGATAATTGCATAATATTAATTGAATCTTTATTTTGCGTAGCAATGATTTGCCCTTTTTGCTCTTTAACTATACCATCTGCAGCGAGTGACAATGCAAGCCATGCATGACTATAATCTAACTTACCTAAATTTATCTCCAATTGATAAAATTTATTTGGTTCAAGTTTTATTCCGCTATTTGGATCAAATAATGTAGCTTTAAAACTGTGTAAAGCTGGAGATGGTAAATAGAGTGTCCATGCTTGGTTAATCTTTTCTCTTTGTACTTGTTTAGAATCCAAAAAGTACTCTAGATCTTTATTGAAATTAGTTAAATTTGTATTAAGGGAGCGGAATAAATTTATTTTCAAAGGGGATTGATTTAATACCTCTTCATCATTTGAAAACAATAGTGCACAACAATATTCTGTTACCTGTAATTGAGTTTCGGTATCAAACAATAGATTAATTAATAGTATATTTTGTATTGAATTATCATCAATCCAATCATTAATCTTATCTATAGAAGGTATTATGTTGGAAAAAGTAATATTAGATTGATGAATGTTTAGTTCATTGAGTTGGCTGTAACTCATTAACGCATTGTTTATAACTTCTTGGTCTTGATTAGTGTTTAAAAGAATTATTACACTAGGAAGCATGTTTAATTTAGATTTCATTGGTAATAAAATCTTATCAAACAAATAGAATAATGGAGAACTGTCATTTTCTCTTATAATTGAAATGGGTATTACTTTATCGGGATTTGTTGGAGAATGCCCCTCAATTTTCATTATTTTTAAAGAGACATTATCAATACCTGTAATATAATGGTAATCGATCAGATTTATTGAACTTTGGCACCAACTTTGCCAATTTAAACGCATGTTTTTTAGATAATGATTAAATATTAACGCATCAACTTTTTCATAAAAAAAGAAGCTATATAAAAATCCCATCACAGACAAACCAAATAATATTGGCGCAATAATAAAAAAAATGAAGATAAGATTAAATTGTGAGAACACCGCATCGTTATCATTCTGAACAATAAAAATAAAAATGATATAAAATAAAAAACTAATCACAAAAATCAATAAATAAACCCATTTTGAAAAATTCTTAGGTATTGTTTTTTCTTCAATATTTGGTAATTGCCATTTCATTAGTTGCATCCCACTTGTGTTAATGTTGATATTAATACACAGCCACATGCGGCATGACATCCTTCAACAGCAACTTGGCGTTCATGCATTAACCAAGTAGGATGTCCTTCAATAATCGGATTTATACCATGTCCTTTTTTCGGGCAAGATACACTGTCTCCCACTAAAGCAACAGGTTTACCATCAAAATCAGCCCCAGAAGCACTTATAACATTTCCACCATGCGAATGTGGATCACCTAATCGTATTACACCTTTCATAAATAAATTCCTTATTTATAGTTTATTTACTTTTTCTGCCCCGCTTTCACAACGAATTTTGTCCCAACCTTGATAAGGTTCAAGTTTAATATTATGTGCGCCAGTTATTCGCTCTATTCTTGCCAATACATCAACAATGGTTAACTTGATACTTTTATCGGCTTGTTTATTAATATTAGAATTATTTTTCTGCCCCGATTTCACAACGTATTTTGTCCCAACCTTGATAGGGTTCAAGTTTAATATTACGCGCGCCAGTTATTCGTTCTATATAAGCGGGTTTATAATAAATTTCCCAATATCGCCCAAATTGTTGGACTTCTTCTAGGTGTTCACCATCAAGGTATAAATTAATATTTTCTTTGGTGTCTATAACACCATTTAATGAATGGTATGATTGCCTAGGTTTTAAGCCAATTCGTTCATAAAATGCTGTTTCGCCAAACAGTACATTATTTTTCAGGATAAAATAGCCTGTATTGCCAGAAACGGTAATGGTATTAACAAATCCTTCCATAGTCGATTTTTTAACATCATTAAATTGCAGAGTTAATGGACTATCATCTACCCCAATAAAACGCTCGACTTGCTCACTGGGTTTAGCTGCAAAGCTGGTCACATCGCCAGTATAAAAAATTTTACCGCCGTCAATTGAAAACGGTATTGCTGACATATCATCAGTTGGAATGCCAATATAGTCCTTGCCAGGGTTGTAATAGTTAAATTTTGGTAATTTATCGTAAGTAAAAAAGACGTTATTGATGCGCGTATGAATATTTTTGGTCTGATCATGGTACCAAATTAATCCTTCACAGTTTTCACCTTGTAGCTCTAAATAACGATCTGCATCATAACGATAGATAACCTGACGTTTTTCACTTAAATAGTAAAACGAGGCTGTATCGTGGGGGTCATTAGTCCGAATCGCATCAGGGTAAATAATTTCGTAACCTTCTCTTGGCTCAGGCATTGGAATATCCAGTCCCGTTGTTTCTTCATATCTTTCCGGTAAATTTGAACCAAAGTTAATAATAAAAGCCCATAAAACACCAGGAATGACAATGCAACTGATCAACAGTTTAATTAGTTTCTTTTTCATGCTTTGCCTCCTTTGCGACGCCTAATAGATGGCGTAATTGGGTTTGTAATTTAATAAGCGGCGCATAACGGTTATAGACGGTTATCGGTTGTTTTAAGCTAGGATCACACTGCCATCGCTGCCAGCCAGAATAATTGGCTGGTATGATTGGCATAGTTTGAGGTTGATCAGTCCAACGATACCCCGTATATTGAATAAGACCTTCTAAATATTCCTCGTGAGCGGGCGATAATATCGCAAGTCCCGAACCGATAGGCTTGGGCGAACGGTAAATGCCGCGGTTTTTATCTTTTAAGAAAAATTGATTATTCATAACCACAATGTTTTCTACCGTATTGTAATCTGGGCGATAATGACCCGTAAGATCCGTTGTTGGAAGATGTATAGAGGTGAAAGAACGCCCGCCATCCTGGGAAACATAGATAGCTGAATAGTCACTTAAAGGTACAAAGATATAATCTTCAGGCATATGGGCAAAAGGCTCGGTTAAAACTTCTGCAGAGTGCCGAGCTAATTCGTAATAGATCTGCTTTTGATCATCAACATAGTACATTCGCCCTTGGCAACCATAGCCAGTTAATTGGATAAATCGATGCTCATCAATACGGAACACAACTTGGGTAGGGGCTGTATATTTAACTTTATCTTCACCCGGTAAAGGGATGATTGCCAAAAAACAGACCAAAAAAACGCTGTAACTTAACCAACAAAATAGATGCCAACGTTTAAAAAAACAAAATAGAAACAATGCTAAACTCAGTAGTAAATAACTTATAATCAACAACTAATATTCCTTCTATAGCAAATGACGCAATATTGTCATTTTGTTGTATTTCAATACAGCTAATCTAGCTATTACATCAATAATAGTTAGCTTGACACTTTTATCGGCTTGTGTGTCAATATTAAAATTATTTTTCTGCACCAATTTCACAACGAATTTTGTCCCAACCTTGATAGGGTTCAAGTTTAATATTACGCGCGTCAGTTATCCGCTCTATATAAGCGGGTTTATAATAAATTTCCCAATATCGTCCAAATCTTTGGACTTCTTTCATGTTTTTACCTTTAAGGTATAAATTAATATCTGCTTTAGTGTCGATACCATTTAATGAATGAAAAGTCTGTTGAGGGTATTTAAACATTTGCCAAAAGACAGTATCGCCAAACAATACATCATTTTTTAGAATAAAATAGCCTGTATTACCAGAAACGGTAATGGTATTAATAAAGCTTTTCATATTCGATTTTTTAACATCCTTAAATTGCAGGGTTAATGGGCTATCATCTACCCCAATAAAATGCTCCACTTGCTCACTGGGTTTAGCTGCAAAGCTGGTCACGTTGCCAACATAAAAAGTTTTACCGCCGTCAATTGAAAACGGTATTGCTGACATATCATCAGTTGGAATGCCAATATAGTCCTTGCCAGGGTTGTAATAGCTAAATTTGGGTAACCTATCGCGAGTAAAAAAGACTTGGTCAATACGTGTATGAATATTTTTGGCCTGATCGTGGTACCAAATTAATCCTTCACAGTTTTCACCTTGCAGCTCTAAATAACGATCTGCATCATAACGGTAAATAATCTGACGTTTTTCACTTAAATAGTAAAACGAGGCTGTATCGTGGGGGTCATTAGTCCGAATCGCATCAGGGTAAATAATTTCATAACCTTCTTTTGGCTCAGGCATTGGAATATCCAGTCCCGTTGTTTCTTCATATCTTTCCGGTAAATTGGAACCAAAGTTAATAATAAAAGCCCATAAACCACCAGGAAGGACAATGCAACAGATTAACAGTTTAATCAGTCTCTTTTTCATGCTTTGCCTCCTCTGTGACGCCTAATAGATGGCGTAATTGGGTTTGTAATTTAATAAGCGGCGCATAACGGTTATAGACGGTAATCGGTTGTTTTAAGTTAGGATCACACTGCCATCGCTGCCAACCAGGATAATTGGCAGGCATGATTGGCATAGTTTGAGGTTGATCAGTCCAACGATACCCCATATATTGTCTGAGGCCTGCTAAATATTCCTCGTGAGCGGGCGATAATATCGCAAAGCCCGAACCGATAGGCTTGGGCGAACGGTAAATACCTCGGTTTTTATCTTTTAAGAAAAATTGATTATTCATAACCACAATGTTTTCTACCGTATTATAATCTGGGCGATAATGACCCGTAAGATCCGTTGTTGGAAGATGTATAGAGGTGAAAGAACGCCCGCCATCCTGGGAAAAATCTATGTCAGAATAGTCAGTACTTGGAATGAAAATATAATCTTCAGGCATATGAGCAAAGGGTTCGGTTAAGACTTTTGCCGAGTGCCGAGCTAATTCGTAATAGATCTGCTTTTGATCATCAACATAGTACATTCGCCCTTGGCAACCATAGCCAGTAAGTTGAATAAATCGATGCTCATCAAAACGGAACACAACTTGGGTAGGGGCTGTATATTTAACTTTATCTTCACCCGGTAAAGGGATGATTGCCAAAAAACAGACCAAAAAAACGCTGTAACTTAACCAACAAAAAAGATGCCAACGTTTAAAAAAACAAAATAGAAATAATGCTAAACTCAGTAGTAAATAACTAATCAACATCAGAAACTCCTTTTAAGTCCGGATCGGGGAACACCCATTGAGGTGGTTCAGTTAATTTTTGGTATTTTGGTTTTTTTAATTCTTCGTCTGTTCCTTTCTTTAATATCTTTTTATCTATAAATGGGTTACTATGGTAAAAATCATTCACTAGCATATTATTATTTTTTGGCATATGTTTGCTAGGGTAGTTCATGGCTTTTTTTAATTTATCAGGCAGTATACCCTTATGAGTATATTGAAAGGTTTCAGGATCGGTATTTTCAGGGTGGCGCCAGTCAGCCAGTACCCGCCAATTGTTTAGTAATGTTTGATGTGATTCACTAATATTTTCAACTACCCCAATTGCTAAATCATAAGCCATGATTTTAGCTGGCGCTTCCAAACTGTTGGTAATGCCCGAATGGTGAGAACTGGTATCCTTTTCATCGTCTACTTCTTTACCTATTTCGGACTCAATTTGTTTTTGTGGGTTACGGTAAATCACTAATATTTTATTTTCCTGCTTGACCATATAACTTGCGGACTCTATGCCTCTATCCCATTCAGGATGCTCGTCGAGCAATTTTTTTAATTGGAGTTCATCAGTGATAAAAGGTGATGAAATATCCTTTTTATCTATTTTTTTTACAGGTATGTAATCAGGTCGGTCAATGATTTGATAATTTAATTTTTTTTCTAAATCTTCAACAAATTGGTTATCACTATTATAAATATCATTATAGTGGATGGCTCTGCTTAACTTTGTTTTGCCACTTGGTTTGTCTACTGTGTAGATCATGGTTTCCGGAACGGGTTCACCATTAATCAATCGGGTGGTTAATATATAAGGTGCAGTTGTTAAGTCACCTGTTGTTACTGAATTACATACTCTCTCTGCTCTATAGTTAAAAACCGATGGTGGTAGATTTGGATTTTTATTTGAATTTTCATTTATTTCATAATCTATACAATCTGAATCTAATTGACCAGAACTAGTATGTTGATAAACAAGTTCCGGATAATCTCGTTTTATTTCTTCGTTAGAAGGTATATAATGCACATGAATTGATTGACCTTCATTCGCATAACAGCCATGACTAAAAAATCCATCATGCCCTTTGAATAAGGGTTCCTGTATTAATTTTGTTAACTGTTCTGAAAGTAACACAACCGGTATGTTTACTCCGTAATAGGTTTTAGCCCCACGACGTTGTTGATAATCTTTCACACTAATATAACTTGGGTAATCTTTTTCTTGTACTTCAATAAGAATAAGAGGAATTTTTACATCTTTATTTTTAGGATCATTACCGACAATATGACCATGACTAAAAATTCGTTGTTTAAGGTTTTGATGTGTACACTGTTTAAAAATATTATCGGGAATACCTTGCCAACCCATGCCTTGAACATTCCATAATGATACTACATGATCATTGGGACTAAAATATTGATACACTTTGCCAAAGTTATCACGATAAAACAGTTCTACATCATCGCCAAGTCTATCATACTGCTTTTTAGTTCCATCCGCTTGGGTATAAAGTTCACTATCGTCAATTGCAGTATTAATTACCCCTGTTTCAATTAAATCGTTAAATTCAAAAAATTTATCTCTCCGATCTCCCTGAAATTTATACATTTGATCAACAAAATTAATAAATGTCTGCTCACGCCCGTATTGTGATTGGACCCCCATACTTAGATTTTTGGATATTATTTCAGCTAAAGTTGGCTCAAAAGCATAGGGTGAATTCGCCAATATCACGCAATCAGCAGGTAGAGGTTCTTCCTTATCATTGGCTAGAATCAGATTGGCTAACATGGTAATAATGGTGCCTTGACTGTGGGCAACGATATTAATTGGAATATCTTGCTCTTTTGTTTGTTCCCTAATGGTTTTGATTAAATTGGCTAAACGATGGGCGGCAAAAACATAATATATCCGATGTGGGTTTAGATAGCTTCTTGCACCCTTTGGTGTAGCTACTGCACCACCAAGACCTAACCAACCAGCCATTCCCGGACCATACATATCGGGTATGCAGGTGGTGGCATTGGCGAAAGGCCCACCATTACGTCGATAAAGGTAATCGATCCAGTTACCAAATTTGTCGCAATTAAGTTTATTGACCTCTATATTATCTGTTTTGAGATGGTAGTTGCGATCAATCCAATAGCTATCGTAGGGTAATTCAGGATCTTTAACATTGCTATCCTGTAATCTTTTGTAATAGGCGAGCTGTTCTTGTTTATAGGTCTCTTCATCTACTGGTCTGTATCCCCAGGTAAAGGGAATAATAGGTGAATAACTTTTATGTTTTACCGTTTTCGGTTTTAAAGGCGGTTTTATTTGACCAACAGTCTCTTGCCATTCTGGCAACATCTGGATTCGTGGCGAAAAATCATCAGCGCTTGTTTGCGCCCATTGCCACTTGTTAGGTTTTAAATCTTTACGCCCTAAACGACGATTTAAACCTTCGCAAATCATTTTATCTAGATTTTCAAACGCTTCTCCAACATCATTTACGCCATGAATTAATATTACAACACAGGGTAAAGGGCGTGATGCTTCTATATTACTTGTTAACATGGCTCCCGATTCAGGGGGAAGTCCTGTAGTACTATCCGAGATATTGTTTCCTTTTAAGTTACCAAAATCAGGCATAACCTATTCCTTTTTTAATATTTCTATTTTTATTTGTTCTAATTCTGTCATCGGAATGATTTCTGTTTCTCCATTCTCATCGGTTATACCATCTTGTGTACTTCCGTCATTGAAGTGGATACGATACGGTTGATTTTTTAGCACCTGTGAGGGTGAATCATTAAAGTGCAATTTGAATTTTCGGGCAAGACTGCCTTTTTCAAATGAAGGTACCGCTTCTTTTATACTTTCAGGACCACTGTAAGATAAAACCGCCGTTTTTTGTAATATGCTGGTTGGTGCTATCATTTCGATAGTGCCATTTTTGATACGAATTCCGCCACCACCACTAAGCAGTAGCAGTTCATTTTGGGCATTAATGGTAATTTTACCTGCACAGCTAGTAATAAACATATTCTTTTGGGCAGTTAATTCCATTTCATCGGATTGGGCTTGAATTTGAACTCGTCCTGAAGCAGCAATAAGTTTTATTCCTAACTTATGGGCAAAAAGAGATATCATTTCACCTGCTGCCATAGAGAGCTTTTTAAAAATATTGATGCTTGCATTGTTACCTGCGGTAGCAATAATATTTTCATTGGCAGCATGTTGAATGCTTCTGGGCGAAATTTGTGTGATCCCTTGTTCACCATGAATTACAACGGTTGATTCCTGTAATTGATTACTGGCATCGCATAATGCTTGCTGTTCGGTTATTTCGGCTAGTTCAGCGCCACTCACTTTGCCGCAACCGATCAACGCTTGAGATATATCAAGAGACTTTTCAATCTGTTTGATGGTTCCTTTCATATCAAGCTGTTCACCAGTCGCTTTTTCTTGGCTTATGGTCGTAAGATAAACACCTTTACTGGCTCTTATTGCTCCAAATTCATCGGTTCTAAGTTCAAACCCTTCGCCACGTTGTTGTTTTTTATTATTTACTAAATGCCCAAGGTTAAGCTGAGTTTTACCGTATTCGGTGGCTAATTTGATGTGTTCTTGCTCACGCTTATCATCCATGCGCAGTTTATTATTGGCAGGTGTTCGAATTACATTACGGTGTTTGTTACTGGTCGAAACGTGATCCGGATTGCTACTGTCATGCATTGCATGAGCAATATAAGGTCTATCTGGATTGCCCGAAGTAAAACCGATCGCCACTTCTGTGCCGTCTATAAGCGGGAAGTGGAACCCATAAGTATCACCCGCATAAGGTTTAGCGAGTCTAACCCATAGACTTTCTTCACCTTTCTTCCATTCGGTTAAGTCAAAATCGAATTTAACACGATAACGACCTTGAGTATCAATGTAACCGTAGATATCATTATCTGGGCTGGTGACTCTGGCTGGTAAGGTTCCACTCACCTTTGGCCAAGCAATTGGAGCAGGGCGATAAGGTTTTAATTCTTCAAATGGAATAGCTGTAAAATGGGTTTTGTAAGATGTGCTTCGGTCTGCATAACATTGCGTTGATAGGATTATAATCCCTTTTTGAATATGGTTAATTGGACTTTCATCAACGGTAATTATTTGCCCTGGCATTAATTGATAATCATTACACTCACCACGGATAATGATTTTATCACTGATGTAATATTCATGACGGATTTGCGCATACCAATGGCCACTTTCTACTGTGTTTGAGCTACCTTTCTGCTTATAGTGTTCACCGTAGCGGTAATCATTGCCATAAGTTGTGGTGTCCTTAATTTGGGTATTAACGTTAGATTTTAGATTACTCTCGGCGGCGCGATAATTATAATCATTAACCGATACTTGTTGTTGTTTGGTTTTACTTCTAAATTGTAAATTCCAAATGCTGTTTTGTTGAACATCATTCATGCCACTAGGCGGTTTAAAAGGCAAGTGTCCTGTATTATCAAATCCTTGTTCGTAATCACTGATAACCATGACATCACAAGAGTGCTGTAAATGTGTTTCAAAACGAAACCAAATCCCAATATCGGCTAAAATACGCTGAATAAAAACAAGGTCACTTTCTTGCCATTGAGTAATGAATTCACGAGCAGGATAGGCGTTTTTCAGTTCTAGGCGATATTCAATACCAGTAAATCCATGGGAACGTAAAACATCTTCTACAACATCAACCACACTTTTATTTTGATAGATAGCACACCGATGTTCATTGGCTAGTAGGGTTAAGCGTGAATTTAATATAACTTGATAACGAGCTTCATCTTTACTTACTGATATTAAGCTAAATTCAGTAATAACACCATATATTGTTCTATTTTGTGCTGGAGAGGTTAGTGAACTGAGTTGAATAAGTTGTTTTATAGAATTTGGTGCATGAAAGGTAAGCGAGGCAGGTTGATTCAGTATTGAGTTAATGTCGATTTGTTTATTGGTACTGGTAAATGTTATTTCGTAATGCCAAGGTTCATTCAATGACTCTTGCCCGTTAATGGAGTAAATTGAGAGAATTGTGAGTTCATCAAGTTGATCAATTGACAGGCTATAGTGATTGAGTTGACTATCAGTTGCTAATGAAGCAATTCCATTTATTAAGGAGTTTATCCCATCCATTTTTTCCTCTTATACTTATCTTTACTTTTTTACATCAAACTATATGAATTTATTGTAAATAAGATACGTTAAAATAGAATGTTGTCAATGAGTTAGTATAATAGATTTGATTATTTTTTACAATTAATGCGATTAATAAGTGATACGACTTAGTTTTTTTATTATACAAGCTCTAAACCATAACTTTAAAGGAAAAAGCAACAGATCGCTTTAATGAAAAGATTCGAATAGTTTAATATATATCTTTATAATTTATTGAAATATTAAACTAGTTTTAAATGAGATTAATTATTGTTGTAATGCCCAATATTCCACCAAAACATAAACTCTATAAAATTAACATGGATCTTATAAAGTACGGAGAGATTTATAGAAATTAATCTATAAAAAAGAGGTATATTAATGTATGTTTTATCAAACAATTAATAGTGAAAAATCCAATCGTTTAATAATTTGATAATGAGCATACTTGTTGCTTGAAAGTAGAGAAAGATGCTTTTGCAAATGAGATAATATCCAAAAAAAACCTCACCATAATTTTATTATTTTTGGTGAGATTTTTATTTATTAAAGACGATTTATTTTTCCAGTCCTAATACCATTCGTCCATTTTTGGTTGCTACATTTACCACATTATCCAAATCGGTATAGCGGCAGCCAGTAACAAGTAGTTTAAGTTCTTCCCACATATTGCCTGTTGAAAATGGAAGCATATAATCACTAATATTATCGGTACCAATGGCAACGGGAATCCCGGCTGAGGCAAGTTCGTCAACGGGGGTGAGTGAGTTACGAGTAGGGCCTTGTTCTTCACGGCGAGGGCTGTCAATCCAAGCAAATGGGCAAGCAATGACCATCATTTTTGCTTCTTTCATTTTTTGATAAAGTTTTTGACGATATTCCAAGCTGTGTGCTGTGATTGAAATACTGTGAATAGCAACGACACGACCATGCATACCATGCTCTAAAGTTTTATCGGTGAGTTGTTCGGTTTCGATTTCGTCTGATGAGTTAAATTGGTCAACATGAACATGAACCATTTTACCCAATGATTTACCCGTTTGCATTAACACATCAAGATGTTTTAATCCCATTCCTTTACCATGATCACGTTCATCTCGGCGAGGTAAGCCACCAATGATATCAACCAAATCAGCACCTTTATCAAACCAGTAGCGAGCTTCTTTATCGATGACACCTTTAAGTGTTTGGTTGACTAATTTAATAATAATATCATTTTTATAGGTCTCACGAGCTCGAAGTGCACCTCTAATAGCGCGTTCTTCAGCAATTGGATCAATATCCACAAATGAACCCATTGCCGTTACCCCTTGTTCAATCATACGCTCAACCGCCATACTAAAATGGCGATAGTAATCATCTTCACTCATTGATGCTTTAACTTTATCTAAAGTATCCCATTTTTCAATTAAGGTCTGTTTTTGGTATACATCAAAACTATCTACCGTTATGGTAAAAGCTCGATCGGCATGCATATGTGAGTTAACCCAACCGCCATTTTGCTTTATTTTATTCATCAAATATGCTTTTAAACTTTGATCTCGACTGGTTAATAACATTTTTTTATTATCGGTCATAATACGCCTCTATAAATCAATTACTTTTGGTATTTAATAAAAATGGTGGATAAAAAAAATCCTCCACGAAGGAGGACTAAAGACATCAACAATGTTGGACGAAAATATTGTTGATTAAAATTTAACATATCAAGCTAACCTATATTGGTTTATAAAACTATTGAAATTCTAACTAACTCGGAGTTAATAGCAAGCTTAAAATTTTAGAAAATATCTAAATAAATGAAATGGTTAAAGTATTATTTTTTAGATTTTTTCAAGCCTAAATACAGGGTTTTTATAGGATGGTTTTGGGTCTATGGCAATTTTTAGCATATAACTCTATATTTTATATAAAGATTTACTAGTCCAAAAAACGAGATATTTTTATACTGAGTCTATATTGCAACTTTCAGATAAATATAGAAAAATTTATTGAATGTCTGCCATCATTTACTCATGTTAAACAATCTCTATGAGTAATCAATGATAAGTAGTAACAATTAAAAATAGACATCATGTTCGTAATCTCTTTTTATAAATCGGTAATTTTAGCTATACTCTTAACTTGATTATTTAGATTAAACATCAAGAGGTTTATATGAGCCATTTAAATATTATCGCGACAATTACAGTTAAACCAGAGTACTACGAAGCCTTTCAACCTATTTTTAAAAAACTTGTTGAAGAGAGCCGAAAAGAAGCTGGTTGCCTCCATTATGAACTTAATCAGAGTATTAGTAATCCTAATGTTTATGTAGTAATTGAAACATGGGCTTCTCAAGCGGCTATAGACAGTCATAACGCAACGCCACATTTTGTTGAGTTTGCTACGTTTGCCAAAGATCATGTAGACGGGTTAGATATTTGTGTAGCAAAACCTGTTAATTTCTAAAATCTTTTCAGGTTAACAATATATTTAAATATAAAAAAGCCACCGATACAATTTTATCGGTGGCTTTTAAATGTATTTTTTGCAAGATAATTTTATTTAATTACTGCTAGCTATCTTTTTAATTACATCTTATCGACGGTTTTAATACCTAACATATCAAGACCAACTTTAAGTGTTTTAGCCGTTAATGAAGCCAATTTTAAGCGGCTTTGTTTCAAGTTTTCATTTTCAGCCGTCAAGATAGGGCAGTTTTCATAGAAACTTGAAAACAGCGTTGCAATTTCATAAAGATAAGCACAAAGCACATGTGGCGTACCTTCGTTTGCTACTGTAGTGATCGTTTCATCAAATTGGATTAAACGAGTTGCTAAGGCGCGCTCTTTATCGCTGTCCAAACTTATATCGCCTGTTAAGCTATCTTCAGAAATATCAGACTTTCTAAACACGGACAGCACTCGAGTATAAGCATACTGTAAATAAGGCGCAGTATTCCCTTCAAATGACAACATATTATCCCAATCAAATACATAATCGGTAGTACGGTTTTTGGAAAGATCCGCATATTTAACGGCACCGATAGCAACGGCATCAACGATTTGGGCAAGTTCAGCTTCTGACAGATCAGGATTTTTGCTACGAATGAGCGAGCTTGCGCGTTCACAAGCTTCATCAAGCAAGTCATTTAATTTTACGGTATCACCCGAACGTGTTTTAAATGGTTTGCCATCTTTACCAAGCATCATACCAAACATATGATGTTCTAATTTCAATGATTCTGGAACATATTTAGCCTTATGTACAATCGCCCATACTTGCTCTAAATGTTGATGTTGACGAGAATCAGTATAATAAAGAATACGATCAGCGTGTAACGTTTCATAACGGTATTTTGCACAAGCAATATCGGTTGTTGCATATAGATAGCCACCATCACGTTTTTGGATGATAACGCCCATTGGTTCGCCTTCTTTATTTTTATACTCATCTAAAAATACAACAATGGCGCCGTCACTCTCAACTGCTAATTTTTTCTGTTTAAGATCGGCAACAATACCCGGTAGCATACTGTTATAAATGCTTTCGCCCATGGTATCTTCAACTGTTAATGTCACATTTAATCGTTTATAAGTTGCGATGTTTTGTGTCATGGTAATATCAACAAGCTTACGCCACATATCACGACAGTACTCATCACCGCCTTGTAATTTAACTACATAATTACGTGCTTTTTCAGCAAAGACTTCATCTTCATCATAATGTTTTTTTGCTGCACGATAGAAAGATTCTAAATCCGAAAGTTCCATATCATTAGCATGTTCGTTTTGCATCTTTTCAAGATAAGCAATCAACATACCAAACTGTGTGCCCCAGTCGCCGACATGGTTAGCGCGAATGACATTATGACCTAAGAAAGATAATACCCGCACACTGGCGTCACCAATGATGGTTGAACGCAAATGGCCAACATGCATCTCTTTAGCGACGTTTGGCGCTGAATAGTCAACCACAATCGTTTGTGGTTTAGCAGGTAAAGTAATATTGAGTTTATCACTGTTTAATGCGATTTCGTTCTGCTCGGCAATCCAACTATTTTTTAGAAAAATATTAATAAAACCTGGACCAGCAATTTCAACTTTATCGGCAATATCATCAATATCTAAATGCTGTAAAACCTTTTCTGCCAATGCTCTTGGTGGCATACCTAGTTTTTTGGCGGTTGCCATAATACCATTAGCTTGATAATCACCAAATTGCACTTTAGCCGATTGCTTAATTAAAGCATCACAGTTGTTATCGGCACCAGCCAGAATCATTGCTTGCGAAACGCGTTGCGTTAATAATTGTTGAATATTCACACTAAACCTAATCGATTATAATAAAATGTCCAATATGATACCGACAAAGTGATAAATTGTCACTGTAGGATTAGTTTTAGAGGGCTTTTTTTAGAATAGAGGGACTGCTTTTAATGACTCAATGGCTATTTTTATAACAAAGTTTATGCATGATTTCAAAAATTTATTCCAACTACCAAGCCATTAATTACCCCATCTGTTTTTTACTAATCAATTAAATTATCACTTCAAACAAAAGAAAACGAAACGGTATAGACTCCTGAATAATTTTTACAAAGTTATCACTGTCGTTTTTAATGTGATTCGATTTTTAATATTTTTATTAAATTAAATCGATCATTTATTTTTTATTTAAACCTAAAGAAGATCGGTTTAGTGAAGTGAATTAATCATGTTTTTTAGAACGTTTATGTAAACTGTTTTTATGCAATCAAATTTATTATTCACACATTGGCGGTTCATTGAGGTAAAGATATTATAAAAAATTTATTAGTATTCGATGATTAGTGCATGTAGGTTAAAAGAATCTGTAATCAATTATCTCATTACATTTAATAACAATGATAAGTAGTCTTTTAAACAATTATTTCAAACTAAGAAAATAAAACGGTATAGACTCCTGAATAATTTTTACAAAGTTATAATTGTCGTTTTTAATGTGATTCGGTTTTTAATATTTTTTATTATATTAGATTGATTATTTATTTTGCATTTAAACCTATAGAAGATTGGTTTAGTGAAGTGAGTTAATCATGTTCTTTAAAACATTTATGTAAACTGTTTTTATGTAATCAAGTTTATTATCCACACATTGGCAGTTTATTGAGGTAAAGATATTCCTGAAAATTTATTAGTATTCGATGATTAGTGCATGTAGGTTAAAAGAATCTGTGATCCATTATCTCATTACATTTAATAACGATGTTAGTAAGTAGTCTTTTAAACAATTATTTCAAACTAAGAAAACGAAACGGTATAGACTCCTGAATAATTTTTACAAAGTTATAACTGTTGTTTTTAATGTGATTGGGTTTTTAATATTTTTTATTATATTAGATTGATTATTTATTTTGGATTTAAACCTATAGAAGATTGGTTTAGTGAAGTGAGTTAATCATGTTCTTTAAAACATTTATGTAAACTGTTTTTATGCAATCAAGTTTATTATCCACACATTGGCAGTTTATTGAGGTAAAGATATTCCAGTAAAATTTATTCATATTCGATGATTAATGCATGTAGGTTAAAAGAATCTGTAATCCATTATCTCATTACATTTAATAACGATGTTAGTAAGTAGTCTTTTAAACAATTATTTCAAACTAAGAAAATGAAACGGTATAGACTCCTGAATAATTTTTACAAAGTTATAACTGTTGTTTTGATTTGATTCGGTTTTTAATATTTTTATTATATTAGATTGATTATTTTTTTGGGTTTAAAACTAAATAAGATCGGTTTAGTGAAGTGAGTTAATCATGTTCTTTAAAACATTTATGTAAACTGTTTTTATGCAATCAAGTTTATTATTCACACATTGGCGGTTCATTGAGGTAAAGATATTATAAAAAATTTATTAGTATTCGATGATTAGTGCATGCACGTTAAAAGAATCTGTAGCCAATTATCTCATTACATTTAATAACAATGTTAGTAAGTAGTCTTTTAAACAATTATTTCAAGATAAGAAAATAAAACGGTATAGACTCCTGAATAATTTTTACAAAGTTATAATTGTCGTTTTTAATGTGATTCGATTTTTAATATTTTTTATTATATTAGATTGATTATTTATTTTGGATTTAAACCTATAGAAGATTGGTTTAGTGAAGTGAGTTAATCATGTTCTTTAAAACATTTATGTAAACTGTTTTTATGCAATCAAGTTTATTATCCACACATTGGCAGTTTATTGAGGTAAAGATATTCCAGTAAAATTTATTCATATTCGATGATTAATGCATGTAGGTTAAAAGAATCTGTAATCAATTATCTCATTACATTTAATAACAATGATAAGTAGTCTTTTAAACAATTATTTCAAACTAAGAAAATAAAACGGTATAGACTCCTGAATAATTTTTACAAAGTTATAATTGTCGTTTTTAATGTGATTGGGTTTTTAATATTTTTATTATATTAGATTGATCATTTATTTTGGATTTAAACCTATAGAAGATCGGTTTAGTGAAGTGAGTTAATCATGTTCTTTTAAAACATTTATGTAAACTGTTTTTATGCAATCAAGTTTATTATCCACACATTGGCAGTTTATTGAGGTAAAGATATTCCTGAAAATTTATTAGTATTCGATGATTAGTGCATATAGGTTAAAATAATCTGTAGTCAATTATCTCATTACATTTAATAACAATGATAAGTAGTCTTTTAAACAATTATTTCAAGCTAAGAAAATGAAACGGTATAGACTCCTGAATAATTTTTACAAAGTTATAACTGTCGTTTTTAATGTGATTTGATTTTTAATATTTTTATTATGTTAGATTGATCATTTTTTTGGGTTTAAAACTAGAAAAGATCAGTTAATTGAATACTTTTTTATAAGAAAATCCTTATATTTTGCAGTAGGTTAATAATATTTTTTTATTATTAAAAATTTCGATAACCAGTTATATTACTTATTTAATAAATTACATGAGTACTCGGATGAAAAAATTTATAAAAGTATTATCTAGCATTGTCTTTTTAAGCATATCCCTAAACAGTCAGGCGGCATTACCTGAATCAATTAAAATAGGTTCTGATACTTCTTATGCTCCATTTGATTACATTGATGAGAATGGTGAAATTACGGGTTTTAACATTGAAATAACCAAAGCACTTTGTGAAAAAGCAAATGTTAAGTGTGTTTTTCAAACCACTGACTTTGATGCGTTAATTCCATCTCTTTTATCAAGAAAGATTGATATGATTTCATCATCATTGATGATGACTGAAAAACGTAAAAAGCAGATAGCGTTTTCAGATGAAATTTTTGCCACTAAATCACGTCTGATAACAAAAGAGGGCGCCAATATCCTGCCGACAATTGAGTCATTAAAAGGGAAACGAGTCGGCATTGAACAAGGCACTTCACAAGAACATTTTGCTAATGAAGTATGGCGTCCAAATGGTGTGACCATTGTTCCTTATCAAAATCAGTTACAAGTTTTTTCTGATTTAGTAGCGGGGCGTTTAGATGCGGCGCTGCAAGATGAAGTAACAGGAAGCTATGCATTTTTAAAACAACCTCAAGGAAAAGGTTTTATTTTTGCAGGTGAGGCACTTACGGATAAAAAATATTTTGATGTTGGGGTAGGTTTAGGATTCCGTAAAAAAGACAATGAACTTAAGGAAGCTTTTAACAAAGCACTTGTCGAGATTTTAGCTGATGGGACCTATAAAAAAATCAACGATAAATATTTTGATTTTGATGTTTATAATAAGAAATAAGTAATGCAGGGCTATAGTTTACTCATCTTCCAAGGCGCATTAATTACCATAGGACTGGCAATTGCTTCTTTAGTCGTTGCCGTTTTACTGGGCGTGGTTTGTGCACTTGGTAAATTGTCACATTTAAAATCATTGCGATTAATATGTCAGATTTATACTTCGGTCATTCGAGGTGTGCCTGATTTAGTGTTAATGATGTTAATCTTTTTTGGTTTGCAATTTGCAATCAATAATATAACTGATTTTTTTAATGCCGATATTATAGAAATAAATCCCTTTGTTGCGGGTATTTTAACGCTTGGATTTATTTATGGTGCGTACTTTACGGAAACCTTTCGTGGCGCTTATCAAGCCGTATCAAAAAATACCCTAAATGCAGCGGTAGCACTTGGATTTAGTCAGATGCAGGTATTTCGTTATGTGATGTTTCCTTTAATGATGCGTTTTGCCCTTCCTAGTATGGCTAATAATTGGCTCATTATATTAAAAGCAACGGCGTTGGTTTCACTATTAGGACTATTTGATTTAGTTAAAGCGACGAAGACGGTAGGGGAAGCAACTTATCAACCGTTATTTTTTGCATTAATCGCAGCAGTTTTTTATCTGCTTTTTACCACTATGTCGATTCTTGTATTAAATTGGCTAGATAGGCGTTATTCAGTCGGCCTAACAAAAGCAAAATCATAAAAAAGAGCATTATAGAATGATAGAAATTCTTCAAGATTATTGGCAAGCTTTGTTATGGACTGATGGCTATAATATTACTGGCCTAGCTATGACGCTTTGGATCTTAATTTTATCTGTTTTGTTTGGCGGTATTTTGTCTATTTTTTTAGCCATTGGGCGTAATTGCTCAAATAAATTTATCAAACTGCCAATTTGGTTATTCACTTATGTTTTTAGAGGCACACCGCTGTATGTACAATTACTTGTGATTTATACAGGAATTTATACGTTAAGCATTGTTAAAGATCACCAGTGGCTAGACGATTTTTTTCAAAGTGGTTTGAATTGTACTATTTTGGCTTTCACACTTAATACTTGTGCTTATACAACTGAAGTTTTTGCGGGGGCCATACGCAATGTGCCAAGCGGTGAAATTGAAGCTGCAACGGCATTAGGTTTTAATCGTTGGCAATTATATCAATACATTATCTTTCCAAGAGCTTTTCATATTGCTTTACCTGCTTACAGTAATGAAGTTATTTTTATGTTACATTCGACGGCACTGGCATTTACGGTAACGGTCCAAGATGTAATGAAAATTGCTCGGGATATTTATGCTGAAACCTATCAACCTTTTCATGCGTTTGGTATCGCGGCAGTTATCTATCTTTGTGTGAGTTTTGTATTAATCTTTGGTTTTAAAAAGTTAGAGAAGTATTGTTTAGCATATCAGCATTATTAGTATCATTATTTTAAACATAAATATACAAAACAGTGTTTTGAATCAGTGGATTAAGATTTTATCGTAATAAAAAAATCAGGTTATCATAGTTGTGATAGCCTGATTTTTAAGATTTAATTATTTAATTAGTTGGATAGAAATCATTTACGTCATCATGATTACCATGGTCACTTGAGCCAGGTAATGCTCGAGTTCGATCGATCGGTACATAACTGCCACTTGGCGTTTCTATCTGACATTCGCCCAAATAGATGGAATATTTTGTTTGGGCATGCATACTTACTCCGCGAAAATAACAATGAGTGGCATTGTAGAGATCATTTCGACAAAGTACGGCTATTACCAACCAAACGCCAACAATTGACAATAATATCCACTTTAAATATTTCCAAGTAAACGACCAAAATCTTTGATTACGAATACGACAGTAAGCAACGATAAGTAAAATAACTGCAACAAATCCTAAAAATTCATATAACCAAAATAGCCACATATTGTTATCTCCTAATTAACAATTATTCGCCATTTTATACTAACTTTGTTCTTACATCCATGATCCATTACGAATTATACCAACAGCAATTCCCTCAATTGCAAAACTTTGCTGTTCAAGATCAACTTCGATAGGTGAGAACTCTTCGTTTTCGGCAATTAATTGTACATGTTTACCTTTACGTGAAAGTCTTTTAACTGTTACTTCATCATCAATGCGAGCAACGACGACTTGCCCATTTTTTACGTCTTGCGTTTTGTGTACGGCAAGCAGATCACCATCAATAATCCCGATGTCTTTCATTGACATACCATGAACTCTAAGTAGAAAATCGGCATGAGGTTTAAAAAGGGATGGATCGACTTGGTAGTGACTTTCAATATGTTCTTGTGCCAAAATTGGCGAGCCTGCTGCAACTTGTCCAATTAAAGGAATTCCCTGAAAATCATTTTGCTCTTCTTGCCTTTCCAGTAATAAACGAATTCCTCGAGATGATCCGGCAATCATTTCAATTGCCCCTTTTTTGGCGAGTGCTTTTAGGTGTTCTTCTGCTGCATTTGCTGAGCGAAATCCTAATTTTTGGGCAATTTCAGCTCGAGTAGGTGGCATACCGGTTGTTTGAATATTATCTTTGATTAAGTCATAAATCTGTCTTTGGCGTTCCGTTAATGGTCTCATTATTAATTCCTGTTTTTTTATACAGATGTATGTAATTATATACAGCTAAAAATATAAAACCAACAATTTTATTAAATTTATTTTTGGTATGATGATAAATCAAAGTAATAGTGGGATTTTTCTGCAAAATAAACACTATTTTTTCGACTATTTGCAGGACTATTCGCTTAAAACACCAATTTATTTTAATCAATTGAGCAATAAAAATAACACGGCTTTACTATTTTCAAAAAAATCAATTCGTTGATCAATTCTGATGCTATTTTGAACAAATGTTGCTTATGATATCTAAACAAAATTCGCTGTTTTCTTTACGTTTTAGATAATTCGGCGTATGTAATGAAAATCACTTGTATGTTATACTATTAGAAGAATTTTATTTGATTGGATTTGGAATCTATTTCATGCCTTATATTGTAGCTCTGAGTGGTGGAATCGCTAGTGGTAAAAGTACCATCGCTAACCTTTTTGCTCAGTTAGGTGTGCCTATTATCGATGCTGATGTCATTGCTCGGCAAGTTGTTGAAATAGGAACCGATGCCTATAAATTGATTGTTAAACATTTTAGCCAAGAAATTTTATTACCCAATAATGAGATAGACCGTAGTCAATTAAGAGACATTATCTTCAATAATGATCATGAAAGACTTTGGCTAAATAATTTGTTACATCCAATCATTCAAGAACAAACACAAATCCAAATTGCCCAGCAAACTGCTGCTTATGTCATTTGGGTTGTCCCCCTGTTAGTTGAGAATAATTTATATAATTTGGCTGATAGAGTCTTAATGGTTGATACGCCAGAACAATTACAATTAGAGCGACTTATCCAAAGAGATAATATCGATGAATCGCTAGCAAAGAAAATGATATCGTCACAAATTTCTTCTCAAAAACGATTAACGTATGCTGATGATATCATTGTTAATAATGGTGATTTGACTTCATTAACCGCACAAGTAAATAAATTGCATCAACAATATCTGAATAACTTTAATATTAAGAATGGTTAAGTATGGATAAAATTATTTTTGAACATCCACTAAATGAAAAGATGCGAACATGGTTACGTATTGAATTTTTATTAAAGCAATTAAATTTGCACAGTCATTTTGATCAAAATAATGCACTTTTATTTTTTCATGCTCTATCTGAACTATTAGAAATCATTGAACGCAATGATGTAAAAAGTGAATTAATCAAGGAAATTGAGACCCAAAAAAATAGACTTTTATCATGGGTAAATATCGACGGTGTCGATCAAGAGTTATTGAATAATTTGATTAATCAATTTGATGCCTACTTGGTTAAATTTAACTCGGTTATGCGATTAGGGCAGGCCTTAAAAGATGACCGTTTTATTACTGCGATTCGTCAACGTTTAATGATCCCAGGAGGATGCTGTAGTTTTGATCTGCCATCCTTTTATTTATGGTTAGAGCAGTTACAAGAAAAACGTGATAGGCAAGTGCAAAATTGGTTACAACATTTGGCAATTCTTGATGAGGCCTTGTCATGTTGTATGCAAATGATTCGGCAAATGGGTAATTTTAAACCATTTGTTTGTAGCAATAATTTTTTTCAAGAAACCAATGGCGAGTTTAATTTAATTCGAATTCGTGTTTCATTGGATAAAAATGTTTATCCGCAAGTTTCTGGGCATATGTCTCGTTATAGTATTCGATTTATACCACTTGAAGCGAGTGAAAACATCCATACCGAAGCAATCGAATTTGAATTAGCTTGTTGTTAACATTATTAAATATTTTAAAAGAGTTTAAATGAATAAAGAAACTATCCAATTTGTCAAATGTCCAACTTGTCAAAAGGATGTTGAGTGGTCAGACAAAAGTATATATCGACCGTTTTGCAGTAAACGTTGTCAACTTATCGATCTCGGTGAGTGGGCTAATGAAGAACACCGCATTGCAGATAAAGAGATATCTGAACAAGATCGTTGGAGTGAAGATGACCTTTCCGATTATGTAGGTAAACATTAATGAAAGTACTTGGAATTGAAACTTCATGTGATGAAACCGGTATTGCTATTTACGATGATGAGCAAGGCTTGATCGCAAACCAACTTTATTCACAAATTAAATTACATGCTGATTATGGTGGCGTTGTCCCTGAACTGGCCTCGCGTGATCATATTCGCAAAACAGTCCCTTTAATTCAAGCTGCATTAAAAGAGGCTAACTTAACCTCAGCGGATATTGATGGTGTTGCTTATACAGCTGGGCCTGGTTTAGTGGGAGCTTTAATGGTTGGAGCGTCAATAGGTCGTTCTCTTGCCTATGCTTGGAATGTCCCGGCTGTTGCAGTGCATCATATGGAAGGGCATTTACTTGCGCCAATGTTGGAAGATAATCCTCCGCAGTATCCGTTTGTGGCGTTACTTGTTTCTGGTGGGCATACACAGCTTATTAGTGTGACCGGTATTGGTCAATATCGCTTAATGGGCGAATCTATTGATGATGCCGCTGGTGAAGCATTTGATAAAACAGCTAAATTACTTGGTTTAGACTACCCAGGTGGTGCTAAACTTTCGAAATTAGCTGAGCAAGGTGATTCTTCTCGATTCCATTTTCCAAGACCCATGACGGATCGTCCCGGACTGGATTTTAGTTTTTCGGGATTAAAAACTGCTGCGGCCAATACTATCCATCAGTATAATCAAAGTGTTGATCTTGATGAACAAACGAAAGCCGATATTGCACGGGCGTTTGAAGATGCGTTAGTTGATACATTATTAATAAAATCTCGCCGATCACTTGAGCAAACGGGTTTTAACCGCTTGGTGATTGCTGGTGGGGTAAGTGCCAACAAAACATTACGTAATAAATTAGCTGAGCTGATGGCACAACGTAAAGGTCAGGTTTACTACCCTCGCATAGAATTTTGTACAGATAATGGCGCTATGATTGCCTATGCAGGTATGATCCATCTAAAACAACAACAGTATAGCGATTTAGCAATTAATGTCCGACCAAGATGGCCGTTAAGCGAGCTAAATGTGTCATAATGTTATTTATTAATGGTTGGTCTGTTATTCGATTTAAATTTTTTTAGGGAATGATTTTATTAAAGTGGGAATTTTTCCCACTTTTTATGTGACTAGAAAACTAAAATTAATTTTGGCTAATTGTCGTTTGATCATCTGAACGATTATTAAGATCATCTTTATTTAATGCTAACTTTTCGATGTTTCGGTTAATATTAAATAAAACACATATTAATTCAAAACCAATTCTGGCTGAAATAATTCCAACTACAAGAGTAACAATACCGCTAATAAGCGTAAACATTCCACCAAAAAAGCTGTATTGAAAACTTGCAAAACTAGCAAAAATCACACCCAGTCCGCCCAATGCGATAAAAACTAATGTTATCCAATAAATAACAGTAATGAATACTGGAGTGATCATTTTTTTGAAAAAGAAAAAGTCAGCTAGTGAAAAATTCTCAGAATTTACTATTTTTTTCATTTTATTTCCTTAATTAAAAATTATTGATGATTAATACTTTTAATTTAGATCAATAGCGTATACATTTAAGAATAAATCTACCAATAAAGCAATATTTTTATCATATAAAAAACTTTTGAGAAACTACATGAAAACTTTTATCCCCGGCAAAGACGCTGCCCTTGAAGATTCTATTAACTATTTTCATCAACAATTAGCTAACTATAATTTAGAAGTGAAAGAAGCTTCTTGGCTTAACCCTGTGCCAAATGTTTGGTCTGTTCATATTCAAAACACCGAATGCCCGCTTTGTTTTGCCAATGGTAAAGGAGCAAGTAAAAAAGCTGCGTTAGCGTCAGCGCTTGGCGAGTATTTTGAACGATTATCGACTAACTATTTCTTTTCAGATTTTTATTTGGGTGAAAGTGCAGCCAATGCAGATTTTGTACACTATCCAACAGAAAAATGGTTCCCAATCCCTGAAGATGGGTTTTTACCTGAAGGATTATTATCTGAAAAATTGCTTGAGTTTTACAATCCCAATGACGAATTGACGGCTATGGATTTAATTGATTTGCAATCAAGTCATCCGCAACGAGGCATATGTGCTTTACCTTTTGTTCAACAGTCAGATCAAAAAACAGTTTATGTGCCTGTCAATTTGATTGCTAATTTATACGCTTCTAATGGTATGTCTGCTGGTAACACCCGTAATGAAGCTCGAGTACAGGGGCTATCCGAAATTTTTGAACGTTTTGCCAAAAATAAAATTATTGCTGAGGCGATTAGTTTACCGCTTATACCAACTGATGTGATTAATCGCTATCCTGAGGTGTTAGCAGCAATTGAGGCGCTAGAAAAAGAAGGATTTCCGCTTTACTGCTTTGATGCGTCTCTTGGTGGGGAATTTCCAGTAATTTGTGTCGTGTTATTTAATCCTCAAAATGGTACGAGTTATGCGTCGTTTGGAGCGCATCCTAATTTTGGCGTTGCCCTTGAAAGAACCGTTACTGAACTATTACAAGGTCGTAGCTTGAAAGATCTTGATGTATTTTCGCCACCAAGCTTTGATAACGATGATGTCGCAGATTTGAGTAATTTAGAAACACATTTTATCGATTCAAGTGGTTTAATTTCTTGGGATCTATTTAATCAACAATCTGATTATGAATTTGTGGATTGGGATTTTTCTGGAACCACCGAACAGGAATTTGCAAACTTAATGGCGATTTTTAACCGCTATGAAACCGAAGTATTAATTATGGATTATGAGCATTTAGGCGTCTATGCTTGTCGAATTTTAGCGGTTGGAATGTCAGAAATCTATCCACCAGAAGATTTGTTGTTTGCCAATAATAATATGGCGATTCATCTGCGAGATCTGATTTTATCGTTGCCTTATGAAAAGCTGACTGCTAAACAGTATCTTAATATTATTGAACAATTGGATGAAGAAGGCTTAGATGATTTTGCCCGAGTTCGAGAATTGCTCGGTATTGCAACTGGACCGGATAATGCTTGGCTAACGTTACGTATTGGTGAACTCAAAGCGATGCTGGCATTGGCTGCAAAGGATTTAGAGCAAGCCCAAGCTTGGATTGATTGGACGGTTGAAATGAACGAGTCAATTTTTACCCCTCAACGCAATCATGCTTATCGTTGCTTACAAACATTGGTTAATTTTATTCTTGAGCGAGATAAAAAACAGTTCAACCATTATCAAGATGCATTTTATAAAATGTATGGTAAAGAGTGTGTTGATGAGATGTGGCAATATGCCAATGGCGAAAAAACGTTTTTCGGATTAGCTGATTTAATCTCGGCGGATAAATCATCCAACAACAATTTGCAACAATTTGCAATGCATCAAAAGTTATTGTCCGTGTACCAGAAATTACACCAAGCTATGTTATAAACGCTCTGTTATTAAAGAGTAGATCATCCACTTTTGATACTATTCCACCCATAGAGTGGGTGGAATAGCCTGTTATTTAGCCTTGTCTAGCAAAATCCCCAGCTTGCTTCACTAACTCTTTACTTGGCGTAACGCCTGTGTATAACACAAATTGTTCGAGAGCTTGTATTACAGCGACATCTGCACCCGAAATAATGGTTTTATTAAGTGATTTGGCCAATTTGATCATAGGTGTTTCTACGGGCAGAGCAACTACATCAAATACAATATCGGCATTTTCAATCATTGATTGTGGAAAGGCCAAATCGTTGGCTTCAGCACCGCCCAGCATTCCAATCGGCGTTACATTAATAATGAGTTTTGCCTGTTTGGGTGCGATGTCTTGCTCATTTTTAACCCAAGCATAACCATAACGCTTGGCTAAAGCTTCACCTTTAGTTTGGTTGCGTGCCGCAATTATGCCATTTTTAAAACCTGCATCATAAAAGGCTCCAATCACCGCATTGGCCATTCCGCCACTTCCTTTTAATACAAAAGGAGTATTATTATCAATGTGATTTTCTTCAATCAGTTTAGCAACAGCAATATAATCGGTATTATAAGCCTTTAAATGGTGATCAGTATTAACAATTGTGTTGACCGATTGGATCGATTTTACAGAATCATCCAATTCATCAATAAACTCAATACACGCTTCTTTATAAGGCATTGAAATAGCGCAGCCACGAATGGCTAATGCTTTGATACCATAAATCGCATCTTTTAAGTTATTAGTGGTAAAGGCTTTATAGAGATAATTTAAATTAAGTTGTTCATATAAATAGTTATGAAAACGGGTGCCAAAATTGCTAGGTCTTGCTGAAAGGGACATGCAAACGGTGGTATCTTTGTTAATAATTCTTGCCATTACAACGAATCCTTGTGATCATAATTAAATTCATATTTATTTTAACACTTTATTCATCTGACATGTAAGATTATGGTTGCTAATAATACCGGACCCAAAATACAAGAAGAAAAGAAAACCGTTAGTGCAATGATTTATCTATATTGCAACAAACATCATCACTCTAAAGCTAATCAGTTATGTGAAGAATGTAACGACTTATTGCAATATGCCATGCAACGCTTAACCATGTGCCGTTTTGGAGAGCAGAAAACGACCTGCGAGCGTTGCCCAAAGCATTGTTATCGTAAGGATTATAAACAGAAAATTAAACAAGTTATGCGCTTTTCAGGCCCTCGAATGATTATCCATCATCCTATTATGGCGTTTAAGCATTTGTATAAAAATTTGACCCGAAAATAGCGTGACTAATCTATTTTACTCACTCAAAACGATTCGATGTTGATCATAATCACTCATGAGTGAGCAAGGTTAATCTTTCAATCTAAAATTTCATACTTGCACTAATTATAGCGTGGAATTTAGCCGCAGGAATCGATTCATAAGCAGTCCTATAGTTCTTATTTAATATATTATTGAGATCTATCCCAATATGGTACTGACGATCTAAACCGAACGAGGTGGTTGCCGATAAGTTGAGCGTTGACCAACCACTGTAATGATACACCGATGAATCACTACGTTGTGTGGCTTTAGTCGCAAATCGCATAAACAGATCGGAATCTATATCAAATTTATCAAAGTAAGCAGTATGTTTTATACCTGCATTCCCTGTAAAGCGTGGGTTGCCAGTATCATAAGTTGTATAGGTTTCTGTTTCAATTTTACGACGTAAATAATTGCCTTTTAGATAAGGGGTAACGGGTAGTTCTAAATATTCAATACTCAATTCAAGACCATGAGTTTTGGCTTTATTGGCATTACCGTAATAAGTGTAATTTCGCCCAGATGTGCCATCACAAATTGCCGATCCATTACAATTCATTTGCGTAATATAATCTTTTGCATCTGAAAAATAAATCGCCCCATCAATTAACCATTGGTTATTATTATAACGTATCCCAATTTCGTAGTTATTGGATTTTTCAGCTTTTAAATTAGCGTTACCATAGATTGTTTGCGAAGCCGCTGAAGTAACTGCATAAAGATGTGAAAGTGTTGGATAAACATATCCTTGGGCAAAAGAGGCTCTTAATTGCGTATGTTCAATTCCAGAATAGGTTAAACCTGACGATACAACAAAGTTATTGTCATGATCTTTCTTTCTGCCATCAATTTTATAATTGGAGGAAGTCGCACCTATAACTGGAACTTTATTGATTGTCGTGTGACCTTTTTTTAATTTTGATTGTACCCAATATTGGCGAGCGCCAATATTCCAAGAAATATCATCAGTAATTGTCCAATCATTTTGGCCAAATAGTGAAATACTGGATTGCTGCCATTTATTGGTTAGATATTTGTGTTGTGTATAACTTGCTTTTGGTGAAGGCATTTTTGATACGACGACATTATGTGAATCTTGATCGACATTATCTTGTTGATATTGCATACCCGTAATAAGATTCATATCCTTGCGTAGCTCAAAATCTGATTGCAATGTCATACCATACGTTTTTTGTTCATCATCAGTTGCGGTATTAGTTGTAACATTCATAATAGGTGCAGGTGATACCACAACATGATTTCTAAATTGACGATTTAGTTTTTGTGCGTAAGCATCATAATGAAGTTTTTTTAAGAAATCACCATTAGCTTCATAATCATAAAACAATCCAACTTTTTCTCGTTGTAATTTGGGTAGTTTTACCCAGAATTCTTTAACCTGTGGAGAGTTGTCATCTTTATCAGTATAGGTTTTAGTATCAAGTTTATAACGATCTAGTGAGATACCCAATTTATGTTTATCCAGATTAAGCCCAAACCATGAACTTAAACTGTTATTACCAAAATCGGTATTGTGTAGTTTGCCTTGATAGGCTTTGCGATCATTATTTTCAGCATAAGTTCCACTAATACGGTAATCAAAAATACCGTCAATTGAACCATTTACAGTGCCCATCTCAGTAAAACCATCTGTCGATTGATTATAAATAAATTTCATATCACCATTGATGGGAGAACCATTTTTGCTACCTTTACGTGTAATAAAATTAACCACACCACCAATAGCTTGTGAACCGTATAATACAGAGTGAGGTCCTTTAATCACCTCAATGCGTTCAACCGATTCCATATCAATTAACACACCGGCACTCGATCCGTGTCCGGAACGATGATAAGTTACTTCTTGTCCATCAATTAACATTAAAATGCGTGAAGGCGCTTCACCACGGATCATGATCTGTTTGCGTCCAGCAAGAGCATTATCGGTAATTTCAACTCCAGGGATGTCACGTAATGCTTCAACAACAGAATCACCATTTTGCTTATCAATATCATCTCGATTGACTGCATTGACTGATACTGAGCTGTCCCAAACAGTTTTTTCATTACGATCGGCTGTCACAATAATGGTATCTTGTGGATTGTTTTTTCGCTCTTCTGCAAAAGTATCCATACAAAAGCAGATATTCAATATTGCTATATAACAGCTTGGTTTAATGAAATTTTTGGTACTAATTGTTCTCATTATCTATTTTATCCTGTACAGCTTTAAACTATTTATGTAAATTTAACGCAAATGATAATCATTATTATTATATGTGTAAATAATTAAATTAATTAGAATTGTGAAAATTTTAATGGTAAAAATAGGTTTTTTTATGAAAAGAAAAATTTGTCATTATTGATAACAATATTTACAATGATGACTTAAGAAAAATTTAGGTTGATAAAAATGTCTATCGCAGTAATAGAAGTTAATCGTCAAGCAATTGTTCATAATGTCGAGTATATTCGAAAAATTGCACCAAATAGTCAATTGGTGGCAACCATTAAAGCAAACGCGTATTCGCATGGAATTGTAGGTGTGGCTGAACTGTTACAAAACATGGTGGATTGTTTTGGTGTAGCACGGATTTGTGAAGCAATGCTGTTGCGTCAAAAAGGGATCAATACTCCTATCATTTGTTTAGAAGGTTTTTTTCCACATGATGATATTGTTGATTTAGTCGATTTTAATATCCAATCAGCTGTTCACAGTAAATGGCAAATTGATGCATTACAATCATCTCCTCTAGAAAACGAAATTACTGCATGGTTTAAACTTGATACAGGGATGCATCGTTTAGGATTTAATCTTGAGGAAGCAAAGGCAGAATTTTATCGCTTAGCCAGTTGTTCGGTGGTGCGTAAACCAATTAATATTATAAGTCATTTCAGTTCTGCAGATGAATTAACCTCAGAACAAACCGCAAAACAGATCAAATTGTTCGATCAATTCATTGCCTCAATCGAAGATAAATCATTAATTGGTAAATGTTCAATAGCAGCATCAAGTGGTACGCTTGCTTGGACGCAATCACAACGTGAAATAGTGCGTCCTGGTATTAGTTTATATGGCATTTCACCCTTTAATGATCCCATTGCTGAATTGAGACCAGCCATGACATTCAAATCGGAACTTATCGCGGTACGCAGCCATAAAAAAGGTGAATCCGTCGGTTATGGTCAGATCTGGTGTAGCCCGCACGATACAAAACTTGGTGTCGTAGCCATGGGATATGGAGATGGTTACCCAAGAAATATTCCCGAAAATACGCCCGTTTTAGTGAATGGTCGTAGAGTGCCGATTGTTGGTCATGTATCAATGGACATGATTGTAGTCGATTTAGGTATCGATAGTCAGGAAAAACCAGGTGATGAAGTGATCTTTTGGGGACAAGATTTACCCGTTGAAGAGATCGCTAAATACACGGGCATTAGCCCTTATGAATTAGTTACACGCTTAACTGCACGAGCAAAAATCCATTATGTAGATAGATAAGTTATGATTAAGAAAATATTTTTATATACGTTATTTACCTTTGTTGCAATTGTCGTTGGTTCTTTCAGTATCTGTTACTATTCTTTACAGCAATTTTCCAAGCAGCAAATTAATGTGACACCTGATAATCAAATGTTTGTTTTGAAAAAAGGCACATCAATGCATCAATTAATTACTCAACTCAAAGAGACGAAATTGATGGATAGAGCTTTTCTGCTGCCTTATTTATCTAAGTTAGATCCCTCCTTAAGCGCCATCAAAGCTGGAACGTATCAACTACACCCTCATATGACCGTCGAAGAATTTTTGCGCTTATTAGTATCAGGTAAAGAGAGTAATTTCTCTATTCAATTTGTTGAGGGTAAACGTGCTAAAGATTGGCTAAAAGTGATTCAAAACACGCCTTATATACAGCAAACCTTGGCTGGCAAAACAGACGAAGAGATCGCAAAATTATTAGGGATTGAAGGTTCAATTGAAGGTTGGTTAACCCCTGATACCTATCTTTATACGGCAGATACGTTAGATATTAATATATTAAAACGTGCGCATATGACTATGAAAAGCAATTTACAAAAAATATGGGGTAACCGCGATAATGATTTACCTTATCAATCACCTTATGAAATGTTGATTATTGCTTCAATCATTGAGAAAGAAACGGCTCTTAGTTCTGAGCGCGCCAATGTTGCTTCAGTGTTTGTTAATCGCTTAAAAGCCAAAATGAAGTTGCAAACCGATCCTACTATCATTTATGGTTTAGGCGATAATTATACTGGAGTGATTAGGCGTATAGACTTAACAGATACCCAAAATCCATATAATACCTATGTTATTGATGGATTACCGCCAACCCCCATTGCTATGCCAAGCTTAGCCTCATTAGAAGCTGCGGCGCACCCAGCTAAAACAAATTATCTATTCTTCGTAGCCAATGGTACTGGTGGACATACGTTTTCTGATAATTATGGAAATCATCTACAGGCAGTCAATCAGTATCGTAAATTGTCAAAATAGGGTGATTAATTTTAAAGTCACCTAAATGAGATTAATGGTATTCTCAACTGTTTTGATCGACTCCATATTGATGTTAACTTGAAAATTACCGCAAATTGAATGCGGTAATTTTTTTATCTTTATTTTTGTAATGAGGATAATTCATCAAGCTGTTTAATTAGATCTAACAAATTATGAATGTTTGCTTCTTCATCTTTTAGTGCTTCTTCAAAGTACGGATGTAAAGCAAATTGAGGTAAATTGGCATTAGCTTCAATAAGTGCTCGCATGCGTGGAATAAAAATCCATTGTAGCCATTCATGAGCTTGCATCGTATCAAGCGCAAAGGGTTGCTCACTTAAAAAGGCATCAGCGTTAGGTGGCGATGTTTGCCATAATGCAATTTTTTGTAGCTCTGCGATAATTAACTCAAGTTGTTTTTCAAATCGTTTGACTTGTGATTTTTGAGTAAGCAATCCTCGATAAAATTGCCAATCAAAACATGGACCAGGATCCGTTTTACGGTCGGGTGCAATATCACTATGACCGATAATATTTTTTATAGCATAAGTTTGTTGTAGTAATAAGGTTACCGCTGCAAGTTGTTGATACTGTATATCCGTAAAATTATCAGTATCACATCCTTCCATTTCAATACCAATTGAAAAGTCGTTACAATTTTCTTGCCCCTCAAAGAATGACTTACCTGCATGCCAAGCTCGTTTATCGAACGGTACAAATTGAATAATTTCTCCATCTCGACGTATGAACAGATGAGTTGATACTTTTAATTGATAAATTGTTGCAAAGTAGGGATGTTCGTTCGGATCAAGTTTACCGGTAAATAGCTGTTCTACATAAGGTCCACCATATTGATTAGGTGGTAAGCTGATATTATGGATCACCAGTAAAGAAATCAATTTATCGGTTGGGCGTTCATCATAAAAAGGCGAAATGATCTGTTTGACCCCTTGTAACCAACCATTAACAATTTTTAGTGACATAGTAAACTCCAACTCATTTTAAAAGATCTTTCATTTATCAGCTTGTCTTTGCGACATATTTCACAAATAAAGCTTACTAAATTCGGATCGTAGCAAACATAGTGCATTCTTTTTTCCAGAATATCGATTTTCGTATTATTTCATTTTTTTGTTTTGCTATAAAGGTACAACTTAGATTATTAACTTTGTTTACCGAGGAATTTATGTCCAATCAATCAGGATTTACTTTATTCGAACTGATGATTGCAATTATTGTAATCGCTATTTTAACTGCCATTGGTTTGCCTGCTTATCAAGGATATGTAAAAAAAGCGGCTTTAACCGATATGTTGCAAACGATGACGGCTTATAAAACTGCCGTTGAAATTTGTGCAATAGAACAAGGAAATTTAACTCATTGTAACAGTGGTAGCAATGGCGTGCCACTGACTAAAAGTACGAATTATGTTACATCCGTTACCGTTACAAATGGCGCAATTACATTAGTGGGTGCCAGTGCTTTGACCGGGTTAACGACAACTTTAACACCCACTGAAAATAGTGCTCATGGCGGACTAGATTGGACACGAACTTGCTTAACTTCACCACTAGATGACAGTTTGACAGTTGCTTGTGAAGATATTTTCAAATTCTAGTCTCGTAAAAATTCAGAATAAGGAAAATTTATAATGCAAGAAGAACAGTTAGTTGCCAGCCTTGATAAATTACTCCTATCGGCGTTGGATAAACGTGCTTCGGATATTCATTTTGAACCTTATCAAAATTACTATCGTATTCGAATGCGTATTGATGGTGTGCTGCAAGATATGCTTACACCACCATTATCATTAGCCAAACAAATAACGGCTAGGTTGAAAATTATGGCTAATCTTAATATTGCTGAGCAGCGGTTACCCCAAGATGGACAATTGGTGATTGATCGTTATGCCATGCGAATAGCAACTTTACCCGTCATAAACGGTGAAAAGATTGTATTACGTGTTATGGATAATCATGACTCTGAGTTGACTATTAATGATTTAGGTCTGAGTGTTGATGATTTAAATCATTTTCAGCAAATACTCGATTATCCGCAAGGGTTAATTTTAGTAACGGGGCCAACTGGAAGTGGTAAAACCGTGACACTTTATAGTGGACTGAAAAATTTAAATCGCAGTGATCGAAATATTTGCAGTGTTGAAGATCCGATTGAAGTGCCAATTGAAGGTATCAATCAAACTTCTGTGAATGTTAAAGCTGGTTTGACTTTTTCTATCATACTACGTGCACTGTTAAGGCAAGATCCCGATGTGATGATGATCGGTGAAATTCGCGATCAAGAAACCGCAGAAATCGCCATTCAAGCAGCGCAAACAGGACATTTGGTTTTATCAACATTACATACTAATTCCAGTATTGAAGCGTTGACACGTTTAAATCAAATGGGAATTGAAAATTATCTGCTCTCATCCAGTTTGAAGTTGATTATTGCACAGCGATTAGTACGTAAGCTTTGCAATAGCTGTAAAGTTGTGGCCAACCAATTAATTTTTTTAGGTGATGAAACTATCCCGCATTATGTTGCATCGGGATGTTCACATTGTGTTGGCGGTTATAAAGGACGAATTGGATTATACGAATTTCTGGTAATCACTCCAGAAATTCAACATCAAATATTGACTCATCAGCTTCGTGCGCCATCCAATATGATCACCTTAAAAAAAGCAGGTCAGAAAATGGTCAAAGATGGTATTACCTCCGTTGCCGAATTGTATCGCGTTTTAGGTGATTTTGTATGAAGAGGCTCTATTTTTGGTATGACTTGGATTTTCATCAATATCAAATAATCGCAACTTCACAAAGTGAGGCCAAAAAACAGCTATTATTACAAGGTAAATTAGCCATAAAAGTAAAAGCGGGCAATTATATAACGGCGCGTAGTTTTAACCAATCGGAATTACTGAATATAACGACACAATTGGCGACGATGTTAAAGGCTGGATTATCGATAATTGACAGTCTAAATTTATTGGCCGAAGAACAATCTAAACCTCATTGGCAATATTTAATAAATGAAATTGAGGCGCAAATTGTAAAAGGTGAGTCCTTATCCAGTGCATTAGCCAAATATAAGTATGTGTTTTCTTCACTGTATTGTGAAATTATTGCCACAGGTGAACTGACGGGTAAACTTGACGAGAGTTTTGAGCAATTAGCATCATTGCTCGAAAAATCCATTAAATTACAAAAAAACCTTAAAAAAGCAATGCGGTACCCTGTATTTTTATTATCGGTAGCCATAATTGTAAGCTTAGTCATGTTATTATTTGTTTTACCAAAATTTGCTGATATCTATCATGATTTTGATGCAGAGCTTCCTTTTTTTACTCAATGCATTATTGATATTGCTGACTATCTGCAACAAAGCTGGCAAATAGGGTGTATGATTTTAGTAGGGAGTTTTTTTGTTTTTCAACGTTACATTAACAAGCGATATCGTAACAAAATTGAAATCGCCTTAATGAAAATCCCTTTTGTTAATAAGATCATTCAAACAAGTTGTTTAACTCAAATTTTCCAAACAATTGCGATCACCCAAAAAGCAGGGATTCCGTTGTTGGCGGGTTTAACCGCTGCGGCTAATGCTTCTTACCATTGTGTTTATCGCAATAGTGTTTTACAAATCATTTCAGGTATTGAGCAAGGACACTCATTCAGTCATGTTTTACATCTACAATCCTGTTTTCCTAACTTGTGCCGTCAGTTAATTCATGTTGGTGAGCAATCGGGTACTTTAGATCTAATGTTAAGCCGTTTAGCTCTTTATTATGAAGTACAAAATCAAACATTAATAGAAAATCTATCCCAAGCTTTTGAACCTTTATTGATGTTAGTCTTGTCCGTGATCATTGGTGGTTTAATTATTGCTATATATTTACCGATATTCCAACTCGGAGAAGTCATTCATTGATGATAATGTTTATAGTTATTTGTCTAGGTCTTGGTGTGGGGAGTTTTATCAATGTTGCATATTGCCGTTTTTCTCCGTCACAAACATTATCAGTTTATTTGAAAGAAATAAGCTTTCAACGTTCAATCTGCCCTTGTTGCCGAACGAAATTAGAATTTTGGCAATTAATTCCGATTGTCTCTTGGATCATTTTAAAAAGGCGTTGTTATTATTGTCAAAGCATCATTTTATTCAAATATGTTGCTTGGGAATTGCTGGTCGCTACTTTATTTTTAGTGATTTATTTGCATAAAGGCCTCAGTTATCAGAGTTTTATTTTGATATTTTTGAGTTGTTATTTTTTATTGTTGGCATCCATTGATTTTAAATACTTTTTACTGCCTGATTTTTTTACTCAACCTTTGATGTGGGCAGGATTAATTGCAGCCTATTTCAATGTAACAAACATTAGGTTAGATGACGCATTAATTGGTATTTTATGTGGATATCTTTTACTTAAATTACCTGCTATTTTGTTTTATCTGATTTCTAACAAGCAGGGATTAGGCGGAGGTGATATAAAACTACTTGCAGCTCTAGGTACTTGGATTCCATATCAATTACTTGCGCTATTATTGATAATTGCCTCGCTATTAGGTATGTTCTATTATTTTTTTCAGAAGAATCTTTTGAAAAAACAGTCTTTGACAATTATTCCATTTGGTCCCTTTTTATTAATTTCGGGTTATTGTCTATGTTATTTTAGTCAAGAAGTTTCAGGTCAACTATACGTTTTAGTCAACAATTTGTAGGCTTATAACTGTTTCCGTTTCACGATATAACTAAAACCAATAATCTTAGTAAAAATAGTTATTTTCATAAAAGATGAAATAGCAGTATAGTAATGCACATTTATACTGACTCAGTTAAAAACGAGAATCAATAAGGAATTTATAATGAGTACTATCAATGAATTGAAATCAGACATGATCACTTGGCGTCATCATATCCACGCCCATCCAGAAACCGCTTTTGAAGAGTTAAACACGACAAAATTTATAATCGAAAAACTGAAATCTTTTGGTATTAACGAACTCTATACAGAATTTGCACCAACGGGTGTAGTTGGTATTATTAAAGGTAATAAAGATGGACGATGGATTGCTTTACGAGCTGATATTGATGCATTAGATATTATTGAAGAAAATAAAATTGCTTATTGCTCTACAATACCGGGTAAAATGCATGCTTGTGGTCATGATGGTCATACTGCTACATTATTAGGAACAGCCAAATATTTAAGTGAACATCGAGATTTTGCTGGAACAGTAGTTGTCATTTTCCAACCTGCAGAAGAAAATGAAGGCGGAGCACGCGTTATGGTGGAAAATGGATTATTTGAACGTTTTCCAATTGAAGCTGTGTATGGTATCCATAATCAACCTAATATGCAACTTAACCATTTCTATGTAACCCATGGTCCAATGATGGCATCCTATGATGTTTTTGAAATTAAAATTACGGGTGTCGGGGCTCATGCAGCAGCACCTCATTTAAGTAAAGATACTATTTTAGTGGCAACTCAAATTGTTAATGGTTTACAGAGTATTGTAAGCCGTAATGCAGATCCACTCAGTTCATTAGTGGTCAGTGTAACTCAAATACACAGTGGCGATACTTGGAATGTAATACCGCAACAAGCTGTTATTCGAGGAACAGTCAGGACCTTCGATGCAAAAATTCAAGATATGGCTGAAAGTCGTATTAAACAAATTGCTACAGGCATTGCATCCACATTTGAAGCTAAAGCTGAGGTAGACTATCAAAGACGTTATCCTGCTACTATTAATTATGCAAAGCAAGCAGACATTGCCATTAAAGCAGCTAAAAATGTGGTCGGGGAAGCCAGTGTTATTATTGATCCAAATCCATCAATGGGTGCTGAGGATTTCGCTTTTATGCTAAAAAAAATACCCGGTGCTTATGTGTGGTTAGGTGCGGGGCAAGGAGCGAATTTACATAATCCATCTTATAACTTCAATGATGAAGTTTTAACAACCGGTGTTGAGTATTTTATTGAAATAGTCAATCAAGAATTAGGCAAATAAAAGTTAATATTAATTAATTAATTAATCTATAATTTGTAAAAATACTTAAATGATTAAACAGTTAATCAATTAACAATATTTTTTGGTTAACTGTTTGACGAATATCAATGAAAGAATGTTTGGCTAATTGAGACAACAAGAATTGGTCAAACAAAAGTCGATATTAATTAATCTATAATTTGTAAAAATACTTAAATGATTAAACAGTTAACCAATTAATAATATTTTTTGGTTAACTGTTTGACAAATATCTTTAAAATAATATTTAACTAATTGAAACTAAGTACACTATCAATTTCCCCTTTTACTCTAAATGGGGTATTAAAATCAATGCCATTAGCTAGCACAACTTGCACATAAATATTATTATCTTGATTAAGTTTCAAAGCTGCTAAAACTTGACCGCTTTCTCGCCAATTACCATCAATTTGGTATTCTATGGTGCCTCCAATAACTGGTAAAACAGCACTTTTGCCGGCTAATAAATAAAGTCCGCGTTTATTGGCTCCCCGATATTGTGCGCGAGCAACCATTTCTTGCCCACAATAACATCCTTTATCAAAACTGATAGCATCAAGATATTGCAAATTACAGGCTTGAGGTAACAAGCTTTCGGTATTTTCGGCATCAATAATGGCATAACCTGCTTCTAACTCAAGTTGTAACCAACGACTACAAGGCTCTAAATCATCATCGATTGCCTCTGGTGTTATCTTAATTACTCGAACATGAGGAGAGGTTAATTTTATATAGGTAACATTATTTTCAGTAAAACAATTATTATCCGTAAATTTTGCAAGTATTTCGCTCGGTATTGCTTGAGAATCTAATCCAACAATATTTAAGTCGGTAACAGGTTCAATACTGACTTTTGAAAAGACTGCATATTTTTTTAAGGCAGCCATTTGTTTTTCTACTACACTTTTTCGAACAATATAGTAAATATCTTGACCTCGTTGGAATAATAATAAATTGCTCCACATTTTTCCCTGAGAATCACAATGAGCAGCAAATAATGCTGTTTGTTCTGTGAGATTGTCAATATCTATTGTTACTTGTCCTTGCAAGTATTTATGATTATCAGTACCAGAAACTTTGACTAATTGCCAATCGGCAAGTGAGATGGGTTTAATTGAGAGAATGCTCATAATAACGCCTATATTATAGTAATGGAATCTAGAATCAGTATTGCCAGAGATTAACTTATTAAGAGTTTATATAAATACGATAAAAATAACAATAAAATCAATAAATAATATTTTAAAGAAAATTATTAAACATTGTTTTAATTAGTTTTATTTCTCATAATTTAATATATTTTTTAATTAACAAAATTTGTATCACTTATATCATTGAGTTTATTGATTTTATGTATAAGTTAATGCAAAATGAAGTATTAAATGACAAATAAGTTATATTGGAGGCAATAAGCATGGCAAAATTGTCAGGTGCGGAGATGGTCATTCAATCTTTGATTGATCAAGGAGTAAAACAGATATTTGGTTATCCTGGTGGTAGTGTTCTTGATATCTATGATGCAATTCACACACTCGGTGGTATTGAGCACATTTTAGTTCGTCATGAACAAGCCGCTGTCCATATGGCGGATGGTTATGCCAGAGCAACGGGTGATGTCGGCGTGGTTTTGGTCACATCAGGGCCAGGTGCAACCAATACGATAACAGGTATTGCCACTGCCTACATGGACTCAGTGCCACTGGTTATTTTGTCTGGTCAAGTTGCCAGTAATCTTATCGGCAATGATGCTTTCCAAGAATGTGATATGGTTGGTATTTCGCGTCCAATTGTTAAACATAGCTTCCTAATCAAAAATAGTAAAGATATTCCTGAAACGATAAAAAAAGCGTTTTACATCGCCTCAACAGGTAGACCCGGGCCGGTCGTAATTGATTTACCGAAAGATATTGTTAATCCAGCTAATAAATACACTTATCATTATCCAGAAACAGTATTAATGCGCTCTTATAATCCAACTATTCAAGGTCATAAAAAACAGATCAAAAAAGCGTTAACTACTTTATTGTCTGCTAAAAAGCCAGTGTTATTTGTTGGTGGTGGTGTAATTAGTGCTGATGCAAGTAGTGAAGTTAAAACGCTTACGGAAACGTTGAATTTACCTGTTGCTTCAACACTAATGGGTATCAGTGCTTTTCCTGGATCGGACAAACATTCTTTAGGGATGATTGGTATGCACGGTGTTTATGAAGCCAATATGGCGATGCATAATGCCGATGTGATTCTTGCTATCGGTGCACGTTTTGATGATCGAACGACCAATAACGTTGAAAAATATTGTCCAAAAGCCAAAATTATCCATATTGATATCGATCCTACCTCAATATCCAAAACAATTCATGCAACAATTCCTGTTGTTGGTGATGCCAAAGTCGTTCTTGAAATCATGTTATCCATGTTGGATGAGTTAAACATCGAACGTGATTTTGATGCATTAGTTGATTGGTGGAAACAAATTGAACATTGGCGTGCACGACACTGCTTGGCCTATAGTCATGAAGGTCAAAGTATCAAACCTCAAGAAGCCATTGAAGTGTTATACAAATTAACTAAAGGTAATGCATATGTGGCAACGGATGTGGGACAACATCAAATGTTCACAGCACTTTATTACCCATTTGATAAACCGCGTCATTTTATTACATCGGGTGGGTTAGGAACCATGGGATTTGGTTTGCCTGCTTCACTTGGCGTTAAATTAGCGTTTCCTGATAAAACGGTTGTTTGCGTTACAGGTGATGGCAGTATTCAAATGAATATACAAGAACTTTCAACGGCATTGCAATATGGCTTGCCTGTTATTGTCTTAAATCTTAATAACCGTTTTTTAGGAATGGTTAAACAGTGGCAAGATATGATTTATGCTGGTCGTCACTCTTCATCTTATATGGAGTCGTTACCTGATTTTGCAAAAATTGCTGAGGCTTATGGTCATGTGGGTATGATGATTAACAAACGGGAAGATCTTGAACCTATGCTTAAAAAAGCGCTTTCGATAAAAGATCGTTTGGTTTTTATTGATGTTATGACAGACGCCACAGAACATGTTTATCCAATGCAAGTTCGCGGTGGGGCAATGAATGAAATGTGGTTAAGTAAAACGGAGAGAACCTAATGCGTTATATTTTATCAATTTTAACAGAAAACGAGCCGGGCGCATTGTCGCGTATCATTGGTTTGTTTTCACAACGTGGGTTTAATATTGAATCCATTACGACCGCACAAACTGAAGATCCGACAATGAGTCGAATGACGATTCAAACCTCAGGTGATGAACATGTGCTTGAACAAGTCCAAAAACAACTTCATAAACTAGTTAATGTGTATCGTGTTAATGATTTAACCGAAGGCCCACATGTAGAACGTGAAATTATGTTAGTAAAAATAGCCGCTAAAACATCAGATGCGCGTGATGAAGTTAAACGTTGTGCCGATATCTTTAGAGGTTCGATTGTCGATGTGACCGCAACTCACTATATTGTGCAATTATCAGGTACGAGTGACAAACTTGAGTCATTTCTCTCTTCAATTCGAGAGACCTGCAATATAGTTGAAATGGTTCGATCTGGTATTATCGGCTTATCCCGCAGTGAAAAAACGGTTAAATAAGTTATCTTCAAAATAAAACGAAAGGCGCATCATTGAAGCGCCTTTTTTATAACAGGAACAAGTGACAAACTTGAGTCATTTCTCTCTTCAATTCGTGAGACCTGCAATATAGTTGAAATGGTTCGATCTGGTATTATCGGCTTATCCCGCAGTGAAAAAACGGTTAAATAAGTTATCTTTAAAAAAACGAAAGGCGCATTAAGCGCCTTTTTTATAATAGGTACGAGTGACAAACTTGAGTTATGTCTATCTTCAATTCGTAACACCTGCAATATAGTTGAAATGGTTCGATCTGGTATTATCGGCTTATCCCGCAGCGAAAAAACGGTTAAATAAGTTATCTTCAAAATAAAACGAAAGGCGCATCAAGCGCCTTTCTAAAAATCAATGATAATTTAATTATCAAATTACCCAAAAATTCCAAAAATGTGGCATAGAACAACGATTTCGGACTTATGTCCTAGTTGAATGAAATATATTCTGATTATAATTTAGGATTAACTTACTAATTAATCAGGAAATATTATGACCGCACATATCAATGCTAATCCTAACGATTTTGCACAAACCGTTATCATGCCTGGCGATCCTTTACGAGCCAAATTTATTGCAGAAAATTATTTAACTGATGCAAAACAAGTTTGTAATGTACGTAATATGCTTGGATATACAGGCCTTTATGATGGTGTTGCTGTTTCTGTGATGGGACATGGAATGGGTATCCCATCCATGACCCTTTATGCACATGAATTAATTAATGACTATAACGTTAAACGCATTATTCGAGTTGGTAGTATAGGTGCTACCCAACTAGGCATTAAAATGCGAGATGTTATTTTAGCGATGGCTGCTGGAACAGATTCTATGACGAATCAAAAAAGAGCGGATGGTTATAACATTGCAACATCCGCGACGTTTTCATTATTACATCGTGCATATGAAATAGCTAATGAGATGGGTTTACCTGTAAAAGTTGGTAATGTTTTTAGTGGTGATCTTTATTATGACCCAGATGAAACGTTAATTGGTACGCTCGAAAGATCGGGGGTTTTAGGTATAGATATGGAGGTCGCAGGTCTATATGGTATTGCGCAGCAGTTTAATATTGAGTCATTAGCCATTTTAACGGTTTCCGATCATTGTTTAACTGGCGAAGAAACGACTGCAGAGGAGAGGCAATTAACATTCAATAATATGATAAAGCTGGCTTTAAATGTTGCCACATAATCCTAATTAATTATGTAATGGATATCTTTGGATAATAATATGAAAAATAAATTATCTCTTACTTTTATCAGTTTTTTAGCTAATTTCATTATGGCTGGTTTTGCCAGTCAATTTGGTATGCTAATTGAACCAATTGCACAAAGTTTCAATGCTGATGTCAATAATGTTGCATTCATTTTTTCTTTATTAAATGGAGGGGCATTATTGGGAACAATTTTAGCATTTTTTTTAATTGATATTATTGGTATTAAACGAATTACCTTACTAAATTATAGTATTATCATAATATGTTCATTTATTTTATATCTGACTAAATCTCTAATAATGCTTAAATTTTGTATGATTTTGGTTGGTTTATGTGGTGGAATAGGTTTGTGTATTGCTGGTACAATTGTGGTATCTACTTGGCAAGATAAAATACAAAGTACAATATTAGTTGTACAAGATGCTACTTTCAATATTGCTGGCGTGATCTTTCCACTAATTACAACCTACGCTTTAACTCATGACCTGTCTTGGGCTACTAGCTATTTAACGGTTGGCATTGTCACTATATTGATGTTAGTTATCATTCTATTTACCAATTTTAATTTAATTAGTAAGCCTCATGCTGATCAAAAACAGCAAAGTCATCAAAAATCTGAATGGAACTTTGGCATTTTATCTGCTGGTTTTGGATTATTTTTGGCAATGCTTGCCTTATACACTTTTTTAACTTGGGCGCCATTATTTGTAAGTTATAAATTTTCTATTTCATTTGAAAATGCAGGCAATATTATTACTCAATATTGGGGTGCAGCCTTGATAGGTGCTCTCGTTTCGACACTAATTGTTACACGCATTAAAATTGAGTATTTTTTCGTAACTATTATTATATTAGCTTTTATTATGACGTTGTTGATTGTCAATGTTCAACATGTTGATTATATTGGTTATTTTACCTATGGATATGGTTTTGTTTGTGCTGCATTATATAATGCCTTTGTCGCTTACGGCGTGACATTTGTAAAAAATGCCTCAAGTAAAAATGTGTCATATATTTTAATCAGTGGCAGTGCTGGAGCCATGTTTAGTCCGGCAATTAGTTCTGTATTGAATAAGTATTTCAGTATGCAAATTATTATGAATGCAATCCCAGTTTTTTATGTAATTATTATTATAATGTTAGCTATTTCAATGCTGGAGAAGAAGAGGATAAGTAGTATCGATAAAATTTAACAAAAAATAGTGAATTACAAAAAGTTAAAATAAAATAGTATATCGCTATTATTATCACAGTTGATTATAATTATGCCATCTTAAAATAAGATAATGATATGGATAATTGAATATCTAGATTTTACAAATATAAAGTAATATTGTGATTAAAAGTTCGTTAGTTGTGATAATTTTATGCAGTTGAAATCATTAAATAAAGGTCGTTTTAGCCAATATTGGCAAGATAATAATCAATTATTTGAAACAATTATAGAGCAGTGTATTGTTGATAAAAAAATTGTTGATGAAAAGACGATTCTTTTCCGGCAGGGATGTAAAGTCGATAAGTTAATTGTTGTTTATAATGGTACGATTTCGATACGTTATCAGGCAAATAATGGGCGCTGTTTTCATCTTGGTACCATAGATTGTGATGCGCATATTTTTGGTGAAATGGAGTTTTTTACCGATTATTTATGTCAGTTTGATATTATCGCCGAAGATGTGTTAACCATTGCTGTAGTTAGTATTGATAAATTATATCTATCATTACTTGAACACCCTAAATTAGCACTGTTTTTTGCCAGTGCTATCGCTTTTGATTATCAAGAAACATTAGATATTTTATTAAAAAGAACGTTATATTCAATTTGTTTTAATATCGCTTTTGATATTTATCAGCATCATCTAAATGTGCATCCCGTCAATAATTTTCAAAAAAGCTATTTAGAAGCTGAACGTTTTGGCACAACAGATCGTGTTTATCGCCGTGCTGTTAATGAATTAATAAATTTAGATATCGTACATAAAGTTGCTGGAAAATTGGTAATTAAAGATATCGATAAGCTTAAAGCTTTTATTGAATGTCAGGAGAAACTCGCTAAATAGTTAAAAGACAGTTAACACATTACAGCAATCAGTTAAATAATTTTTTATTATTTTATAAATGATCCGTATTTAAATAAAAAAATAAATAATTTTTAAAATAAGGAATTTTAATATTAGATGAACAGTCAAAAGAATTTATCAATCATTATGCTATTTTAGCTGGCATGGTTTTTGTCTGACAATCTATATTGTCTGATAGGTGAGTGATAGTTGTTATTACTATAGCCATAGTATTTCTGGTTTCAGAGTTAATTAATCTAATGCAGACGAAATCATTTAATATTATGAAGTTAAGTTAGGCAATATCGTTATTTATTTTTATAAGAAATCAATAGTATGTTATATATTTTAGCGATTATAGTTTTTGTTGTTCTCTCGTCAGCGTTGGTGAGAGGTTTTATTTTGTCTCAACGAATTATGGATAGTTTAGATAAGCCTAAAAAAAAGCGAATCCAAAATGTCACCTTTACCCGCCTAGAATCAATACGACAGTTAACTGAAGAAGAGGATATTTTGCTTCAGCCTTATCTTGATAATAAAGACCTTATTACTTGTCCTTATCAATGGGAAAGTTCATTAATCAGTTCTGATGTCACGACAATTAAAGGTTATATTAAAAGAGAGCATGCAAATAATGCGAAGATTAAAGACGCTTTCTATTACAAGATGGATGATATATCACTATTTTTTCCTTATAGTATGGATCACCATATTGCTGGGTTTGATGGTCTAGTCCGAAAAAATACTCACACAAATATTGAACCTATCAATACTGCTGAAGTAGTTTTTACTAAAAGCTATGCAATTGTTGTTAAAATAAACAATTATGATTTATTGCAAGCTGGTTTAAATCTATCTTGTCGTAAAGAGAATCAAATTAAAGAATATTGGCAGACAGGAAAATTAAAACCTATTCCTTTGAGTAGAGCTGAAAGCGCAAATGAAACCTTTACTCAACTAATAACAGAAGAATCAGAAAAAGTACCTACTTTTGAGATTCTTAACAAAAGAGAAAAAAATCAATTTGAAACCGCAATCGAAGATCGGAGCAACTCTGGCAAATTAATGATTGGATTGTTTGTATTTGGCGTGATGGGATTATTGGCTTTAGAGCATTTTCAATCGCTCGTACTGGTTGCCTTTTCAATCATCTGTTTCATATTATCTATGATAGCATCGTCTATAAAGCGAGAAATACCTAGCGAGTATGTTAATCATATTAAAGCACAAATTAGGGATAACTGTCCTGTTAATCATCAATTAAGTATTGAATCAAATTTTAATGTTTTTTATCCCGAACACTGGAAAATGTTTCTTCCTAATAACAGTGATGTATCGATTGATATGCAGGCAGAGCTTGAAACTGCACAATTACTCAGTTACGGTGACTATTTATCAATAAGTGAAGAAGTGAAAAGTTATGGCGCACCAAAATTTATCTACCATAATGTTTTATTAGCTATTACGGGGTTGATACTTGCCGTGTTAATGTTCTTTCTTACCAATGCCGGTGAAAAATTAGATTTTACCTATCAGATATTAAATGATTTGATCAACATTAGAAACATTGATGATAAAAACAGCATAAATAAATCGTCAATCAAACCACAAACTGATTATAATGCAATTTTTTCAGGTAATAGTAGCAACCTTAAAAAAGCAGATATAGTAAAAAGTGTAAATTATCACAATGAGAAGAATTCGAAATTATTAGTAACTACGCAAATAATCTATAATTTTGATAAAAACCAGTTATTCTCTTTTTCATCGCCTATTTTGATCAACAATTGCGTATTTCTATTGGTTATCTTAATCAGCTTAATCAATAGTATTTTGATTATCTGGAAAAAAGGTTCGAATCATTTGAGACTAGAAAAAATAATCAGTAACTATAAGGATAAATTTATTCAAGATACAAATTAATGGGTTGGATTAATGTTTAGACGGATTAGCTGAATAATTGATGTTATTTAATTGAGCAAAGTGAGCAAGTTATTTGCTGTGCTTAATTATTCAATTGTGAGCTAAGGCAGATTCTGTTATACTAATTTCCCGTCTGATTCATCGTATATTGCAGTGATTTTTATAGTTTAAAATCGATGCAATATTATTCAATTAAATAAATAATGGTCTGGTATTAATGGTCACGAATTATATTTTTGTTACAGGCGGTGTCGTTTCTTCTTTAGGTAAAGGCATTGCCGCAGCGTCTCTTGCTGCAATTTTAGAAGCCCGCAATTTAAAAGTCACCATGCTAAAACTTGATCCCTACATTAATGTTGATCCGGGTACAATGAGCCCTATTCAACATGGTGAAGTTTTTGTGACTGAGGACGGTGCTGAAACAGATCTGGACTTAGGTCATTATGAACGTTTTATACGTACCAAAATGACACGTAAAAATAACTTCACAACTGGACGTATCTACTCTGACGTATTGCGTAAAGAGCGTCGTGGAGACTATTTAGGGGCAACTATTCAAGTTATTCCTCATATTACTAACGAGATTAAATCACGTGTAATTGAAGGTGCAAAAGGTTTTGATGTCGCGATTGTTGAAATTGGCGGCACGGTAGGGGATATTGAATCGTTACCATTTTTAGAAGCGATCCGTCAATTAGCCGTTGATGTTGGTCGTGAGCACACTCTATTTATGCATCTAACATTGGTGCCTTATTTAGCATCATCTGGTGAAGTTAAAACCAAACCAACGCAACATTCAGTGAAAGAACTTCTTTCAATTGGTATTCAACCAGATGTTCTTATTTGTCGTTCTGATCGCATTATTCCTGCAAATGAAAGATCTAAAATTGCACTATTTTGTAATGTGCCTGAGCGTGCAGTTATTTCTCTTAAAGATGTCGATTCTATTTATAAAATTCCGGCATTATTAAAATCACAAAATTTAGATACCTTTGTTTGCAATCGTTTCCATCTTGAATGCAAAGAAGCGGATCTTTCTGAGTGGGAACAAGTAATTTATGAAGAAGCCAATCCAGTTGGTGAAGTTACAATTGGTATGGTGGGTAAATATATTGCTCTACCTGATGCTTATAAATCAGTGAATGAAGCATTAAAACATGGTGGATTAAAAAATCGTTTAACTGTGCATATCCGTTATATTGATTCAGAAGATCTTGAATCACGCGGTACGGATCTGTTAAAAGGTTTAGATGCGATTCTCATTCCTGGTGGATTTGGTTATCGTGGCGTTGAAGGTAAAATCATGGCAGCTCGTTATGCCCGTGAAAATAAAATCCCTTATTTAGGTATTTGTCTTGGTTTACAAGTTGCAATGATTGAATATGCACGTAATGTAGCTGGGATTAAAGATGCCAATTCTACTGAGTTCGTTAAAGACTGTGCTAACCCTATTATCGCTTTAATTACTGAGTGGAGCGATGAATCAGGTAATGTAGTACAACGTAATGAAAACAGTGATTTAGGTGGTACTATGCGTTTAGGATCTCAGATTTGCCATTTAGAACCGAATTCATTAGTATATAGCATGTATAAAAATGAGTCGATCACGGAGCGTCATCGTCATCGTTACGAAGTAAATAATAATTTATTACCAAAAGTAGTTGAGGCTGGGTTAAAAGTAACAGGTCTTTCAACAGATAGAAAACTTGTTGAGATCATTGAAATCCCAGATCATCCTTGGTTTGTTGCTTGTCAATTCCACCCGGAATTTACCTCGACACCACGAGATGGACACCCACTATTTGGGAGTTTTGTGAAAGCTGCCAAAACTTATCAAGAGCAGCAACAAAAATAGTTTTTGGATTAACATTAGTAATATATCTGTCATATAGAGGAAAATAACATGGCAAAAATCGTTAAAGTACATGGTCGTGAAGTAATCGACTCTCGTGGTAACCCAACTGTTGAAGCAGAAGTTCATTTGGAAGGTGGATTTGTTGGTTTAGCAATCGTTCCATCAGGAGCATCAACAGGCTCACGTGAGGCATTAGAACTTCGTGATGGTGATAAATCTCGCTTTTTAGGTAAAGGCGTATTAAAAGCTGTTGAAAATGTAAATGGCCCAATCGCTAAAGCTGTTGTTGGTAAGGATGCGCTAGATCAAGCAGCTATCGACCAAATTATGCTTGACTTAGATGGAACTGACTTCAAATCTAACTTAGGTGCTAACTCAATTCTTGCTGTTTCTTTAGCAACTGCTAAAGCTGCTGCGGCAGCTAAAGGTGTTCCACTTTTTCAACACATCGCAGATCTTAACGGCACACCAGGTCAATACTCAATGCCATTACCAATGATGAATATCATCAATGGTGGTGAACACGCTGATAACAACATCGACTTACAAGAATTCATGATTCAACCAGTTGGTGCTAAAACAGTTCGTGAAGCAATCCGTATGGGTTCTGAAGTTTTCCATAACTTAGCAAAAGTTTTACATGCTAAAGGTATGAATACTGCTGTTGGTGATGAAGGTGGTTTTGCGCCTAACTTAGGTTCAAATGCAGAAGCATTAGCATGCATTAAAGAAGCTGTAGAAAAAGCAGGTTATGTACTAGGTAAAGACATTACTTTAGCGATGGACTGTGCCGCTTCTGAATTCTATAACAAAGAAACAGGTAAATATGTATTAAAAGGTGAAGGTAACAAAGAATTCACTGCAGAAGAATTTACTCACTATTTAGAAGGTTTAACTAATGAGTATCCAATCGTATCTATCGAAGACGGTTTAGATGAAAGTGATTGGGAAGGTTGGGCATACCAAACAAAAGCTCTTGGTAACAAAATCCAATTAGTTGGTGATGATCTATTTGTTACTAATACCAAAATCTTCAAACAAGGTATTGAAAAAGGCATCGCAAACTCTATATTAGTTAAAGTTAACCAAATTGGTACATTAACTGAATCTATCGCTGCAGTTAAAATGGCGAAAGATGCTGGTTATACAGCTGTTATTTCTCATCGTTCTGGTGAAACTGAAGATTCAACTATTGCTGATTTAGCTGTTGGTTTAGCTGCTGGTCAAATCAAAACTGGTTCTATGAGCCGTTCTGACCGTGTTGCTAAATATAATCAATTAATTCGTATTGAAGAAGCATTAGGTTCTAAAGCACCTTTCAACGGTTTGAAAGAAGTTAAAGGACAATAATTATTGTTATTAAACTGATTATTTACTTTAATAGAAAAACGGTGACCAGTTCACCGTTTTTTATTTTCATATAATTTAGCCTTTTATTTAGCAACAGTTGCACCAACTAGTTTTGTGTTGTAACCTTATCGTTCAAATTTTATGGCTTTTTATTAATATTTCATTATTATTTATTAATTTAGTCGCTATATAAATATTTAATAGAATAACTAATTTGATTTTTCTGCTTATGAATAATATTACGAATATGTCCCAGCCTAAAAGTAAGTGGCAACTGTTTAACTGGCTTTGTACCGGTAAACTTCCGCTTAATGAACTGTGGATAAAATCGACTTATCGTTTCAAATTTTTTTTTCGAACCTTATTTTTAAGTCCGATCACATTTAAATTATTGGATAAATTGAGACTATATCCATTACTGGGATATTATTTATCATGCCAAACCAATTTACCATGTAAATTACAACGACCTTATTTAGCCTCTTGTTTAAGTCAACAAGAACGTTTTGAGGCACTAGCCTACCATTATGACTTTTTAGCTAAACATCCTGACAGCATGAGTAAAGCTTTTTATAATCCGAATATCGCTTTTGTACTGGCTGATGTTAAAGTAAAAAACGATGCTAATATCAAAATCGCCATTCAAGCACGCAATAAGTTTGCTCGTGAAGGTGAAATTAGTCTATATTTTTATGATAATGATAGCATTGATTTGGCTACGATAACTTTTACAATAATGCAATATCAACAAAAAACAACACTTTTTATTGCTGGATTACAAGGCACAGGTCATCATGATGCTCGCATTCGAGTACAACAAGCAACAAAACAGTGTTATGGACTGTTTCCTAAACGTGTTGCGTTAGAGGCGGCCTTAGTCATTGCGCGCTATTTTAATTTAGAACAAATAGTGGCGGTGGGTAATAAAACGCATATTTACAATAATTGGCGTTACAATAGCCGACAAGAACGTATTTTATCGGATTACGATGATTTCTGGTTAACCATTGATGGCAAACAAGACAGCAATGGTTTATTTATATTACCTAATCAAATCTATCGAAAATCACTGGATGAAATCGCTAGTAAAAAACGATCAGAATATCGTAATCGTTATGCTTTATTGGATCAACTCGAAAATAGTATTACAGAGAATTTGGCTTCATTAAAATAATAAGCTAGCTTTATTGTTAATCACAATATCGCCATATTAAAATAGACAAAATTGTCGCTTGTTTAAGGTGTTTACAAGCGACATGCAAATCGACTTATTCTAAATAATTATGCTAGTCTACTTAACCCGATTGTCGATTTTATCGATAGTTTCATATTAGTAAGATAATAACTAAAATTAAATAGTCAGGAAATAGAAAATGTATTTTGGTCTTCTTATTGCATTTGTACCATTGTGTTTGGGATATTTAATTACCTTTAAAAACCAACAATGGATAACCAAAATTAACAAAATCCTTAGCTGGATGGTTTATTTTATTCTATTTCTAATGGGATCCGAATTAGCGCACCTTGATAATCTCAAAGATAATTTACAAACTATCCTATTTTATGCGGGCGTCTTATTTATATGTACTTTTGGTGGTAATTTTATCTTTTTAATGTTATTTGATATCTTCCTGCCTTGGCAAACCACTCATACTAAACATGATATTGGCTCACGCTTTAAAATGATTTTAGAATCATTACGGGTTTGTATTGCTTTGATTCTAGGTTTTCTTGCTGGCTTAATTCCTCTCTTTATCTGGCAATACAATGAAGATATTACTAAAATTGTTTTGGTTTTTTTACTTTTATTGGTTGGGATTCAGTTACGGAGTAATAATATCTCATTAAAGCAAATCTTACTTAGTAAAGTCGGTATTGCTACAACAATAATTGTAATAATAAGTACTTTTTTAGGCGGTATCATAGCGGCATTGATATTCAATCAACCAATTCGTGTTGGATTAGCCATGTCATCTGGATTTGGTTGGTATTCACTTTCTGGACTCTTAATGACAGAAGCGCATGGTGCAATTATTGGTAGTGCCACATTTTTAAACGACATTTTGCGCGAATTATGCGCCATCATTTTAATTCCGAGTTTAATTAAACGTTATAAACTTACTGCACTGGGTTTATGTGGTGCTACCTCTATGGATTTTACCTTACCGATGCTACAAAAAGGTGCAGGTATAATGATTGTTCCTTCTGCAATTGTGCAAGGATTTTTATTAACCTTAATTATGCCAATATTTATGACATTATTTAATTATGGCTTCTTTTTTTAATAATGAGTAACAACTCATTATTAAAATTTAAATTTTGTTTTAATCTTAAATTTATGATCATGCATTTAAAAATTCATGGTTATGCTCTTAGTATCAATTATTAAGAGATTTAAGTCATTTATCTTATCTTTAATTCAATAATTACTAATCATAGTCATTCATTTAGCTATAAATTCTCATCATTTTAATATTTAGATCTTAGTCACAAATTTTTTAAAAAGTAATTTTCTCTATCGTTTTACTCTATAAAATCGAACAAAAGATTAATTATTAATCATTTATTCGAAGGTTTCATAATTAGTATCGTATTAGTGTCACACAGTAAAAAAATCACTGATGGGCTTAAAGAAATTATAGAAGATATGGTGGATTCTACGGGTGACGTAAAAATTTTTTCAGCGTGAGGAACGGGAGATGCCGAATGGTAACAGATCCCCTCACAATTTATAACATCATCAAACAATCTTCTGATTATCGTAATATTCTAATCTTAGCTGATATTAGTAGTGCCATTTTAAGTGCTGAAACAGCCATTGGACTTATAGAAGACGAATCATTAAAAAATAAAGTGACTTTAGTTAATGCATCTTTATTCGAAGGTGCTTTTGTTGCTTCTTTAACCACTATACTGTTAGTTATGTGGTACAACTTTAGGAGGTATCACAGCGGTTTACATTGAAAATTATATAACGGTCAATAAAAAAGTGAAAACTGCTTTGAAACATGGATTAACACCTTTAGTTTGTATTGGTAATAGTCATGAGGAGAAGTCTTTAGGTGTATCAGCTGAAACAGTGATCAAACAAATGAAAATAAACTTATTTGAGATTGATAAGCAGCACCCAGCACAAGTGGTTATAGCTTATGGGCCAATATGGGCTATTAATAAAAATGGTATCGCAGCAACTCCAGAAGAGGCACAATATATTCATCATCAGCTGCGATCAGCTTTAGTTGAACTCTATGGTCAACAGATGGCCGATCAAATGATACTTTTATATGGAGGCAGCGTAAATCTTGAAAATTCAACTTCATTAATTGCTCAACCAGATATTGATGGCTTATTTATTGGTCGTAGTGCATGGCAAGCGACAGGTTTTTGTAATATATTATCAGCAATTAATCAGCAAAATTAATGTAATGACAAAAGGCTAAAATAATGGATATATTTGAAGATAAGCAAGAAACAGAGTTACTTACCGAAATTGCTGTCGCTTACTATGAGTATGAGCAGACTCAAGAAGAGATTGCTAAGCGATTTGGTATTTCTCGCATTAAAGTCGGTCGGTTACTTAAAAAAGCAAGATCGGAAGGAATTGTAGAAATTAATGTTAAATATCATCCAATATTTAGTTCAAGAATCGAACAACAATTTATTAATAGTTTTGGTATAAAACGAGCGCTAATTGCTTTAGATCATCAAGATGAGGATGAACAACGCAGACAAGTAGCCGCACTTGTGACTAACTATTTATCAAGTGTTTTAAAAAAAGGTGTGACAGTGGCGGTTGGACAAGGTCGTAATGTTGCCGCGATTGCAAGTCATGTGGGTGTTTTTCCTGAAAAACAGTGTAAATTTATTTGCGGAATTGGTGGTACCCAAAGGGTTGGAGAAATTATTGATGCTGACCATATCAGCCGAAGTTTAGCTAGGAAATTTAATGCGAGTAGCGAAACGCTTTATGCGCCAGCCTATGTTGAAAATCGAGAGCTTAAAGAAGCTTTTATTCAAAATAGAGTCATCAAAGATACATTAGAACGAGCGGCCAAAGCAGATATTGCGTTAGTCGGTATTGGTGATATGAACGAAAATAGTTACATGGTGCAATTGGGTTGGTTTACTCCCCAAGAGATAACTCATGCAACTTTGAAGCAAGGCGTGGTAGGCGATATTGCGGGTTATGGTTTTTTTGATATCAATGGGGATCCCGTTGATACGGCTATGAATGATCGGGTAATTGGTCTTAGCATTGATGAACTCCGTAATATCCCGTGTGTTATTGCTATAGCTTCTGAAAATACTAAAGCAACAGCGATTTTAGGCGCGCTTCGTTCTGGGGTTATAGACATAATTGCAACCAGTGCATCAAATGCTCGAACGGTACTCAATTTACAACAAAATCAGATTAAATAATAGGTTGTAAAAAAGTTTGAGGTTAACTATACGTTTTAGTATAAAAAAGCGAAACATCCTAGTCATTCAATAATAAATAGGTTACTAAAACGATTTACGTTTGTTAAATTAACAAAGAAAAATAAGTTAATAAAAATTCATGTAGTCATTAACAACTGGTCATTAGCAAATAAAAATTTTATAAATCTGATGTCTAAGTTAAGAGAGTTTGATTGGTGTATTTATTTTAATGGATGGTTGATTAAAACATTGCTCTAATACACAGATAAAGGTATTAGAGCATTTTATTTTAACATTAATATAATGATTTCAAGTTTAACTTATATAAATCTATTATATCTAATTTACTCATTTTAAAGGGTTATAACAAACGCTTAATTACTTTATCAACGCGGATTCTGCTCAATCTCTTTATTAATTTATGAACACGTTTCGGATAAAATTGACTCGCTTGAATCTGTTGAAAGTGTGTAATTAATGTCGTTTTTTGGCGTATTGTATCAAGCTCATGGGTGATTTGTGTCTGTAATTCTTGTTTAGGATCATGAATCAAAATACCATTTTCAAGGTCTAAACGCCATGCTCTTGGATTAAGATTGTTTCCAGTAACTAGCATCCATTCATTGTCAACCCAAACTCCTTTTAAATGATAGGTTTGGTCATTATCTTTCCATAATCTAATAATTAATTGTTCTTTATCAACATATGACTGCAATCGTTCAATAAAGTTTCTTAAATAAATTTCATACAAATAAGGTAAGCCACCGGAAATATTAAACGGCTTATCTTCAGGAATATAAAAGTCATTCGCTTCTTTATCACCAATAATAATTTCAACTTGTTTGCCTTTTCTAAGCAAACGAATGATGTCACGAACTAAGATATTTGGCAGATTAAAGTAGGGCGTGCATAAAGTCACTTTTTGTTGCGCTGAATTAATTAAATGGTGAATGGTTTTATTTAATGAATTATTTCGACCTAAGCCTGCAATCGGTGATACGGATAACTCATTATTATTTGCATTATTGGTATATTGATAATTGGTTTCAGAAAGATGTTGACGTAAAACTTTAATTTCATTTTTAATTTGCTTGCGTGATTTATGTTCCGCAACATCTAAACGTTGCAAAGCGTCAAAAGGCAAAAAGTTATTATCGATATAATCAATCATGCTTTGTGCAAGTAATCTATTGGTAATAAGATGATATCTGTCATAACGATAATGATCGAGTTTATGCAGGTATACATTATTCAGGCTGGCACCACTGTATATAACTGTATCATCAATAATAAATCCTTTAAGATGTAAAACCCCAAGCACTTCACGACGATTAATTGGAACACCATATACTGGAACATCAACGCCAGGATGCTGTAATTTCATTTGGTGATAAAAACGTGCATTGGTGTGCGTTTTGTCTTCTCCGATTCGACCACGTTGTGCACGATGCCAATCTACAAAGATTTTAATATCTAAATTAGGATTGATTTTTTTTGCTTGGTAAAGAGCATTTAGTATTTCTTGCCCAGCTTCGTCTTGTTCTAAATAGAGTGCTACAATATAAATTCGAAATTGGGCATTTTTGATTTTTTCAAGTAAAGCTTGTCTATATGCTTTAGGATCGTACAAAATACTATATTGATCTGCATTTTGCTGGATTTTTGCTAATTCATTAAGATGCTTTTGATGATTATATTTAATAAAAGGTATTCTCATGATTCATATATTATTGTAACTGGTTCAAACTGTAGAATAACACACTTTAAGCCAGAAAATAACACTCCTTATTTCATAGTCCTGAGTCAATGTTGTTTATATAATTTTTGTTATTCAATTTAGTTCGTCAATATTATCTTTTTAAGATTGTTCATCAATCCAGGTTTGAATGATTTTATATGTCAATGCCAATACCACTGGACCAATAAATAATCCCATCAAACCAAAACTGAGTAGGCCACCGATTACCCCAAATAAAATCAGTAAAAATGGTAAATCAGCCCCTTTCTTTATTAAATATGCACGCATTACACTATCAAGCGTTGTTAAAATAATTGCGACAACAATTAATATAATGCCAGAGAGAGTATGGCCATTCCAAAATTGCCAAATGATACAACCGAGCATGACAATGACAGGGCCGATTTGTGCAACACAGCAGATAAATAACACCAGTGTTAAAACGCCCGCTAATGGCATTTTCGTGATAATAAAACTGATCCCACCAATTAGAGCTAGAGTGATTGCCGTTACTACCACGCCAAGAGCTACTGCACGAATGGATTGTCCTGCTAGTGTCACGGTAATGGCGCCATATTGTTTAGATAAGCGATTAGCAAATAAATAAACGTATTTGGTAATCATTTCACCTTTAAGAAAAAGTAATAAACTGAAAATGATCATGACACCAGCATGAAAGATGAATATACTGATGTTGGTTACCTGTGATAACAACCAACCTATTAGCGTTCCAATGTAAGGTTGAATACTGGAGACCAGATCAGAACCATCCGTTTTAATGATATTTAGCCAACTTTGATGAAGTTCTGGTCCGAAAGTCGGGATACTCTCCAGCCAATCAAATGTAGGTAATTCATGATGTGATAAAGATTTAGCCCATTCAATGAGATGGTGACCATTTTGTGCGACACTACTGATGATCAAAAGAAATGGAATAATACAGACAAGCGCTAAAATTAATGCCATGATAGTTAACGATAACCAGCGTTTATTAAACATTTTTTTCTGGATTTTTATCATTAATGGCCATGTAGCAATAACTACCATGACAGCCCAAAAAAAACCAAATAAGAAAGCTTCAACAACACGATAAGTAATAATGATTAGTAACCCAATCAGTAATAAGTTTAAAATTAACTTCAATAAATCATAGGTATTTTTTTCTGCTGGCATTTTTGTACCATTTTTATTAATCTAAATAATGTTATTATACGCACTATCATTAAAAAAACATATGTTAGTGTAAATGATAAATCTTTGATGGAGATATTAAAATGAGAAAATTACTGTTATTGCTGTTAGTTAGTATATTGTTACCTGCATGTTCAACAACACCTAAAATTAACAATCCAGTTCAAAATGCGAACAATATAGCACCTTATCCAGATGCTATGGATGGCTACACTCGCTATGCAATCCACCTTCCTTCTTTAGCCAATGAAAATAAAGCGCGAGTTGAAGTTTTAATAGGTAAAGAGATAAATACTGATTGTAATACGCGCAGTTTAGGTGGCATCGTTAAGCAAGAAGAATTGAAAGGTTGGGGTTACAACTACTATGTTGTTGATAAAGCGAATAACGATATTTCAACGCTTATGGCTTGTCCTGAAGGCACTAATAAAAATCAATTTGTTACTATGAATCATAATTTAGGATTATTAGATTATAATAGTCGCTTACCAATTGTGTTTTACGTACCAAATGATTTAACAGTTAAATATCGTATTTGGCAAACAGGCTCTAAAGTCCTCCAAGCGAGTGCTGAATAGAAAAAGAAAATTAACTGTTAATTATCGGTGAAATAAGGGTTGTTTGATTAAAATATAGTCACTCAATCCTGAAACTTAAGATATTTGATTTTTTAAGTAGACATCTCAAAAAAAAAATGTATTTTATCCCTCGTAATGCAAGGTTAGCTCTACATGTTCATTAGCTTTTTTAATGACTTGTGATTGCCTGATTATCTCGGTTTCGCCATATCATTCAATAACGAATAATGGCAAAATTTGGGGGTCCGTTGTTTTTTCACAATGGGCTTGTGTCTAACATGTAATATCCCTAACTAGAGGAGAAGTGGTGAGCATGTTTACTCAACGTAAAACAATTCTTTCAATCATAGCTGGTGTTTCACTAGCATTATCTCAATCTGCTATAGCTAAAGATCGCGTTGTGCATTTTTATAATTGGGCAGGTCAAATTGGTAATAGCACTATCAGTGATTTCGAAAAATCGACTGGAATCAAACTTGTTTATGATGTGTATGACTCTAATGAGGCTCTTGAAGGTAAGCTAATGGCTGGCCATTCTGGTTTCGATGTCGTTTCACCATCGGACAGTTTTTTAGAAAGACAAATTAAAGCTGATATTTATCTGCCGTTAGATAAAAGTAAATTGCCAAATTGGAAAAACCTTGATCCAAATTTAATGAAATTAATGGCTAACCATGATCCAGATAACAAGTATGCGATCCCTTATGTATGGATGACTACAGGTATCGGTTATAACATTGATAAAGTTAAAGAACGTCTAGGCGATAATGCTCCTGTTGATAGTTGGGATTTAGTTTTTAACCCTGAAAATATGGAAAAACTTAAAGATTGTGGTGTGGCATTTTTAGATGCTCCAACTGAAATCTTTTCAAGTGCTCTTCAATATTTAGGCAAAAATCCAAACAGTACAGATGCAAAAGATTACACGGGTGCAACTTACGAGTTGTTGTCGAAAGTCAGACCATATATCCGTTATTTCCATTCATCTCAATATATTACTGATTTAGCGAATGGTGATATTTGTGTGATTTTAGGTTGGTCTGGAGACATTTTACAAGCTCGTGATAGAGCTAATGAAGCAAAAAATGGTGTGCACATTGGTTATCAAATTCCGAAAGAAGGCGCGTTAGTTTTCTTTGATACATTTGCTATTCCAAAAGATTCAGCAAATCCTGATGAAGCTCATGAGTTTTTAAACTTCATTTTAAAACCAGAAATCGCTGCACAAGTGACTAATGATGTTAACTTTGCAAGTGCGAATAAAGTTGCTAACGATCAGTTTGTTAAACCAGAAGTGAAGAACGATCCTGCGGTTTATCCAAGACCGGAAGTAATGGAAAAACTATTCACTTTAACAGTGAAAGAACCAAAACTTGAACGTGTGATCACTCGCACATGGACAAAACTTAAAACGGGCAAATAGCCGTTTGAAAATGTCAAATAATTGACTTATTTATTCTAGACGGGGAGATTCAATAATCTTTCCGTCTCGTTTTTTATGGCTTGTTGTTATGAGGAAAAAAGCGTGAACGATAAAACAACAAATCAGGTACAGCCTAAAAAAAAGATGATAACTCCACTATTGGAGATCAAAAATTTAACGAAAGTTTTCAATGATGATTATTATGCTGTCGATGATGTAAATTTAACCATTTATACCGGAGAAATTTTTGCTTTATTAGGTGCTTCGGGTAGTGGTAAATCAACATTATTGCGGATGCTTGCTGGTTTTGAACAACCAACGTCTGGACAAATTATTCTCGATGGTAAGGATTTATCACAAGTCCCTCCTTATAATCGTCCTATTAACATGATGTTTCAATCGTATGCTCTTTTTCCTCACATGACGGTTGAGCAAAATATAGCTTTTGGTCTAAAACAAGACAGATTAGACAAGAGTGAAATTAAGCATCGTGTTGAAGAAATGTTAGCACTTGTGCATATGGAACAATTTGGTAAGCGCAAGCCACACCAATTATCAGGTGGTCAAAGACAACGTGTTGCTTTGGCAAGAAGTTTAGCAAAAAGACCTAAATTACTATTGTTGGACGAACCAATGGGGGCATTAGATAAACAACTGCGTGATCGAATGCAGCTTGAAGTCGTGAGTATTTTAGAGCAAGTTGGCGCTACATGTGTAATGGTTACTCATGATCAAGAAGAAGCCATGACAATGGCAGGGCGTATTGCAATTATGAATAAAGGACAATTTGTTCAAATTGGTGAGCCTGAAGAAATCTATGAACATCCAAATAGTCGTTATAGTGCTGAATTTATTGGCTCAGTCAATGTCTTTGACGGTATTTTGCAAGAAACATTAGAAGATGGCTTAATCATCAGTTGTCCTATGATTAAACATCCTTTAAAAGTGGATTATGATTCACCTGCTGTTGAAGGTGTTCCAATTCAGGTTGCCTTACGACCAGAAAAAATTAAACTTTGTGATGAAATACCAAAAGAAGGCTACAATTTTGCAACCGGTGAAGTGGTTGAAATAGCCTATTTAGGTGATCTCTCTATTTATCACGTTAAATTGGAAAGTGGACAAATTATTATTGCTCAACTACAAAACGAACATCGCTATCGTAAAGGTATGCCAACTTGGGGCGATGTCATTAACCTCAGTTGGGAAATTGATAGTTGCGTTGTACTTACTGAATAAACACAAGAGGATATATTGATGCGATCCATTTATTGTGGTTTGTTTCTAAATGCATTGGTGTTACTCAATGTTTATTTACGTTTTGTAACAACAAATGCATTTGACAATTTGTTTTTAGATGCGTTATTTACCTCTATGGTATTAAGTCTACTATTATCTTGTTTAGGTGCATATTTGGTGCATTATAAACCCTCTAAATTCGCTTACCGTTTAATTATAGCAGGCAGTATTTTATATATACCTGCTGGGTTGGGTTTAGTTGCGATTTATTTTGCATTCAAAAAAATGCGTCAACAACGAGATGATTCTGACTTAATGACATTGTATGGGCGTCTATTAGTGATAGCGATTCCTTATTTATGGATGCTATTACTATTTTTATTGCCGTTTTTGATTGTTTTTCGTATCAGTTTTTCGGAAGCCGCTATCGCGGTACCTCCTTATACTGATCTGTTGAGTTATGAAGATGGTCTACTTAATATTGTTTTAAATTTTGGTAATTATTTCAATTTATTTGAAGATACTATCTACATTGATTCTTATTTACAATCATTAAAAGTCGCAGCTATCTCAACACTGTTATGTATTTTAATTGGTTATCCGTTAGCTTGGGCTATATCACAATGTAAACCATCGAGTCGAAATATTTTATTATTGTTGATTATTTTGCCTTCTTGGACTTCATTTTTAATTCGTGTTTATGCTTGGATTGGTATTTTAAATCCTAATGGTCTTTTAAATAATTTCTTAATGTGGTTGGGGGTTATTGATCAACCTTTAATAATCATGAAAACCTATTTAGCGGTCTATATTGGTATTGTCTATTCTTATCTACCATTTGTTGTATTGCCAATTTATACATCATTAAGCAAAGTCGATACAACGCTTATTGAAGCAGCTTTAGATTTAGGTTGTAAGCCAATTAAAACTTTCTTTAACATTATTGTACCATTAACCAAAAACGGGGTTATCGCTGGTGGAATGTTGGTCTTTATTCCTGCGGTAGGGGAATATGTAATACCTGAACTATTAGGTCCATCGGATAGTTTAATGATTGGTACACAACTGTGGGCTGAATTCTTTAATAATCATGATTGGCCAGCTGCTTCCGCTGTTGCAACCGTGATGTTATTGATATTAATCGTCCCTATTTACTACTTTAATAAATTTCAGAACCGACAATTGGGAGGTAAATAAATGAATAATTTACCATTAATTATGCGATCTGCATTGATTGTTTTTATCTCCTCATTTTTAGGTTCATTAGTGCTGTCGATTTTAATTTCGGCATCAGGCTTTGCTTTATTGGGCAGTATTAACTTATATGTGGGATGTTTGGTATTTAGCCTTATTTTGACTGGTCTTGTAACAATATCGCTATTAGTTCGATGTTTAAAAGGATTAATTATTTTATTGTGTTTATCCTTTTTATATATCCCTATGATTATTTTAATCATTTATTCGTTCAATAGTTCAAGACTTGTTACAGTTTGGGCTGAATTTTCGACCAAATGGTATTTTGAATTGGTTCATAATCAAGCGTTACTTAAAGCGGTAGGATTAAGCTTGAGTATTGCTGCTGGGGCTGCTTCGTTGGCAATCGTACTTGGTACTTTAGCTGCTTTTGCAATTATTCGTTTTAAACGATTCCGTGGCTCTAATTTATTCTCTTTTATGACAACCGCACCGCTTGTTATGCCTGATGTAATAACAGGTCTAGCATTATTATTACTGTTTGTTGGAATGGGGCAAGTGCTTGGTTGGCCTAAGGAACGAGGAGCAATGACCATTTGGATGGCTCATGCAACGTTTTGTACTGCCTATGTGACCGTTGTTATTAGTGCTAGATTACGAGAGTTGGATAAGTCAATTGAAGAAGCTGCATTAGATTTGGGCGCAAATCCATTAAAGGTATTTTTCATTATCACCTTACCTATGATTGCTCCAGCTCTTGTTTCTGGTTGGTTGTTGGCATTTACCTTATCGCTTGATGATGTGGTTATCGCGAATTTTGTGACTGGACCAGGTGCAATGACGTTACCGAAACTTATATTCTCGAAAGTACGTTTAGGTGTCGATCCACAAGTTAATGCGTTAGCAACAATTATATTGTTAATTGTGGGTATTATTGGTTTCATTTCATGGCTTTGGATGCGAAATGCTGAAAAACGACATTTACGTGAAATTCGTATGAGCTAATTACCTTATCTATATCAAAGATTGCCGCACGATGCGGCAATTTTTTTAACTTTATAAAATATCCGTGTTTTTTTTTCTATTTTATATTATAGTGTGGGCGGTCAGTTCGCTGACAAAATTCTCAGGGCGGGGCGTAATTCCCCACCGGTGGTTATAGCCCACGAGCGCTTAATAATATTCAATTTTATTGAGGACAAGCAGATTTGGTGAGATTCCAAAGCCGACAGTTAAAGTCTGGATGAAAGAGAGTGGCTTATCTTTTCTATATTTGCTTTATAGCAAAATCACTATGGTCAAGCACTTGCCCTGATTCTGGTATTTAATATATTTATAACTTAACTAATTTAACTTTGCTTTTGGCAATTATTTTAGATGTAAACTTATCTCAATTAGTTACATGAAATATTAGTTCGGATTAGGTTTATTTTAATTAAGAATAAATATAATTAACTTAATAAAACAGGATAGGTATCTACCATGAATCAGTTTAATTTAAATGAATTTGGAACACCAATTGAGCGAGTAAAAAAAGCTATTGCTTCAATTAAGGCAGGATCTGGGGTATTAGTTTTAGATGATGAAGATCGCGAAAATGAAGGCGATATCATTTGGGCGGCAGAAACAATTACAACTCAACAAATGGCACTAACTATTCGATATGGAAGTGGTATCGTTTGTCTATGTATGCCACAATCTTTTTGTGACAAATTAGAATTGCCTATGATGGTCGCCAATAATACCAGTAAAAATCATACTGCTTTTACCATTACAATTGAAGCCGCTAAAGGTGTTACTACTGGAGTATCTGCAGCAGATAGAGTAACGACTGTAAAAGCCGCCGTTGCTGATAATGCGAAACCTAGTGACTTAAACCATCCTGGTCATGTATTTCCATTAGTTGCTAAAGAGGGCGGTGTTTTGAATCGCCGAGGGCATACTGAAGCATCAGTTGATTTGGTTTCATTAGCAGGTTTTAAACCAGCTGCTGTAATTTGTGAGTTAACTAATGATGATGGATCGATGGCAAGGGCACCACAAGTTGTCGAATTTGCCAAACAACATCATTTACCCGTTGTCACAATTGAAGATATTGTTGCTTATCGTAACACTTTTTCAGTCTAAACATATGGATGTAAACTGTCGAATTAACCATTCGGCAGTGGCATCATTTTATTAAGTTTATTATTGAATAAGTTAGATGTATTCATTAATTTGTTCCAGTAAGCTCTGATTGTTTAGGATAAACTATGGCACGTTTCAGTCTGTTATATATAATAATGCTTTTGATCATAACAGGTTGCCAATCAATATCCATTTCTACAAATAACGTGGTCGTTCCTAATACTCGGACTGAAATATTTCATTCAACGGCAAATGGTGATTATAAAGTTACTATTTATACTCCTAATAAACCTACACCGAAAGGTGGTTGGCCAATTATTTATCTTCTTGATGGTGACAGTTATTTTTTAACAGCAAGTGACATTATTAAAAGTCAAGCTTGTGAGCGTTGCATTCTTCAAGAAGGTATAATTGTCGCAATTGACTATCTCAATCAAACACGTCGTGATTTTGATTTTTTACCTAAACCAGATCATTTTGTTTATGAGACCTTACCGAATAATCAAATTAATTTATCTGGTAAATATGGTGGAGCAGATGCGTTTTATGATTTTTTAACAAAAGAACTTAAACCTGAAATGGAAAAACGCTATAAGATTAATTTAAAACAGCAAGCTATTTTTGGACATTCATACGGTGGATTATTTAATTTATATATTTTTTTAACAAAACCAGTGATTTTTAATACCTATGTGGTATCGAGTCCATCTATGTGGTTTAGCGATGGATATATGTTTAAAGTATTATCGAAATACTTATTAGATAATCAGCCACCACTCATCAATCCCGTCAATTTACTTATCTCTGTAGGGGGATCTGAACAATCTTTACTTCCTTTTGATCGCAAGTTACCCAAGGAAAAGCAGAATCTCTTATTAAAGCATCGGCAAAATCGTAAAATGGTGGATAATTCGAAACATCTATTTGATCAATTAAAACAAGCTAAGATTCATAACTTAAACTTAAGTTACAAAGTTTATCCGCAACAATCCCATAAAACAGCAGCGATTATAGCTTTACAAGATGGCATTCAAATAAATTTTAACATTCATTAACCAGTATTTGAGCAAATAGTTATTAATCAACTTGAATATATGATAGTTTGATTTATATTACTGCCACTTGATAATGATAATCATTATTGAAGAATAATATTAGGGATAATATATGTGTTCAAAATATAAATCGACTTGTTTTATTGCCACACTTGTTAGTCTTGCATGTCATAATGCTAATGCTGATATCAAAAATTCATTAACTCATAAGGCAAGTGATTCAGATGATGTGATGGTTGTGACAGCAGCAGAGCAAGCTAAACAAGCATTGGGTGTTTCGGTTATCAGCCAAAAAGATCTGAGCAAAATGCCGCCCAAAAACGATATTTCCGAAATTATTCGTACTATGCCAGGTGTCAGTTTGACGGGTAATTCAACAAGTGGTCAACGAGGTAATAATCGACAAATTGATATTCGAGGAATGGGACCTGAAAATACGCTTATTTTAGTTGATGGAAGATCAGTAAAAAGCCGTATGTCTGTTCGATATGGTTGGCGCGGTGAGCGAGACACAAGAGGCGATACGAATTGGATACCTGTAGATATTATTGAAAGAATTGACGTGCTTCGTGGTCCAGCAGCAGCTCGTTATGGTGATGGTGCAGCAGGAGGCGTAGTAAATATTATAACGAAACAACCCGCTAAAGAGTGGCATGGATCTTTAAATAGTTATATTAATGTACCATCTCACAGTGAGGAAGGTTCAACAAAAAGGACTAACTTTTTATTAACAGGTGGATTAACCGATAATCTAAGTGTGCGTCTATACGGCAATATCAATAAAACCGATGCTGATGAGTGGGATATCAACAAAAAACATCAAATTAATCCGAATTCGGTCAGTGCAGGACGGGAAGGGGTGCGCAATAAAGATCTCAATGGTCTATTGCGGTCGGATATCACTGATAAACAATCAATTGAATTTGAAACGAGCATTAGCCGACAAGGAAATATTTATGCCGGAGATACACAGAATAATAATCCTAATCAATTGGTGAGTCGTTTTTATAATGATGAAACTAACAAAATGATTCGTCAAAATTATTCAATAACTCATCGAGCATATTGGGACAACGGTTTAAATACAATATCTTATATTCAATTGGAAAAAACACATAATACCCGTTTAAATGAAGGTTTAGCTGGTGGAACTGAAGGTCGATTTGATAATGATAGTTTTTCTACCATTAAATATAATAATATTACTTTACATAATGAGACCAACTTCCCATTAACTATGGTGGTACCCCAAACTATGACTGTTGGTGGCGAGTATAATCATCAAAAAATGAAAGATCCAACCTCAAATAATCAATCCGTTGAAGAGGGAGGAAGCATATCTTGGATCAAAGATAAAATGCGCAGTGAAAACTCATCAGCTAATCTTTGGGGAATGTTTATCGAAGATAACATTGAACTGACACAAACTACCATGCTTACCCCTACATTACGATATAATCATCAAAGTAAATCAGGTGGTAACTGGAGTCCAAGTTTGAACTTATCCCAAGAATTGGGCGACTATTTCAGTTTAAAACTTGGTATTGCCAGAGCTTATAAAGCACCTAACTTATATCAAACTAACCCAAACTATCTTCTTTATAGTCGTGGGCAAGGTTGTCATAGTGCGGGTGGCAGTTGTTATTTAATTGGTAACAAAAATTTAAAAGCGGAAACAAGCGTCAATAAAGAAATTGGGCTTGAGTTTCATAATAATGAAGGATTAATTGCTGGCATAACTTATTTCCGTAATGATTATCATGATAAAATTGATTCTGGCACAAAAGTGGTGGGTCATGCGCAAGGTGGAAAAAATAAATTTGGCAATTCAAATATTTTTCAATGGCAAAATGTGCCCAAATCTGTTGTAGAGGGATTGGAAGGCAGCTTAACGATTCCCGTTACTTCAACAATCAAGTTTCGAAATAACCTAACTTGGATGTTGCAGTCAAAAAATAAAAAGACTGGCGATTATTTATCAATAATACCAAAATATACGTTGAATTCATCAATAGACTGGCAAACAACCGATAAATTGTCGTTGTTAACTACGGTCACTTGGTTTGGTAAACAAAAGCCGAAAAAATATGATTATCTTGGGAATAAAGCTACGGATAGTGCAACTCACCAACTTAGTCCTTATGCTATTTTAAATTTTAGTGGGCAATATCAATTTAATAAAAACGTTACGTTAACGGCTGGAATAGATAATGTGTTTAATAAGCGCTTATTCCGAGAGGGTAATTCCACAACCTTAAAAAATCCAGTAAATGGTATCGTAACCGTTAAGGGTGCAGGAGCTGCAACGTATAATGAACCAGGGCGGACATTTTTTGTAAGCACTAAACTTTCATTCTAGCTCAATCAATTAAATAAAATCGCCAAACTAACGATTAAATTGATTAAACTTGGCGATTATTTAGCTGCTTTAAGTTATTTATTGTTCTCATTATTCACTATAATTTTATCTGTAAAAGTGTGAAACATTGAATAATAACAGTTTTATTCTTGCTTTTTGTCTTTCTTCATTATAAAATATCTTATACATTTGATAAATAAGGATAAAATTTTTTAAGTTTTTAGAAACGATAGATATTTTAATATCATACTAATTTTAAAAATCTAATTAGCATTCAATTAAGTTGTTTCTTTGTAAATAATATTAAGTTCTTTTGGTGGCAAATGCTTTGTTTGCGAACCATCTATAGTTTTGTCGATGCTTATTGGCAAAATAGCAGAATCAGCATATCTAACATATAGATTGCATTAAAAATATAGATTTTAACAAAATAGATAGTAATAAAAACGGGGTAACTATGTTTAGCGCGAATAAAGAGTGGGCATTTGTGATACTGACCTGCTTTTTTGAACTGTGTTGGGTATTTGGTTTTACTACTGCCAGTCAGTGGTGGCATTGGGTTATTGTTATACTCATAATTATTGTTGATTTTACGTTTTTAACAAATGCATGCAAGACAATTCCTACAGGTACTGTGTATGCAATATTTTCTGGTGTCGGAGCGATAGGCTCACTTGCTATTGATATGGTCGTGTTTGGTAAAGAAATCAAACTTATTGAAATATTGTTTGTTGCATTAATAATTATTGGCGTTGTGCAACTTAAACGAGCAGATAGTTGATTAACTGAAATTTGGATTACAATATGGGATGGTTATTTATTTTAACGGCTGCAATTTTTGAAGTTATTGGCGCTATTGGCCTTAAGCTCTATTCGCAACAAAAAAGTGTGTTTCGATTAACACTGTATTGGGGTGGTTTTTTTGTTTCGTTTACATTATTTTATTTTTCACTTCAATATCTGGATTTAAGTATAGTCTATCCTGTATGGGTTGGGCTTGGTACGTCAGGTGCGGTATTGGCTAATATGTTTATTTTTAATGAGCCGAAAAATCTTCCTCGCTTATTTGGACTTACTTTTATTATTATTGGTATTGTAGGATTACACGCTACAATGTAGTCAAAGATATACTCAAAAAAATTATTAGATATAGAGTTAAAAAATAGTTATTCGTTTTACTTATTCAATTCTTTAAATAAAAAAAGACCGGAGATGAACTCCGGTTAAGCAAAGTGTAAGCTAAAAGGATGTATGAATAAAAGGGAAAAACAGTTTACTAAATTTCGTTACCATGTTGTTTTAGGTAGCTAGCAACACCATTTGGGTTAGCCTGCATACCTTGTTTACCTTTGGTCCATTGAGCAGGGCAAACTTCACCGTGTTCTTCATGGAATTGGAAAGCATCAACAATACGAATCATCTCGTCAATATTACGACCGATTGGTAAATCATTGATCGTTTCATGACGTACAACACCTGACTTATCAATAAAGAATGATGCGCGAAGAGCAACACCAGCTTCAGGATGTTCAACGCCGTAGGCTTGCATAATAGAGTGTTTTATATCTGCAACAATTGGGAATTTTACTTCACCAATACCGCCTTTATCTTGTGGAGTATTACGCCATGCATTATGTACATATTGTGAATCCATAGAAACCCCAATAATCTCAACGCCACGTTTTTTGAATTCTTCTAAACGATGATCGAAAGCGATGATTTCTGATGGACATACAAATGTAAAATCCATTGGCCAAAAGAATACAACAGCATATTTGCCATTAATGTGTTTAGCTAAATTGAAATCTTCAACGATTTCACCTGAGCCTAACACTGCTGCTGATGTAAAATCTGGGGCTTTACGAGTGACTAAAGTCATTATGGTTCTCCTAACTATTTAATGCTTTTTAATATGTGGGACATTATAACAATTTAAACTTACACTCCAAGTTGTTATAAACAATTGATACCATAAGTTTAAACTATTAACTGATAAATTATCATTCGGTAGTATTTATTAATTTCTTCGGTTTACCTTTATTTTTAGTATCGCGATGGCGTATTTTGACTTTTTTCTTTTTGTTATCTTCTTTTTTGGAAGCATTTTTCAATTTCGCTTTTTGTGAAGGTTTTTTCTTAGTTGCCGGTTTTGGAGCTTTCGTTTTTGGGCGTAACTCATCAATGGTTCGTAACTTTATTGGTTCTTTGATGTAACGCTCAATTTTTTGTAACAATTCGTTGTCATGAGCTTCGACCAACATAATCGCGGTCCCTTTTTTCCCCGCACGCGCAGTACGACCGATACGATGCAAATAGACGTCGGCTGTTTTAGGTGCATCAAAATTAATAACATGGGTAATATCATCAATATCAATGCCACGAGCCGCAACATCGGTTGCAACCAGTACATTAACAGTATGGTTGTTCATTCTTTTAATTGCTTCGTTACGTTTAGCTTGAACCATTTCACCTTCTAAATAACAGCTATGGATTCCGGCCTGATGTAACAAGCTAACCAATTCATGTACCCGTTCACGCTTACGTACAAAAACGATCGTCTTTTTCAATTCTTCTTGCTTTAATAAATGAATGAGTAAGGCTACTTTATGCTCTAAATTGTCGGCACGATAATAGAATTGTAAAATCTTTTTACGTTCTTTTCGTGAAGGATCGGCATTAATTTCAATGGGTTCATTTAATATGCGATTAGCAAAATTATGTAATCCTTCACCCTCTAGCGTTGCAGAGAAGAGTAGTGTTTGTTTGCGCCAGCGAGTTTCTGCTGATATGGTTTCAACATCTTGAGAGAATCCCATATCTAACATACGGTCTGCTTCATCTAAAATAAGCATTTCAACAGCTCGACAGTCAAAATTTTCTTCTTTAATGTATTGCAATAACCGTCCAGTTGTCGCAATCACAATATCTTGATTTTTACTGAATACTTCAGCATGGTTCATATAAGCAACGCCTCCGGTTATTGTGGCTATGCTTAAATGAGTGGATTGCGTTAATAGTTTTGCTTGCTCAGCTATTTGCATCGCTAACTCTCGAGTAGGTGTTAAAACCAAAATACGAGGTGGTCCCGGTTTGCGACGTGGAAAATCCAATAAATGTTGCACAGCAGGAATTAAGAAAGCAAGTGTCTTACCCGTACCCGTTGGCGCCGACCCTAAAATATCTTTGCCATCTAATGCGACAGGTATCGTTTGAGTTTGGATTACTGTTGGCGTGTGGATGTTTTGTGTTTGTAGATTTTGAATTAAAATCTCATCTAATTCTAAATCTGAAAAAGTTTTTGCAGTCATATTGATCATTCTATCTTAAATTTTGAGACACATTATAACGGCAATCGTTATAACTACAATCAATAAAACGTAGTGAGTAACTAACATCAATATTCATTTTGTTCATTTTATAGTATATCAATTACGCTAATTAAATACTTTGTAAAAAAGTTTGAGGTTAAGCATACGTTTAAGTATAAAAATTAAAGAATAATTGATTCATCAACTCTTATCAATGCTTGTAACGGAATCTTTATTTATAATACACTTTGCCTTTGTGTTAAGATATCAAAATAAATTTTATGACATTAGGTAAAATAAGGGATTAAAACTCAATATTTACTTAATAACTTAATATAATCTTGTTGTTATTTTTATAATAGACAATATTTCTTTTAACAATTAACAAAATCACCCATTACAGAATATGACTGAAATTTTTTCGAACGATAAATATCATCTTCAACTTGAAAATAAAATAACCCATTTAAAAACGATTTTTAGTGATTTCTCACTTCCAGAATTGCAAGTTTATAGTTCTCCTATCAGTCATTACCGTATGCGAGCTGAGTTTAGAATATGGCATGATGGTGAAGATATCTACCATATTATGTATGATAAAAAAACGAAAAAGCGCACACGAATTGATGATTTTCCGATTGCAACGAAATTGATTAATCAAGCAATGAAAGCTATTTTACCATTGCTTAAGCATAATCAATTATTACGTCATTTATTGTTTCAGATAGATTATTTTTCCACACTGAGTGGTCAATTACTTATCACCCTTTTGTATCATAAAAAGTTAAGTGATGATTGGATTGCTGAGGCAAATAGACTTAAGCAACAACTTGCCGAGCAGGGGATCGATGCTAATATCGTTGGTCGGGCGAGTAATCAGAAAATTGCTATTGATGTCGATTATGTTGATGAGGCCTTACCAATATTGGATAAAACCTTTATTTATCGTCAAGTTGAAAATAGCTTTACTCAACCCAATGCCTCAGTCAATATCAAAATGCTTGAGTGGGCTATTGAAGTTACCAAAGGTTTGCCAGGTGATCTACTTGAATTTTATTGTGGCAACGGTAATTTTTCTATCGCTTTGGCTCAAAACTTTCGTAAGGTGTTAGCGACAGAAATAGCGAAAGCGTCTGTATATTCAGCGCAATATAATATTGCAGTAAATGAGATTGATAATTTAATTATTGCCCGTCTATCCGCAGCTGAGTTTACCAGTGCTATTAAAAAAGAACGTGAATTTAATCGATTAAAGGATATTAATCTTGATGATTATCAGTGCCAAACTGTACTGGTTGATCCTCCTCGTGCTGGAATAGATAGTGATACAATTAATATTCTTAAAAGTTACAATACTATTATTTATATATCCTGCAATCCTCTTTCTTTACGGGATAATTTACAGCAATTGATAGAAACTCATAATATCAAGCATTTTGCTATGTTTGACCAGTTTCCTTATACCGATCATATTGAAAGTGGTGTTGTGTTGCATAAAAAATAGATATATTCATATCCAAGGATGGTTAATTTTGTTAGAATAATTAGGCTAAATACTAAAATAATTAGTACTTGTTTGGCTAATGACTACTGTCAACATTGCTTTTGATAAAAAAAAACCCTAGGTAAACTAGGGCTGCATTAAATTGCAAGGAATGGATGAAAGGAAATAAAACAATGAAACAATAATGTCTAGCCTCATGAATCATTGTGTGAGTACTATAACAAAGCTAAACAAACGAATTAATGACCAAATTATTACAATATAGTCATTAAAATGTCATGATACCATTTGGTTTTTTCATATATCCTACTACGGCAGTAAACATTTTCGATAATCATATAAAATAACAAAGGAAATACTCAAAATGAAATTGTTAGTTGTTGAAGATGAACATAAAACAGGTGAGTATCTTCGTCAGGGTTTAGTTGAATCAGGTTTTATTGTTGATTTAACCGATAATGGTTTAGATGGCTATCATAGAGCCATGACAGAAGATTATGATTTAATTATTCTGGATGTAATGTTGCCAGATATCGTTGGCTGGAAAATAGTCCAATCTTTGCGTGAAGCAGGAAAAGACACGCAAATTATGTTACTCACTGCGATGGGCAGTGTCGAAGATAAAGTTAAAGGACTGAATTTAGGTGCGGATGATTATTTAGTTAAGCCGTTTTCTTTTGCTGAATTACTGGCAAGAGTCAAATCTTTACTCAGACGCAATGTTCCACAAGTCAATAATTATCAATTAAGTATTGCTGATCTGGTAATGGATTTACCTAAAAGAACAGTAACGCGAGCAGATAAAAGAATTGATTTAACCAATAAAGAATTTCTGTTATTAGAATATTTTTTACGTTATCCAGGTGAAGTTCTACCAAGATCACTGATTGCATCTCAAGTTTGGGATATGAATTTTGATAGTGATACTAATGTTATTGATGTGGCGATTAGACGATTGCGAAATAAAATTGATGCAGGTTTTGAACCTAAATTAATTCATACCGTACGTGGAATGGGATATAAATTGGATGTAATGGATGAAGCGGAATAACATTATTTCTTTTCGTTTACCACTAATTGTTTGCCTACTAACTTGTGGGCTTCTTTATTGTTTTAGTTATCTTATTGAAAGTTCTTTTGAAAAATTTTCCATCCAGCAAAATGTATCCGAATTAAATTCAGTTATCTCATCAATAGAACGTGAACTTATTTATTTTTCACCTAATGACAATCGTGATGAGCTTTTTCAAAATCTATTATTGATATTAACTGGCCATCATCACTTGTTTGTTTATATCATTGATGAATCAGGTAAGGTACTTTATCGGACACGTGGACCTAATCTGGCTGTTGCATTAAAACCCTCAAATTTAGAAAAAATTATAACTGAACACGGTACGACCATATCCAATCTGAATAAATCATCTTATCGAATTGCTGCATCAAGAGTTATAGTTGAAAATAACAAACAATACACCACTATTGTGGCAGTTGGTCGCGATTTACAGCTTGAATTTATCAGTCGATTAAGAAACGGTTTAGGATTGCTGATTGCCATTTCTTGTGTTTTAGCATTGATTGGTTCATTTATTTCAATTTATTATACTCAAAAACCGATTAATCGGCTTATTAAGAAGATAGAAAAAATCAATCTTAAAAGTTTAAATTATCGAATACCAACATCCTCAGTACCAACCAAATATATTAGTTTAGTGAGAGCGTTCAATAAAATGCTTAATCGTATGGAAGATGTTTTTCAGCGGCAACGTAACTTTACGGCTGATATTGCTCATGAAATGAGAACCCCCATTACTAATCTAACAACCCAAACGCAAATTGTTTTGAATAATGCTCGTTCCACCGAAGAGTATCGAGAGATTTTATACTCCAATTTAGAAGAGTATGAAAAAATGTCACAAATGATCTCAGATATGCTTTTTTTAGCTCAAGCCGATAATCATCAATTAGTACCAAATCTTATTGATATTGATTTGGTTAGTATGCTTACCATGATGTGTGACTATTTTGAACCGCTCACCGATGAGAAAAATATCACATTTAATTTAGAGGGTAACTGTTCACACATTCAAGGCGATAAATTGATGTTAGGCCGAGCGATAAGTAATATTTTATCCAATGCCATTCGTTATACTCCTCAAAATGAAGTAATTACCATTACTTTAAGTCAAACTTCTGTAAAAAGAGTCAAAATCATCATTGCCAATCCAGGTGAAAAAATTGATAGCCGGCATTTACCTCACCTTTTTGACCGTTTCTATCGAGTAGATGAATCACGTCATCGTAATGGTACTTCGGGTGCAGGAATAGGGTTGGCAATCGTAAAATCAATTATCCAAACCCATAAAGGAACGATTTTTGTTGAGTCTGATGATAGATCTACCCGTTTTATTATCAATCTACCAACCGCTATTTCACCTCATAATCACTAATCAACAAATTAGCTGCTGCATAGGCAGCTTTATCTTTTAGTTTTTGAGGAACTTGCTCGCAATCGACTACTTCATTTAGAACCAGCATTACGGCTCCTAGGGCATCTTCAATGTAACCTAGTTCATTACTTCCAATTTGGGCATACTTTTCACGAATGAGTTCACAATATTTATTCATTAAACGGCTTCCTGTTATTTTTCGTAATCATTATTTGTTGTTATAAAAATTGAGCCAATTGTTGGTATACTTGCTCGGCTTGAATAGTGCGCATGCTTTTTTCAGGCGAAATTATACTAAATTGATTTTTGCCATAACCACCAATTAATTTTGGGTCGGTTTCACCAAATAGAGTAATATTTGGGCGATCTAATGCAGCGGTTAAATGGCTTAATCCTGTATCAACTGAAACTACTGCTTTTGCTCCAGCAATAATGGTTGCAACATCAGACAGTGATAGTTTAGGTAATACTTCTACATGCTTAAAACCTTGTGCAAGACGAATCGCTCTTTGATGTTCGTGTTCGGCTCCCCAAGGTAATTTTATTTTTAATCCAGTTGCTTGGGTTAATTTAATTAATTTTCTCCATGCTTCTTCCGTCCAGTGTTTTTCATCTCGAGTTGTAGCATGTAAAAAAACAAGATACTGTTGATTATCACTAGGTAGAGACGATAGAAAATGGCGGGCAATAGCATAATCCCCCATTGAATCTGGTAGTGGGTATTGTAAGCTTTGAGCAAACAACATTCTAACTCGTTCAATGGCATGCATTTGCTTGGGAATAGCATGTTTTACATCATAAAACCAACTGGCAATGGGCTCTTTAATACTTTGACGATCCAAACCATGCTTTATACCTCGCGCTTTACGAGTTATAAGAAATGCGCTTTTAATAAGTCCTTGCGCGTCAATAATACAATCATATTCTTGTTGCCTAAGGGTTTGGATAAACGCATGACGTTCTTGGCGAGAATTTTTTGAAAACCAACTTTTGCGCCAACGTCTTATAGCAACAGGTATTACATTATTTACAGAATAGTGCCAACTAGGTATTTGAGCAAAATTTTCTTCAACTACCCAATCAAAAGTAATATCAGATATGTTATTTGCTGCATCGGTTAATGCTGGTAGAGTATGCAGCACATCACCCATTGATGAAGTTTTAACGACTAAGACACGCATTATCCATTACTCTTTTTACTACGCATGATAAGATTCATCAAAGTTTCAAATACATTATCTGGTTTAATATCAATCAAGCTTTGATGATAACCTTGTTCAGCATCACCTTTACGAACACGATGATAACCAGTGATTAAACGGATAACTTCTGCTTTATCCGATAATGGAGGGGTAAACTCTGGGCTACTTGGACCATATAATGCAACTAATGGCCTATCTAATGCAGCTGCAACATGCATTAATCCTGAATCATTAGTCACAATGGCTTTACAAGCTGCGATTAAAGCAATAGCTTGTTCTAGCTTGGTTTGACCTGCTAAGTTGATACATTTATCACTTTGCACTATTTTAGCAATAATCTGATCGCCAACTTCTCGATCTTTGGCTGAACCAAAGATTATAATTCTGGCATTTTGTTTAACCAGCATATCGGCAAGTGTAGCATAATGATAATCTGGCCAACGTTTAGCGGGTCCAAATTCTGCACCAGGACAAAAGCCAATTAATGGTTCATCTTGTGGAATCGCAAAAGTGACTAATGCCTCATCAATTTCTTTTTGCTCAACACTCAGTTTTGGCCGCAATAGTGGTTGTGGTAAATCTTTTGCTGAATGAATTTGATCTTTGGGATAAGCCAGCGCAACATAGCGCTCAACCATTAAAGGAAACGCAGCTTTATCAAGTGTGCGAATATCATTTAATAATCCGTAACGCAGTTCCCCTTTCCAGCCTGTTCGTTTAGGAATTTTGGCAAAAAATGGAATGAGTGCAGACTTAAATGAATTCGGTAAAACAATAGCTTGATCGTAATGATTAGCTCGTAATGATTTACCTATTTGACGACGTTTAGCGAAAGCAAACTCACCATGACCGATTGGCATTTCAAGCGCCTGATTGACTTCTGGCATTTTATTTAATAAAGCCCGACTCCAAGCCGGGGCCATAACATCAATTTCATTATGAGGATCAAGCTGCTTTAAAGTACGATATAGGCTTTGTGACATCATCATATCACCAACCCATGAAGGACCAATAATGAGTGTTTTCATCTTATCAATTCCTTTCTATTGTTCGTTAAGCCATTTCATATATTCAGTTGTACCTTCGGTTACAGTTTTAAAATCAATTGGGCATCCAGTTTCTCTAAATTTAGTGAGATCAGCTTGAGTAAAGCTTTGGTATCGTCCTTTAAGGTTATCAGGGAACGGAATATAATCTATTTCCCCTTTTCTATGATAATTGACCACAGCATCAGCTACGGTTTGGAATGATTCTGCTCGACCTGTGCCACAATTGAAAATACCTGAAATTTTATTTTTCCAAAACCATAAATTTACATCAACAACGTCACTTACATAAATAAAATCGCGTTTGAAGTTATCACTACCAGTAAATAGTTTCGGTTTTTCACCTTTGTTAATTTGTTCATTTAAATGAAATGCAACGCTTGCCATACTACCTTTATGTGATTCACGTGGTCCATAGACGTTAAAATAACGGAATCCACAAACTTGTGATTTAGCTTTAGGTAATACTTGTCTAACATATTGGTCAAACAGAAATTTAGAATAACCATAAACATTCAGCGGTTTTTCATAAGCGCGATCTTCAATGAAATTATCACTGCGCCCACCATAAGTAGCAGCCGAAGATGCATATAAAAATGGAATATCAAGATCTAAACAGCAATCTAACAAGTCTTTTGAATATTGATAGTTGTTTTCCATCATAAATTTGCCATCCCATTCGGTGGTCGATGAGCAAGCTCCTTGATGAAAAATAACATCAATATCCATATCTTCACCTGCTACAACTAATGAGATAAATTCGTCTTTATCCATATAGTCAGCGATATCTAAATCAACTAAATTACTAAATTTAGTTCCGTCGGTTAAATCATCCACCACTAAAATATTTTTGTGTCCTTGGTCATTTAACCCTTTAACAATATTACTACCAATAAATCCAGCACCGCCAGTTACAACGATCATATCAAATTCCTTAACCAATAAAATGAACCTACTTATAATAACGATTTATGACAAATTTTTCGAGTGATGATTTATGTTCAAGGCTGTTGTGCATTGAAAATTCATAAGCTGAAAGCATCATTACATGCATATCCTTTGGCTTAATAATTGACAAAACACGAATAAGATCAGTTAATTAATTGTTATTTGATCTGACAATGATTCTGTCATGTCAGGTATATTACTTAAATTAACATCGTTAGATAGATACAATATTTAGAATAAACAAGTTATAACCTATGAAATAGATTATAACTCTTTTGATATTGTTAATCGTTTATCAATTAATTCTTTTTCGCTGTGACTAAAATATATCTTGCTAAATTAAGATAAGGTTCAGTACGACAGTATTGTTTTTCAAGCTCTAACAGCTGTTCAAATTGAGTTTCAGCCTTGGATTTATTCGCTAGATAGTCGTGGAAAATACGAATTCCTATTTTTTGTAAAATATTAAAATCTAACTGGGTCAGCCAATAATAGACATCTTTAGGCTCTCTTGGAAAATCAGGGGAGAGTGTCTTTTTTTTACGTTTTGCAAGGCCTGCTTGTGTATAACCAAAATTACCCAAGGTGACTGTTTTAAATAGCAGTCCATGGTAGTTATAAAACATCAAAGATAAATAGCCATTTACCTTTAAATGTTTTTTTAATGATTGAATTAATTCAATCGGCTCTGCAACCCATTCTAAAACGGCATGACAAATAACGATATCAAACTGTTCATCAAGTAAAGTATGAAGTTGCTGTATTGAGCAGCAAAGACAATTGATTTCGATATTTTCCTCGCTCGCTTTTTGTTTTGCTAGTTCAAGCATTTGTTGCGAAATATCACAAATGGTAACATGGTGGCCGAGTTTAGCTAGTCTACAGGCGATTTGACCTTGTCCACCACCAGCATCAAGGATATTTAGGGGTTTATTTGCAGGATAGTTAGCTAAAATATTCTCAAGTTCTTGCCAAACTACCGCTTCACGAATTCGACCTTTAGTTGTACCATAAATATTTTGTGCAAATTTGCCACTGATATCATCAAAATTGCGATCTTGTTTACTCATAAATTACTTTTGATTGTTAAGTTGTTGTACTTCAGCATTGATTTCCGCTATTTTGTTAGACATTTGTGCATAGCACTGTTCCATTAATGCTTTGGCATCTTCTTTGCGAAGGTTTTTAGTTTCAATTGGATCGAGCATTTCAACAATCATATGCCCATTATTGATACGATTTAACTTAATTTTAGTCGTCTCTGATACACAAATTGGTACAATGGGTACGCCAGCGGCTATTGCTGCTTTAAATGCACCCATTTTAAAAGGTAACAGTCCTCGACCGCGGCTACGTGTACCTTCAGGAAACATCCAAATAGAAATACCACGATTTTGAATTTCTCTAACCACTTGTTCAATGGTATCGCGTGCTTTTGATTTATTGTTGCGGTCAATGAGTATATTACCTGTAAGGTAATAAAGTTGCCCAAAAAATGGGATCCAAGCCAAACTTTTTTTACCAACGGTGACAGTTTTCGGTTGTACAATATCAGCAGCAACCACCAAATCGAAATTATTCTGGTGATTAGCAATATAAACACAGCTTCCCATATTACTAATTTTAGAATAGGGGCGTGTAGTGACTTTAACGCCAAATACCGGTTGGAACAACAAACTAAATAAATGGGCGAATCTTGCTACATTTTTGGGGTTTCTTGGATTAAATAAACAAAAAATCACGCCAAAAACACAAAGAATAATTCCTGTGATGACGACAAAAATTAAGCGAAAAATAAAAACCATAATTTACCTCATAAGTTAACTTGGCGTATTATATACGTAATCAACGTTAATATACAGTTTGTAAAAATCACGCGTCTATAGGATGTTTATGCTTAAATCAACGATTATTTGGGACGAAAATCAAACCCCAATTTCAACTTATTTTAATGATGTGTATTTTAATACTGAAGGAGCAATTGACGAAACCCGTTACGTGTTTATTGAAGGTAATGATTTATATCAACGTTTTTTACAGCATGAGCAAGAGACATTTATAGTTGGCGAAACCGGTTTTGGTTCAGGTCTCAGTTTTTTAATTTTATGGCAAACATTTTTACATTTTAGAGATCAACATCCAAATCATGTTCTTAAAAAAATTAAATTCTTTAGTGTTGAAAAATTTCCATTATCATCAGATGAATTAAAGCAAATTCATCATAATGTATTAACCAAAGATAAAGACTTACAAAACTTAGCATCGCAACTGCAGAACAATTTCAGTGAAATTGAAAGCATTTACCATTTTGATAATGTCTCGTTGTCCATTTTTTATGATGATGTTAGCGATTTCCCCGATTTTCTAAGAAAACAAAATATTTTGATTAATGCTTGGTTCTTTGACGGATTTTCGCCAGCTAAAAACCCTGATATGTGGTCAGAATCATTATTTAAAAAATGTTATACATTAACGGCAAATAAGGGCACTTTTGCGACTTTTACTGCTGCAGGATTTGTACGTCGTAATCTACTTAATGCTGGGTTTAATGTATTTAAACATAAAGGATTTGGTATAAAGCGTGAAATGTTAATCGGCAATAAGACTGAATAATCTTATTTCTTCCACAAAACATAAAATGTAGTGAAAAATCTCAATTAGAAAGTACGATTCTTGAATCGGATCCTTGTAGTCAAGCTAGAGATGCTTTTCGTAATAGGAGAATGGAATATATTTGTTTTAAGAAAAAATTTATGAATAATTATAAAGTTAAATCCCATTCTAAAATGGGGTTTAACTAATTATGAATGTTAAAATTAGCTTTTTAACGCTATTTTAATTAAGATAAAAACTAATCAATCTAACCTTTGTCTTATTTTTTAACATTTAGATGCATTATTTTCAAACCCACCTATATCCATAAATTTTATCGTTTACATTAACTTTGATTAGTAAATTTAAAACTCAAATTGATAAATTACATCTAGTGCTTGAGCTAAACCAGAAGTCGCTTCTAAATAGAGACTTGGCATAAGTCTATAGCGTAATGTAAAAGTTGCCAAAGAATCAAAAATACCGACTCCATATTTAAGTTGTAGATGCGGTAAAATATAGCCACTCACGACCACTTTTGAACTATCACCTGCGCCTTGAGTATCTAAAGTAAGATTTTTAATCCCAAACATATTACCGATATCACCAATGTATTTCCCTGTACTAGATGTACCAATTCCGACTAATAATGCTGTCATCATGTCGTTTTCACTTTGATCAGAGTTATCAAGACCTTGTCCACGGATTAGGTAAGATAATGCTTCTTGTTGCGACATTGCAGGGTCGGAGAAGATGTCAATTTTTGGATCTTCTGATGAGCCCGTTACCCGAATTCCTGCTGTAATATTACTTTTATCTATTGAGTCTGGATTACGTATTGCTTCAACATCAAGTATAGCGCGATCACTTGGTCCTGAAAACGTAATAACCCCTTTGCGAATAATTAAGTCTTGACCATACGCATGAAACCGTCCGCTAGGAATTAATACTTCACCATGTAGATCTAAACCTTTATTAGTCTGTGTGGCAACTAAATGTCCCTTTAGTTTAGCGTTTAAACCAAATGCATCAACAGAAACATCATTCCCAATATTAATTTCAAGATGACTATTGATTTTCATACCAAACTTCTGTGGTTCTATTTGATTTCCATTTCTATCAAGCATCACTTCATCTGGTGAAACATCGATACTTGAGGCTGGCAGTGAATCAACGGTAATCTTACCTTTAGGTATGTTAATTTTTCCTAATAGAGTTAATTCATCTTGAGTTGCGTTAATTTTGATATCAGGAACAATACTCATTACAATCATTGGTGGAACCGATACCTGCATTGCTGCACCATTGACTGTTAAATTAGCCTGCCATTTATCTAAATTTTGCCAGCTTGCATTACCGTTAATATCAACATTACCTGATTGAGTTGTCAGAATTCCCTGTAAGGTTGAAGATTTACCATTCAATTTTATATCAAGCGTTGCTGATTTAATGTCGATAGGTAATTGATTAGATTTTATTTCACTTTGTTTAAGATTGATATTGCCCGTTAGATAAGGATCCATTAATGAACCAGAAAATTTAACCGCTCCATTAATGGCACCTTTAGTGTATTCATTTTTATCTAACAGTGGGTTAAGGATTGCCAAAGCCAAATTATCAATTATTAATTGACCACTTAATTTTTTCTGATTGTTTGGATCAGTAATAAGTAGATCTCCATTAATTTTTCCTAATTCTTTTAGACTAAAATGCCAATCTAATTTAGCCTGTTGTTCATTAAATTCTACATTAATATTAAATAAATCAAATGGAATAGGTAAGGCTTGATTTACTATCATTTGCTGAACAAAAACTTTATTACTGGTTATATTGGCTTTAATAGCAGGCGTTTTGCTGTTATTGCCAAATTTAATTTCTACTTTACTGTTTATGCTACCTGCAAGTTTTGTCTCGCCATCATTTGGTATAGGTAGTCTGGCTAAATCAATATCTTTCAGGGTTATTGTTGATTGAGTATTAGGTATAGGTGATAATGGCTTATCTAAGCAGATGCTTGAAAAGCTATTGTGCCAACAATGGGCTCCAATAGTGGGGATTTGTTGATTTAAATCATAAGTTAAAGTTAAAGGTTGAGTTAATGACCAATGGTTATTATTACCTAAATTTAATAGTGCATTAGATATATTGCCGCTCCATTTAGTATGGTCTTTATCAATTTTCCCCGTTAATGATGTTTTTAATGATGCAGGATTACCATCAAGATCAATACTTAAAGTATGCTTACTTTCATTACCAACAAGATCAATGTCTGCTTTTTTAATTACTTGGTTGGAAATCTCAATATTCTGTCCAATGAGTCTAAGTTGTAAGTTTAATTGGTCTTGATAGTGCACTTTACCGGATAAATTTGCTTTAGATATTGAGATATTTGGTATTTTTAAAGCGTCTACGGTTAAATTTGTATCAATGATAGGATTTGATTTCGTTCCTGCCATTTTGATGTTACCAAAAATAGTTCCTTGCATTTCATCGACCAATAATGCTAAAGATGCTAGATTAAGTTTTGCATTCAAATTTCCTTTTTCCGTTGAGCCATCTACATTTATTCGGTTTTTATCCCAGATTATTGCTAGATCATTAGCGGATAAATTACGTTTAGAATCAACTTGTAAATTACCGTTAGCCGAAAAATCAGCATGTTTAATTTTACCTATTAAATCTAAATCGGTAACATTGAATTGCCAAGTTTCACCTGCTAATTTACCCGTTGTATTAAATTGACCATTTAATTTTACAGGGTAATCAGGTATCTCTTTTGTTAGATCAACTTGATTAAGTTTCACATTGGTATTCCATTGCAGAGAATTTTGCCAATTCACATTTCCTGATGCAGCAATCTCACCTTGGGTTAACTTGATGATTCCACGCTTAAAGATAGCTCCCTGGTTGGTACCGTTGCCAGCAATGTCAAATATTGTTGCTGGTAAATTTTCACCTGCTACAGACCCTTTGGTTGATAAATTATATTGTTTTACATTGCCATCAATAGAGAGATCAAAATCATCAAGTTGATATTGAGCCACTCCCTCAAGAGGCCATTGAATATGTTTACCATTCAATTTGGCCATAACAGGTAAATATTTCTCGATAAAATTAATATGACCATCGATATTAAGTTGATTTAATCCTTTAAGTGAGGTATGAGTCTCTAATTTACCTAATAATTTTCCAGAAAATTGTCCATCCAAATGATTTTCTTTTGTGTCCACTTTAATAAACGTAACGAGTGGCCAATCATCACCAAGTGTGATCTCACCATTAACCGATGCATGTCCATTTATATAAGGAGTCTGTACATTGGTATCAACTTGTTTTACCATAATATGATTGTTTACCATATCTGTTTCAATGTTCACTTGATTAAATCGAAAGTCTTCCCCTCCGATATGTAATAACCAATTATCTCCGCTTAGATTACTCACATTGATATCTAATGGAATACTTACTTGAGGTAAAGAATTAATCAGTGGTTCATTAAATAATTGATTAATCTGTTCATTAATAGGTAAATTATTTTCTGTTTTTTTTCTTTGAGGTGATGTGTTATCAGGAAAAATTGCACTCAAATCCATAGCAACCGCAGGATATACGTAAATTTTTTCATTAACCCATATCGCTTTACCAGTAAAACTTGACATACCGAATTGCATATCATCAACGTTCACTTTGACCTTGTTAAGCTGTGTAGCATTTAATTCAATCGGTAATGGTGTTTTGATAATAAATCGTTCTTCGTCTACTGTTGTATCTGTTGTATCTTTTTCTGAAGGTTCGAATTGTTTGGTATCAATCTGAACGTTTACTCCATCTGCATCAAAGTTTTTCAGGCAGATCTTGGTCTGTATTAAACATGAACCTGATAATTCAAGAGAAGCATCTTGAACGCTTACATGGACTCCAGTTAAATCTAATGAAAGTCCTTGTATATGTAAATTATGAAACGATCCTTCAACTTGTTGAATTTTCAGTTCTGGCAGATATTTATTTAATGCAAACATGGTAAGTTTTACACCTAAACTTGTGTAAATCACCATAATGATAAATGTAATTAGAAAGATGAAAATAGACAGTATGATAATACTGCGTTTTTTCCATTTTCCTTTGGATTTTGAGTTTTCAGCAACAGCATCATGATTAGCATTTTCAGACATATTATAATTCGCTTCCTAAACCAATATATAGGTGAACAGAGCCTTTATCTTTTCTGTTTAATGGGGTTGCCAGATCCAATTTTATAGGGCCAACAGGTGATGACCATCTAATACCAAATCCGCTACCGGTATAAAATTTAGCTTTATCAACTTTATCTATTGCTTCACCACTATCAATAAATACTGCTCCCCACCATGGACCAGATAAATTATATTGATATTCTGCCGAACCAGTGATGAGTTTAGATGCACCTTTAAGTTTCCCTTTTTTATCCTCTGGCGAAATAGATTGGTAGCTGTAACCACGAATACTTCGATCACCGCCAGCAAAGAATCTGAAAGAAGGCGGTACTCTGTTAAAATTACTCGCTTGAATTATCCCAAAATTCCCTCTAACAATAAATCGATGAGATTCTTTTAATGAACGGATCCAAGTTTGTTGTGCTTGGAAACGAACTAAATTGATATCAGAACCTAATGTTTCTGCTGCGGCTTCAACTGAATAACGTTGGGAATCACCCCACATAGGTAATATATTATCGTCACTACGGATGCGTGAAAGACTAAGCGAGGGATAGTATAAGAATGTTTTATAACTTGAATCCCCTTGGGTAAAATCATCCCTTAGCATACTTAGACCTAATGCTGTTTGCCATCCTTCAAAGCGATCCCAATTGCGCAACACTCCAAAAGTATAGGAACGCGAATAAGTATCATTATTGTCAATTTTTTTATAACCACCTTGGATAGTGTAATACTGCTCTAAAGGTGATTGTTTAAGGGGTATTTTATAACTCATGGTTATCATTTGTTCAGGTGATGATAGAGATAAATTACTTTGAAAACTTTGTCCTCGACTATTAATCCAAGGTTTACTCCAGCCTATTCTACCATGTACGCCATTATCCGTAGAGTATCCTAACCCTAAGTCCATACTATTTTTTTTACGCGGCGAAGTTGTCACTTCAATAGGGAGAGTTTTATCCTCACTTAGATGAGGAAAGTCTGGTGTAACAAGAACAGAATTAAACCAATTGGTTGAATTAAGACGTCTATTTAATATAGATAGCTGTTCAGCCGTATATTTTTCACCTTCTTTAAATGGTACTAGATTAGCTAAATAGTCTTTACGGATTTTCACATTTGGAAAACTAACTTTACCAAATTTGTAACGTTGACCCGTATTCAAATCAATATTCCAATAAGCTTGGTGTTCATAATTTGATACAGCTAACTGATGCTTAGACAGATTAGCATCGAAATATCCTTTTTCTAAAGATAGATTAAGTAATGATTTTTTAAATGATTCGTAACTACCATGATTCAAAATATCACCTTTTTTAGGCAAGTCATGTTCAAGTAACTCATTAAAATCTTTATCTTGTTTACCTTCACCCGTAATATTTATGTTAAGTTGTTCAATTAGTATTGGTATGCCAGGTGAAATTTTAACAGTTAATACTTTAGGATCTTGTTCAAAATATTCAAAACTAGGGGAGTAATATCCTAACGCTCGAAGGGCTTTTTGTGCTTCGCTTTCAAAATAACGCTTAAAATTAGGTGAATTATTGATTTTATTTGGTTCAATTAATGAAACGCGGGCATCCACATTATCAGCAAGTTCCCCAGATAAACCTTTAATTGATAACTGCATATCAGCATGACAATATGCTGTAGTTATCATTAAAACTAAACATAATGAACGGGAAAATCGTGACACAAACACCTCGATGATTTTTTAGAAATTGTTTTGGAAGCTATTATGGGTTTGTTATTGTCTGTAAATTTAACATATTTGTTGTTTCATCGTCTATGATACGCTTTGTAAAATAAAGTTAATTCTCATGGAATATTATGTTCGATAAGGGAATTTTACAATCCATTGTTTTAGATGTTTTAGTATCGTTGCTAAGTTATCTTTAGATAATTCAAAAACGATTGTCCAATTATCTTGTAACTCATAGTGAGCATCAAGACAAAAATCTGGTTCAAGTTCACAACTAAGTGTAATTGAAATTGTTACTATTTGATTTTTATAAGAAATAAATGCAAGTGAAAAGCAAGGCTCAGTAAACCATAACTTAGCATCACTTGGTAATTTGCTTTTTGATAAATCATTAAACCAATTGTATAGTGTGTGTAAATCAGCTATTTCTAAAGCAGGATCGGTTTTTTCAAACCGATTACCACTTTGTTGGACGATGACTTTTAGCAAACACCAATCATCTTTGCTGTCAGGGAACTCATAACCGATGATATCAAATTGTAAATTTACCGTCTTTGTAATATCTGTTAACTCGATCATTTATTCATCCTTGCCTGTTTTTTAAATTTTAAAACTAATCCTTAATTAAGAGTCAAGTAATGTTACATGACCAATATAAGGTAAGTGACGATAGTGCTGAGCATAGTCAATACCATAACCAACCACAAACTCATCTGGAATAGAAAAGCCGATATATTTTACTGGTACGTTTACTTCTCGACGTGACGGTTTGTCAAGTAAAGTACAAATTTCAATGCTACGTGGGTGACGTAATTTTAAGATTGCCATCACTTTACTTAGTGTATTACCTGTATCAATAATATCTTCAACAATTAATACATCTTTATCGCGGATATCTTCATCCAAATCCTTTAGAATTTTGACATCACGATTACTAACAACCGCATTGCCATAACTTGATGCCGTCATAAAATCGACTTCATGACCAACAGTGATTGCTCGACTTAAATCAGCCATAAATATAAATGAACCTCGTAAAAGTCCAACTAAAACTAGTTCGTTTTGACTATCTTTATAATCTTGACTAATTTGTAGACCTAAATCAATTACGCGTTTTTTGATATCTTCTTCGGATATCATCATTTCTAATGTGTGTTTTTTCATTAATTGTGCTCAAAATAACTTTTTAAATAAATCGAACTAGATTTTAGCAATTTTCCTGACTAAAAAGAATAAGCAGGCAATTTTTTATTAAACTATAAAAAAATACTTGCTTTTTTACTGAAACGTATAGTTAACCTTAAACTTCTTGGCAGCACTTTTTAAGTGCTTTTTTTTGTAAGCGCCTTTTTTTGAAAAATTCACTTAAAATATTACCACATTCATTTGCTAACACGCCTCCAGTTACTTCTGCATAGTGATTGATCCCCTGATGTGCAAGAATATCAATTAACGAACCTGCAGCTCCTGTTTTATAATCACTTGCACCATAGACAACACGTTTAACACGACTGTGAATAATGGCGCCTGCACACATGATGCAAGGCTCCAATGTGACATAAAGGGTAGTATTAATTAATCGATAATTTTTTAAATATTCACCTGCGTTTGCTAATGCTATCATTTCAGCATGAGCAGTGGGGTTATGTGTCAAAATTGATTGATTAAAACCTTCACCAATAATGTTATTATTTTCGTCAACAATAACCGCGCCAACAGGAATTTCCCCAATTTCTTCAGCTTTTTTAGCTAACATGAGTGCATGCTGCATCCAAACTTCATCTAACATCTTAGGAATTTATAAGCTATTTAAATTAAGGACATCGCGCATGTCATACAAATCAATAGGTTGTTTTGCAAGCCACAATGCAGCGCGCACTGCACCATTAGCAAAGGTCATCCTGCTAGATGCTTTATGACTAATTTCAACTCGTTCACCAATATCTGCAAAGATGGCTGTGTGTTCGCCAACAATATCTCCAGCGCGAATGGTAGCAAAGCCGATAGCTCCTTTAGGACGTTCACCAGTATGTCCTTCACGACAATAAACCGCCCGATCTTTCAAATCACAATTCAGTGCATCGGCGATTGCTTCACCCATAGCTAAAGCGGTGCCTGATGGGGCATCGACTTTGTGTCGATGATGTGCTTCGATGATTTCGATATCACTATAATCGCCCATAATTTTAGTCGCTTTTTCAAGCAACTTAAGTACTAAGTTTACACCAACGCTAAAATTAGCCGCAAAAACAATGCTGATTTTTTTTGCAGCATCAGCAATTGCTTGTTTGCCTGCATCATCAAAACCAGTGGTGCCAATTATCATCATTTTTTTATTTTCGACACAAAAAGCTAAGTGATTCAATGTACCTTCAGGTCGAGTAAAATCAATGAGTACGTCAAATTTATCTTTAGCTTGGTCGAGGTTGTCCGATACTTTAATGCCACATACATCAATACCAGCAAGTTCGCCTGCATCAGATCCAATAAGAGAGGAACCTTCACGTTCAAATGCAGCTCCTAATGTTACGCCATCGATTTGCGCAACAGACTGAATAAGTTGTCGTCCCATTTTGCCACCGGCACCAGCGATAGCGATACGAATAATGTTTGTAGACATATAACTTTCCTTACACTTTTGTCTATTGTCGTTAATTGGTGGCATTATAACGGAAATTAAATGACTTATACATATTGTTAAACTAAAATGAGATTACAGTTGGTAAATTATCTATAAAAAATCTTTGGGAATGGGTATGCGTTTTTCATGGTATTTTGGTTGGAATATTGTCGTTGCTGCATCAATTTTAACATTGCTTTCGAGCGGACTTAGAATGAGCATGGGCGTATTTTTCCTTCCTATAGCTAACGATCTTGGTTTTAGCCGCAGTGTTCTTTCTAGTGTTATCGCTATTGGTATGCTATTTTCTGGTATTGCTATGCCAATAGCTGGTTATTTGGTTGGTAAATATGGTACTCGCTTTGTGCTATTGCTTGGTACCCTGATAATTATACTTTCAACGATTTGGTCGGCGATGTCTCGTGATTATTGGAATTTTCTTTTTTCATTTGGCATTGCATTGTCATTTGGTACATCGTTTGTTGGCTCAGTCAGTTTTACACCTATTGTGACAAAGTGGTTTTACAAACATAGAGGATTAGCCTTATTTATCTTATCATCAGGAAGTATGGCTGGAATAGCGGTAATGCTACCAGTGTTTGCTTTTTTCATTCCTATATATGGTTGGCAAACTACTTTAGTTGGTTTTTCTATTCTTTTTATGATTATAGCCGTGCCAGTTGCACTTATCATAATGAAAGATCATCACAAAGATATCATTGAGTTTAATCAAGATACTGCACGAGAACCTCAATCAAGTATAAAACTTAGCGAAGTATTAAAAACTATACCATTTTGGCAACTTAGTTTTGGTCTTTTTACTTGTGGTTTTAGTATGAATTTATTAGGAACACATGGTGTTCCAATGCTCATTGACCATGGATTTAATGAAATGGTGAGTTCTAATGCAATTGGAATGATTGGTTTTGTCGCCATTTTTAGTACATTAGCACTTGGGTATCTTTCTGATATTGTCCAAAGAAAAAATATTTTAGTGATGGTTTATTTAGTTAGAGGCATCGGTTTTATTGCTTTGGTTTTAGCATCAAATGAATGGCAACTATTTACTATTGCAGTGTTAGGAGGATTAGTTTGGGCAGGTGCTTTGTCCACTTCAGGGGCGATTACCGCAGATATTTATGGTGTAAAAATTGTAGGACTACTTTCTGGATTAACTTATTTAGGTCATCAAATCGGAGCTATGATTGGTTCATGGTTAGGCGGTTGGGCTTATGATAACCTACATACCCATCTTGTTGCTTTTGGTATAGCAAGTATTTTATTGTTTATCGCTGCATTTAGCTCTTATTTTTTACCAAAAACAAATCATAATTAAAATGTAAATGGACGCTTTCGCGTCCATTTTTACTTATAAAACTTTCAATAATTCAACATCAAAAATTAATGCACTATAAGGTGGGATTGATGCGCCAGCACCTTGTGCTCCATAAGCCAATTCTTGAGGAATATATAAACGCCATTTAGAACCTTCAGGCATAAGTTGTAAAGCTTCAACCCAACCAGGTATCACACCATTAACAGGAAACTCAGCTGGTTGACCACGTTCAACAGAACTGTCAAATACAGTACCATCAATTAATTGACCGGTATAGTGAACTTGTACGCGATCAGTTGCTTTTGGTAGTGCTCCTTCACCAACAGTAATGATCTCATACTGTAAACCAGATTCGGTCGATTTAATGCCATCTTTTTTAAGATTTTCTGCAAGAAAATCTTTTCCTTCTTGCGCAATTTTTTCGGCCTGTTTAGCCTTTTCTTTGGTTGCTTGTTCATGTACGTGGCGTAATGCATCATGTAATTCTTGCAAAGGGAGTGCAGGTTGATTACCTGATAATACATCTTCCATTGCAAATTTTAATGCATTTAGATCTAAATTATTTAGACCTGAGTCTTTTAGTTGTTGCCCAATTTGTAATCCTATAGCATAACTTGCTTTTTGATCAATTGTATCTAATTTCATTTTTTACCTTTAATGGTTAATGGATAGAATTTATAAATAAGTTAATTAGTTTGTAGATAAGCAAATAAATGTCAAGCAGTAATTTACATTATCAATGCGTTATTACTGTTTTATTACACAATTGGGAAAGAATTTATTAATTTGGCTAGCACTCAGCTAAAATATCAGCGATAATAGGCGCCATTATATTCTCAAAATAGGTTAAGTGTAGATGCCGTTTCGTAAATTTACCTCGCTTGTAATTTTAACTAGTATTTTATTAACTGGTTGTTCAGTCGTTGATAGTTGGGTGTATCGACCTGACATCAATCAAGGTAATTATGTGACACCAGAAGCAATTGATTTATTAAAAGTTGGTCAAACAAAAGATCAAGTTGTCTTTATCATGGGTGCACCGATGTTAACTTCTATTTTTGGTGATAACGTTTGGTATTATGTTTTTCGTCAACAACCACAACATGAAAGCATTAGTCAAAGAACGTATTCCATTTATTTTGATAAAATGGGTAGAGTGACAGATATTAAAGTTTCAGCATTGGAAAATTCAAAATCTTTAGAAGAAATGAATAAACAAGAAATATCAGATCCTATTAACGTACAATCGGATGATGAGACTAATCAATAATCATCTAACACTTTATTTTAGTCGCAATTTCGTCCATCTTTTCAGTAAAATAAAAAACCTCGTAATGTTGCGAGGTTTTTCTTTTTTATTGAGTTCAGTAAAACATAGAAAGATAAACTATAGTGCAGACAAGCTGAACTTAACGATAGCCTTGAGCGAAAGAAGCTACAAATACAACTATAAGTATTAAATATAGAATAAAAAATATAATTGAACAAATGAAAGTGATTAATTGAAATTTCCAATAACCATGTAAATTGCTTATGGCTTCAACAAAGTCATCCGCTTTTTGCAGATTCGCAGCCAGACTAAATGAATTTCCTGATTTAAACAGTTTTATCCCCCCCAAAATAACGGGAACACCGATAATTGCGGTGATAATACCTAAACAACTAATCGCACCACCTATAATAGCTATGACTCCAAAAATTTGTTGCATAATCGCAATAAATCGCATTTGTTTTCTTAATAATTCCGTAGAGTTAATTGAAATAATGTTTGTTTCATTGATATCCATGTTAATTCCCTTATACTATGAATCTTTGTTTTAAAAAAAAGACGGATAGAATAACACTTTTTCTTATAATGTCGAGGTAAGTTTGCAAAAAAAAATTGATTTAAATCATTTCTCTGTTGCGCCAATGCTGGATCTAACTGATAAACATTGTCGTTATTTCCATCGAATTCTAACCAAAAAAACGCTTTTGTATACCGAAATGGTAACAACTGGTGCAATACTATTTGGCAAAGGTGATTATTTAGCTTTCAACCAAGAAGAACAGCCAATTAGTTTACAATTAGGAGGTAGTGATCCTAAAGCACTTGCACAATGTGCAAAGTTGGCTCAACAACGTGGATATAACGAAATTAATTTAAATGTAGGCTGTCCATCCGATCGTGTACAAAATGGCATGTTTGGTGCTTGTTTAATGGGGAAAGCTGATTTAGTCGCAGATTGCATTGAGCAGATGCAAGATCAGGTTGATATACCTGTCACAGTCAAAACACGAATTGGAATTGATGATTTCGATAGTTATGATTTTTTACGTGGATTTATCGATAAAGTGATGCCTTATACTAATACTTTCATTGTTCATGCGCGCAAAGCTTGGTTATCTGGTTTGAGTCCTAAAGAAAATCGTGAAGTACCTCCACTTAATTATGAGCGTGTTTATCAGCTTAAACAAGATTACCCAGATTTAACTATTGCCATTAATGGTGGCATAAAAACAATAGACGAAATCAAACAACATCTGTGTCATGTAGATGGTGTAATGGTTGGTCGAGAAGCATATCAAAATCCATTATTGCTAACCCATATTGATTCACAGATTTTTGGATCAGATTCACCAATCATCAAACCTAAAGCAGCTATCCGCGCACTCTATCCTTATATTGAACAACAATTAACCCAAGGTGCACAGCTAAACCATATCATGCGCCATACACTGGGAATTTTTAACGGTTGTAAAGGAGCAAGGCAGTGGCGTCGATATCTTAGCGAAAATGCTCATAAAAAAGGTGCATGCATTGAGGTTGTAGAACAAGCTTTAGCCTTTATTCAATAAAATTTATTTCAAATTTGTTACAATTGCACGTGGCTAGCATATCGTTATATACTAGCCGCCAATTTTCTTAATGGTTTATACTCTGTGCGTTTAAATTCAAGTCAACAACAAGCCGTCGAATATGTCTCAGGTCCATGCCTTGTTTTAGCGGGGGCTGGCTCTGGCAAAACTCGGGTTATTATTAATAAAATTGCCTATTTAATTCGGGTTAAAGAATATTTGCCAAGACATATTGTTGCAGTTACTTTTACCAATAAAGCTGCACGTGAAATGAAAGAACGTATAGCTCATTCAATTACTAAACAAGAGGCTAGGGGACTTAAAATTTCAACGTTCCATACTTTGGGACTTGATATTGTTAGGAAAGAATATAAACATTTGGGGATCAAATCCAATTTTTCATTATTTGATGACCATGATCAAACAGCATTATTGAAAGAATTAACCCAGCAATGGCTGGAAGGGGATAAAGATCTAATTAATCAACTTCGCGCTATGATATCAAACTGGAAAAATGATATTGTTGATTCAACCTTAGCTATGGCGCGCGCGCAAACCAATAAAGAAAAGCTTTTTGCGCATTGCTACCAACTATACGAAAAACAGTTGAAAGCGTGTAGCATTTTAGATTTTGATGATCTTATTTTATTGCCAACATTGTTGTTAAAAAATAATGAAGAAGTCCGCGAAAAATGGCAAAATCGAATCCGTTATTTGTTGGTAGATGAATACCAAGATACTAACACAAGCCAATATGAATTTATTAAATTACTGGTTGGCGATAGAGCTAAATTTACGGTAGTTGGAGATGACGATCAATCTATCTACTCTTGGCGTGGAGCCCGCCCACAAAATTTAGTATTACTTAATCAAGATTTTCCTAATTTAGAAGTCATCAAACTTGAACAAAATTACCGATCATCTGGTCGTATATTAAAAGTAGCTAATATTTTAATCGAAAATAATCCACACATTTTTGAAAAGAAACTCTTTTCAGAACTGGGTTATGGTGAAACATTAAGAATAATATCCGCAGATAACGAAGATTCTGAAGCTGAAAAGGTGGTAAACGACTTAATTGGCCATCGTTTTGCTAACAACAGCCAATATGGTCAATATGCCATATTATATCGAGGTAATCATCAATCACGCTTAATTGAGAAAATGCTCATGCAATACCGCATCCCATATCGAATATCAGGGGGGACTTCATTTTTTGCGCGTATTGAAATTAAAGATCTTATGGCATATTTGCGTTTATTGACTAATCCTGATGACGATAATGCCTTTATCCGTATTATCAATACTCCAAAGCGGGAAATTGGTCCAGTAACCATTCAAAAACTGGGTGAGTGGGCAAATCATCGTGGCGTGAGTTTATATCAAGCAAGCCATGATATGGGCCTAACGGAACTACTTTCAAGCAAACGTATGGAAACGTTGCATACTTTCATTCATTGGTTTGATTCATTAATTGAAAAATCACACACTGAGCCAATGGACGCTATTCATGAACTATTACATGGTATTCATTACGAAAGTTGGATCTATGAAACGTCAGCATCACCAACAGCTGGTCAGATGCGAATGCGTAACGTTGAACAGCTAATTAGTTGGTTAAATGACATGTTACAAGGCGATGATATTGATGAAAGTATGACCTTAGAACAAGCTGTAGCAAGATTTACTCTTCGTGATATGTTAGAGCGTAATGAAAACGAAGAAGATCTCGATCAAGTTCAGCTTATGACATTACATGCTTCAAAAGGTTTGGAATTTCCTTATGTTTATCTGATTGGCATGTCAGAAGGGCTATTACCTCATCAGACCAGTATCGATGAAGATAATATTGAAGAAGAGCGTCGTCTTGCATATGTAGGTATCACAAGAGCACAGCATGAACTTACTTTCTCATTCAGTCGTCAACGTAAACAGTTTGGTGAAACAGTATATGTCGAACCAAGTCGATTTTTATTAGAATTACCTCAAGATGATTTAGATTGGCAAGATGTACCAAACCAACTATCACCAGAAAAGAAAATGCAACAAGGTCAAAGTCGGCTAGCCATGCTAAAGGCTCAAATAGCTAATGCCAAATAACTTATGTTATTGCTAAATATTATATTGGTAGAATTATTGAAAAAAAAATTAAAAATCTACCAATATTGCTAAGTTTATCTAAACATCTAAGCCAACTAAAAATAGGAAACAAAAAATAAAATTAATAATTTAGTTTTTTGAAATTACAAATATTTATAAAATACTTACTAAAATTAAAGACTTTAATATAAAGAATATTTAAATTTTTATAGATTGATGAAATTTTTTACTTTTGGAACAAAAAATAGTGATTATAGATAAATAATCATAAAAAAATAAAATTCATTTTATAATACATTTATTTCTAATAATTAAATGACTATAGAAAATAAATCTTTGTATTCTCAAGTAATTTTAATTGAAATCTTTTAAAGATTATAAAAAAATTCACTTGTAAATTTTCAGTTAATAAAATGTCTAAAAAAGTTATCAAAACAAATTGGAACCACTTTACATTTATGGTAAAGTCATGTTAAATAAATCAATTCTATTGAGGAGAACGATCAGATTTTTAATCAAATATTATACCAGTTATAATAATCATTAGTTTTTTTAGTTTTCTTAAATTTAATATTTTAATAATAAAAAATTTTAATTATTTCGTGATAACATAAGGAAAGTTAAATGGGTAAATTTGGATTTGATATGACACAACAAACAATGGTTTTTACTGACAATTCAGAACTAACTTTTGATGATTTTGCCAAGCAAAATGGTATAATTTACTGGTTAGCATCTGATTTAGCAGCAATGCTTGGTTATAAAGACATGTCAGCGATAAATAAAGCTATAAATAAAGCATCGACTGTTTGTACATCATTAAACATTCCTTTTTTTGAAAATTTTATACAATATTCTTCTCCAAATTATCATAATGATTTTAAATTAACCCGTTTTGCTTGCTATTTAACAGTATTGAATGGTGATATAAGTAATAAAACTGTAGCTATGGCTCAAGCTTATTTTGCTAATTTGGCTGATGAAATTGAGACTGCTTACCAAAATCATGATAAAGTTAATCGCGTTTATTTACGTGGAGAAATTACTAATCAAGAAAAATCTTTAGGAAGAATGGCTAAAGCTCATGGGGTTGTTGATTATGCTTTGTTTCAAAATGCTGGATATAGAGGAATGTATAACATGAATATAAATCAACTTAAAAATAAAAAAGGATTGAAAAATTCAAAAGAGACATTGCTTGATTATATGAACTCTACAGAATTAGCTGCCAACATATTTCGAATTTCACAGACAGAAGAAAAAATTAAAAATCAAAATATTAAAGGGCAACAGCCGCTTCAAAGAGCAGCAGAAAGTGTTGGTAAAACCGTGAGGGAGGTAATGATACAAAATATGGGTATTGCTCCAGAGAATATTGCTCTAGATAATGAAAAAAATCAATTCTATTAAAAAAGATATAAAAAGAACTAAAAAGGCTCTTGAACAACATGATAATAAAAAAAAATTAGCTTAATAGGCAATAAATTAAAGGTTATTTTATGCTAAAAAATATAAAAAAATTAGCCTTAGTTATTTAAAAAAGTAAAAATCTTTCAATAAAACCTAAAAAAACTGTTATTATACAACTTAAAATAGTAGAAAATATATAAATATTATTTTAAGTTTTGATAATTAACTGTTTGAAATCACGTATAAGTCTACCTTGATTTTATAGTGACCACAGTACTCATGATCGCACTCAATATCAAAGTGTTATTAAATAAATTTTATTATCTCTTTTTTAGTTTAATCCTAAAAATCAAAGAGTTTATGATATTTTATTAATGATGGAAAAACTAAAAGAAAACTTCTTTTTCAGATTTTATGGCACTAACAATACTAATAAAATTATTTATAATATTAAAATAATTAACCTTGTGTTTCTATAATGTTATATATTGTTAATAACATGGTATTATTTAAACTATTTTTTCTTAGAAAGTCATAAATTAAGATTTTTTATGTATTATTAGCTAATTGTTTATAAAGAATGGATAGTAGAGAATGAAAAATGGGCTGTTCCTATTTTGGTTGCAATATTAAGTTTAATTAGTGCAGCTTTAGGAGGTCGGTTGGCTGATAGGAAGTGGATAGAAATCGAGATTTTATCAAAAAACAGACAAGAGTTGGTTAATTCTTTAAAAGTCACAACTTATCAATTATATGAAAACTACCTGATTTTTATAGATTTAAATCTTATCTGTGATAATTTAAATGAATCAAATAAAAAAGAGTTAGAAACTATTATTAATAAAATAATATCTAATTTGCTCAATGTAGAATTATTGTTAAGTCCAAAGTCAAGCAGATTTTTGTTAGATAAAAGGAATAAATGAATGGATACCATTGTATGTTTTATTCCAATTATATTTTATGAAAGAAAGTTAAGAACAACTTCAAATAAGTTAATGTCAGAATTAAATCGTTAATTGGTAAACTTTCGAAAAACTAACTTTAAAAATTTAAACCAAAAATATACTTCCATGGAAGAAAGGGAAGCTCCTAATCAGAATACTAATCTAGAAAAGTTACGAGAAGATATCGAAAAATTTCTTGAACTCGTATAACGCTTATTTTTATTCATCTGATAGGTTGATATCTATCTCGCCATATTCAAGTAAGTAGGTACCGAATGACATGAGGAAAGCAACTGCAGGGTCTATCTTGTTGGCTGCTTTCTTTTTATTGGGCTTGATGTTGGCATTTGCATCTGTTTCCATTACTACATTACCTATAGCCCAAGCCAAAACAGGATCGCCATTATGTTTAATCCGTTTACGACTAATAAATACCTCAGCAGTTTTCGACGTTGGGCTATAGCGTGCATAGGACTGTAGGGATGGCTCGACATCAAAGCAGATATTTTTAATTAAGTGGTATTGTAAACATTAAAGTATGATTAATGTGCTTTAAATCTTTCTATAGTGTAGTCCTAAATGTAGTCACAACCTTTTGAATTTATAGGATTTTATAAAATATAAATGCATGTTAATTTAAGTGGAAAGCTTGGAATTAAGGGTTTTTAGAATGTATTTGAACCTAGTAATGGCGTCCCCTACAGGATTCGAACCTGTGACCTACGGCTTAGAAGGCCGTTGCTCTATCCAGCTGAGCTAAGGAGACTTTGATGCGTTTTTTTGAGTAAACGCAGTGTATTATATAAATCTATTTTGATCCGTCAATGATTTTTAACTGTTTTTCGACTGGATTGACAAAATATCATCAATTTAACCAATTAACTTTTTAATTTCACCAAAATGCTAAGTTAAAATTGAACCATACCTAATTGTTATTAGGGATAAAATCAGACGAGTTTATAGCGTCAGGGTATTGAGTATACCCATCACAAATATTATCCCAGTTCGCTTTTGAATCGGTATAAACGTGTATACGATCTTCAGTGATAATTGGTTCATTAATAAGTCCGATACGTAAACGGTAAGTATTACTATCATTTTCTCGAACTGAAAAAATATGCGATCCACAATTTGAACAAAAATGGCGATTAACGCCATTACTGGCATAATTTTTTATATTTGATTCACCTCTAATGAATGTTAAATCTGTTTTTTTTATTATTGCGGATGCATTAAATGCTGTTCCAGTTTGCTTACGACATCTTGAGCAATGACAAAACACAATAGTTTTAATATCACTACTTAACTGGTAAACAACTTCTCCACATAAACAATTGCCTGTTATCATGATTGAATTCCTTTTGTTAATTTAAAAATTTAGACTTATTTTTACATGTTAATATATAAAAACAAATAAATAAGTGAATTAGGCAATTAAATTTTGTAAATGATTATTATTGAAAAGCCGCTATAAGCGGCTTTGAATGCAAGGAAGTTAATTATTTTCGTTTAAAATTTTCATCATTTTTAGTGTATTCAAATGCATCATTAATTAATCCTGCAATTCTTAAAATATTTTCAGACTTATCAATGATAATTTGCTCTCCAGTGCCTATTTTAAATCCTGCTCTCTTAATCTCTTCTTTCATTTTTTCTGTTAATTCAATTGGTAATAGAGTGGATGGAAATTGCTCGCGGTGCACTGTTCTAATAACAAACAAGTTACCTAACAGATTTTTTTGATAAAGTATTCTGAAAAAGGATTTGATATTTTAGTTTTTTAGTAAATTAGACAATACAAATAAATCATTGGAAATTTATATCAAAGTGTGCCAATTTTTACTATTGTAAAATCACAATGTTTAATACTTTCTTACAAAATTTAATATGAGTTAATTTAGAATTATTAAGTGATGCACTAAAATGCTTGAATAACGATAGTATTTATATGTTTTATGGAGTAGTTTTTTAATAAAGCGGGAAGAGTGGTCCCGCTTTTATTTTTATTAGTTTAGATGTGATTTATGAGCAGACTAAACTATGTGATTAGCGATAGTTTAGTCTGCATATTTTATAACTTTAACGCTTGTACGCTTTGTACAAGATCAGCGAGTTGAGTGACAATTTGATTTCCAGTATTGGATTCGTCACCACCTAGCGTTTTATTTCGCATAAAGTCATTTTTGATTTGTTGCCATCGCTCTGTTTGTTCTTTTGTTAATACTCCTCGAATTTCGGCTAATTTGAGTAGATTTTCTTCTGCGCCGTTAGTTAGCAATTGTGCTTCACCCAAGTAATGATCTTCAATAACTTGATTAAGTTCTTCATCATTCATTACTGATGAAATTTTTTCGGCGAGTTTATTCATATTTCGATAACTACCTTGTAATTTGAACGGAGGTTCAGTACGGTATTTATCCGATTGTGCTGCACTAATGATATATTGTTGATTAACTTTAAATACTACTTCACGAATTTTTAATAAGTGGCGTAGAACTGCAACAATTTCACTTATTTCAGCTTGGCTATAGTCATAACTCAATTCATTGGTATTAAGTGGTTTGCCTTGGGCATGATCAATTAGATGATACAGATCATTAAGGTCACGTAATGCCAAAGGAGACAGAATTGAATTAGAGGTGAGACAGTTTTCAATATAACTTGATGCAAAAACTTCATCCATTCCACCAAGAACTTCACCCAAGTTATATATGTCAGCACGGTTAGCTAACATATCGGGTATTTTGAATACTTCACCTGACTCGGTATATGGGTTACCGGCCATTATCACACAGAATTTTTTACCTCTTAAATCATAAGTTTTTGTTTTACCTTTCCAAACACCTTCGATACGACGTGAACCATCACATAATGAGATAAATTTCTGTAAAAATTCAGGATTGGTGTGTTGAATATCATCCACATAAAGCATGACATTATTACCCATTTCCAAGGCTAAATTTAACTTTTCAAGTTCTTGACGTGCTGTTGCATTTGGCGCTTGTTCAGGATCGAAAGATAAAACACTATGTCCTAATGCTGGCCCATTAATTTTCATAAATATCAGGCCTAAACGATTAGCGATATATTCCATTAATGTTGTTTTACCATAACCAGGAGGGGAGATAAGTAATAATAATCCCATTAAATCGGTTCGTCGGCTTTCCCCGACGGTACCCATTTGTTTGGCTAGGTTATCACCAATGATAGGAAGATAAACTTGATTGATAAGTTTATTGCGAACAAATGAACTTAACGGTTTAGCTTTGAATTCATCAATGTGCAAAAAGTATCGCTGTTCATCAAGAACTTCTTGACGTAAAGTCTGATAATGACGAAATTCTGGAATGATGACTCGTGCATGTTTGCGCATACGACTGAAGAAATCATCAAGGTTGATATTTAAAACCCCTTGTTTGATTGTTGGATGTTCGCCTAACAAGTCGCTAACCGTTATATCCAGTTCAAGTTCACTAATTTGCATGCTTATACTATTTTCTTTGTCTAGCATGCATAGCAAAATTGCTTCAGGTATGTAGTCGACTAATTTCTGATATTGAGGAAGTGTGCAAAGTCCCTTATACCAACTTTCAATAAGATTCCAACGATCAGCTAAGCGAGTTTTCAAATTAAGTTGCGATTGATTAAAATCGCCCCACATATGAAGCTCTTCCAACTTGGCTTTTAGTCCTTCATACATGTAAATGCTGTATTTGCTTAAGTTAAACTCTTGCGGTATTTCAGACAGCGCATAACTTAAATATTCAGTCGCTTGTTTGATATGAAAATAATCATGTTTTATTGGATACGTTTGCAAGAATTGATTTAGCTCTGTAGCCATTTCTGTTTGTAGATTAATTAATCCTTCATCATGACCAAATAGAGCTTGAATATCTTTGCAAGTCTTGGCTCGTTCCGGCCATAATTTTGCGACATCATTTTTTTGATTATGTTGCCAAAATAATATAGCTAAACTACGAGCTAATGGATTGTAACGCAATAAGCCGGCTGCTTCACCTAGTGGAATAAGTTTTGATAAGATTTTTACCGCGTCGTGATCGTGAATACCTTTTTCATAACCTTCACGATATCGCATGGCTGCATAATCACGAACGGTTTTAACCAAACTTTCAGGTTGACTTAATTGAGTAACTAATTCTTCATAACTGATATCAAGATCTTTTTTTAATATGGCGTTGATAATAGAGTAGGCTAGATATTCACCACGATAGACTGTTGGTGACTCTGATTCAAGTGATATAGTCCAGAACGGTTTATAACTTTCTAATTTACTATTCTCTATTTTCTCTTGATAATCCGTACCCGTTAATTGCAAACATAAATGAGTTTCTTTCGGAACAATAGTTAGGTCAAGCTCTTGTGTGTTTACGCTGAATTTGTGTTTTGGACCTAATTTTATAACGTTGCCACCAGATTCGAATATTTCTGATTTATCTCGTAATGCGCGTATGGCCTGATCACGTGCACCTTTAAAACGTGATTCAATATCATCGGCTTTGACGTTATCAAACAGATCTCTCAATTTTTCAACAATTTCTCGAATTTTTAATGCTAGAGGATCTGCCACAAAGAAAGCATTAAGTTCATTTTGATCCGAAAATTTAGCCGTACGTCTCGGAATGCTATCTAAAATGCGAACAGCTGCGGTAAGTAGGGCTTCGGTGCGCCTTGTACGATCTTCAAGTAATGCTTGTTTGTGTGTTTCGAAAGATTCTAATATTTCTTCGCGTTTCGTCAGAATGTCATTAAGGAACTCTTCACTTTCGCTAAATTGGTTTTCAAGTTCTTCAAGTTGAACAAGTAGCCTTGAGAGTTCATCGTCACATTTTTCTGGTGTGGTTGCGATGCTTAAAGCACTTGCGATGCTTTGACTAAATAGTTTGAATTGGGCGCCAAATTGCGCAATCATTTCGACACTAGATAGATTTTTTCGTTTTTGATTGATCCTTGCTTTGGTTTGATTTAGTTTGGCATAAACTTCAGCAATTGATTCAATAATTCTAGTTTGTAGTGTAACGTCTTCAAATTTTAATGATGCCATTAATTGCGAAAGCATATCCAAGTCATTGGACATTTCGTCAGTGTTGTTTATTGGCTCAATAAGCTTGGCGACAGTGTCAGCTTGCTCAAGATATTTTTCAATATTATCTATTTTTGAAATAAATGGTTCAAGTGCTTTGTCACTACCTAAAAATTCGGCGGTTGCCAATGAAACTAAAGATTGACGTTCTTTCAGCTCATTTTCCATTTTATCAATTTGTTCTAAATTGATATAACGATAGGTTCTTAATGTTACAAGGCGACCTAATTGCATTTTTATTGCATTAAGCGCATCGACAAATTCTTGAGTTTCCTGCCAGCTATCAGGATATAATTTAGTTAATAAATCTTGTTGATTGGTAATGGCTTCACGCATCGCACTTTCGGATTGACGGCGTATGCTTTCTACTTTTTCATATTCATCAAGTACTAATTCACTAGTTTGGGTAATATTACGAAGTATTGGTGAAAATGATAGGTTTTTTTCATCAGCAAGCCAAAAATAACTATCAAATAATCTTTTAGTATCTTCACTTAGTTTGCCGTATAGTTGCGAAGAGACGGATTGATTATCAATTTCGCGAGAAATAAAATAGAGATCAGAAATACCACGCACTAATTCTGCGTTGCCGATTTTGCCTAAAAAGGTATTGTGGGTTGGCTGTGTTGCTGCAAATTCGTCACTATAAAAAGGCGTTTGCCAGATTTGCATAGGATGAACACGAGTTGGTTCATCATTTTCGCCTTCAAATACGACCATTCGGCCATCTTCAAATACAGCGTAACCATGACCTAGAATTGGGTTATCCAATTTTCGCTCTATCATGTTGTAATTGAATAAAGCTAAGCGACCAGAATTTGGATCGTAAAAAATATATAAAACATCTTCCCCATTTGGTGAACGACGAATTCGTCTAAAACGCATTCCCCCCATAGATTGATCGAATGTTTTATATTCCCCATTTTGTAGATAGTAACCACCTGGGAATATCACCCCATGATCTTCTGGAAGTTGAATACAAGCTTGACCAATAAAGTCAATTCTTTGTACTTTTTGGGTAAGTGTGTTATAGATTAGATATCGCCAATTGTCTTCTCGGTAGGGTAGGACTTTTAAAAGAATTAGTGCACCTACTTTTGCATATTCGATTTTTGCGTCGTTTATTGATTGATTTTTATCTAATACTTCTTCACGATAAATACCTAATCCATCGTTAGTATTGTTTTCACATTTTATGGTAAGGTCACCACCAATGGTTTCAACAAAAACGGTATCAAGAATATTTACATGAGAGAATCGACCATTAACGATGTTTTCACGGGTGGTTTCAGTCCATTCAAAATCATAAGCAGGAGGTAAAGCAATATCACGTTCACCTCGATTATCAATATAATCAATCGTTTTTTTATCACTGGATATTGACCAGCGAAATACCCGAATATCACTTACTCTTTCACCAATCTGGAAACTGGCAAGGAGCTTGCCATCTCGTTCAACAAGTTGCAATAGTTGAGCATTTTTGTAGTAAGTATAAAGTTCATTGAAGTCTTGAACAAAACGGTCAATATTTAAAAAGGTATTTGATAGATCAACGGGATCTGCTTCATAATTTTCATCACGTTCAACAAGTTGATAAAGTGAAAATACATCTTCAATTTTGGTTTCTTTTTTTAACCCTAAAAAGACGTTATAACCAAATAATAACCAATCACCAAATCTAACGATATCTCGAGCGATACAATTGTTTTCGGTTCTTATGCGAATGCGACCGATGATCGACATATCGCTTTTACCAAATTCAGAAAGTCGTTGTTGATTTAACGCTTCAGTTTTTTGATTGAGTTCTTGGCCCAATGATGTCAAACGTTTACGAAGAATTTCGTAGGCTCCGCCTTCTGCGACTGCTTTATCGAGTGTATTTTGTTGCTCGTTTTCTTGTTCTATTTCTGCCATTTTTTACTCTTGATTTTGTTACAGAAAATCTATTACCTTCGGTAAAATCTAATATTTCACCGAAGGAAGATAATAGTGATAATGTTAATTTAATAACGATTTAACGATAATTGAATTGTTTGATGCTATAAATCATCATTCCTTTCATTATTCGCTTTTTTCATCACTATTTGACGGTAAAAATTGTTTAGCCAGTGCTTTTAAATCAGTATTTTTTAGTGTTTCGTTTAAATCGATATTTTTATTACCAGATAAACGTGATAGTACTGATTGTAAAGCAGATTGTAATACTGGGCTTTGATTTACAGTTCCTTCAATAGCTTTACCGACACTGATAGCTTTAGAGAAGCTGTTAAAGAAGTTATCATTACCTCCAACAATTTCAATGTTCGCTTTGCTAAATGCAGCAGCAAGAACATCTGCTTGTTCTCTAGCAATTTCTTTATTAGCAGCAATAGCAGCCATAGCTTGTTCGAAGCCTTTTTCAAGCGCCAAGCGGAACTCTTCATGATTTTTAGATTGTTCATTCATCGTACCCATCGCTTGGAATTTCTCAACTAGACCATTAGCTTCGGCTGTTAAGCGTTCACGAATAACCAGTGCTTCAGCTAAACCTTGTTCTTTAGTTGCTGCAGCTTTAGCAAATCCAATGCGTTCATCACCGCGAGCTTGAGCTGAAAGTTTTTCTTCAAGAACTTTAGCTTCGGTTAGACCTTGTTTTTCTGTTGCTATTGCTTTTGCTTCAATAACTTTTGCTTCTGATAAGCCTTTTTCTTGATTACCTTTTGCTTCAGCAAGTAAAAGTTCAGCAGTAATATTTGCTTTTACTAAACCTTCTTTTTCTTCTGCTTCAGCACGAGCTTTGCGAACTTTGGCTTCTGCTAAACCGATAGCGGCTTCTTCTGCTTCAATACCTTGAGCAAGTTGTTTTTTCGCTTCAGCTTGTTTAGCCGCAACCTCAAGTTCAGCTTGTGCTATTGTACTAATTTCAATTGCACGGTGTTTAGATGATTGTTCATCTGCTTCAGCTTGCTTAACTTGTTTAACTAACTCTTGTTCAGCTCTAGCTTCTGCTTCAATAATAGTTGTTTGTTTTTCACGATCAGCTTTAGAAATTTCTCGTACTTCTTTGATATTTTCTTCTTCAACAGCTACCGTTTTTTCAACTGCAACTCGCTCACGAATTACATTGGCAATATGTTTCTTTTCTTCTTCAAGAACTTTGTCTTTTTCAATGCGTTGCAATTCTACTTCTCGTTCACGAGCAACAATTTCCAATGAACGGGCACGTTCGACGCGTTCTTCTTCGATAGCAATTGCTCTAAGACGATTTTGCTGAGCAACTTCAACTTCACGCAAACGATTTTCTTCACGCACTTCAATTTCTTGTTGTGCTTGGATTCTTGCTTGTTCCGATTTTAGACGTTCTTCTTCTTGTACTTTTAATGTTTCAGCTTGTTCGCGAGCTCGAATGGTTTCAATTTCGCGTTTTTGACGAGCTTCGGCATCCGCTTGTTGACGTTCAAGTTCTAATTTGGCTTCAATTGTTTCGGTATCTTTTTTCTTTAAAGCTAATTCAAGATCTCTTTCGCGTTTATTAGTTTCATCCTTATGAACAGCTGTGATCGAGGTAATTTTGTTAATACCTTCGGCATCAAAAATATTATCAGGATCGAGTGATTTGATTGGGGTTTGCTCTAAATAGTCGATAGCCACATCTTCAAGTGCATAACCATTAAGATCTTTACCAATTACATCAATAATACGTTCACGGAAATTCATACGATCTTCAAACAGTTTAGATAATTCAAATTGCTTACCTACTGTTTTTAACGCTTCTGAAAATTTCGCGCTAAATAGTGAACTTACCGCTTTTTGATCAGACGCTCTATCTACACCAATTGACTTAGCAACTTTTAAAACATCTTCAGTTGTTTCATTAACACGAAGATAAAAAGCGACACATATGTCAGCACGTAAGTTGTCTTTACAAATTAAACCATCTTTACCACGACGTTCTACATCAAAAGTAATTAATGATATTTTCATGAATTCTTTTTTGTAGATGACAGGGTAAACCAACGCACCTGTAAAATGCACTTTAGGTTTTGACGTCATGTCATTAACGATAAGTGCTGTACCTTGCGGAACTTTGATATAGAACGCTTTAAACAATAAGAAAAATCCAACGATTACCAGAAAGACTATTCCAACAATCACTAGAAAAAACATGATGGTATCAGTATTGATTGACATAATTTATTATTCTCCAAAAAAATATTTACTTTTCTATCCATTAAATTCTTTAACGCTAATAATTTCATAGCTGTTATTGGTTGTGTCATAACGTAGTAGAACAGCTTTATCCCCACGTTTGAATTGATATGAGCTCGTGCATCTAACTTGTAAAATTAAACCAGCGCCACCATCTTCGTAAATAGCTTCTCCTTTTGTTTCATTCACATAGCTTGAACGAATCTCAACAGTTTGCCCTAATAATGATTTATGATTATTAGTGCTTTCTAATTTACTGAACAGTGGTCGAAGAGGTTTTATAATAAATGCGGTAAGATATACTGCAGCAATAAAGGCAGTTAAAAAAATAAAAAAACCAGCTATGTAATAAATTAGCAATAATTCACACAGAGGTAACATAAAGAAACGAAAGGCGAAATAAGAGATTGACCAACCTATTAATGAAATCAAAGTGACAATAAGTGTCATTGGGACTTTATTAAAACCTAATTTCATCAATAGGCCTGTAAATCCTGATGGAGTATTTGGAATGTCTAATGGTATATCATCAACATCGACATTTAGTTCTATATCTAAACAATCAATGCTTAAAATACCAAAAGCAGCAACCAACCAATATAATACACAAAGTGTTAACAACCCACTAAATATGATTACTGGAAAAGAAAAAAATATACCCCAGAAAAGCTCCATTATTTTCCCTTATATTAATTTTCCGAATTAACTAGTCTAAATTAATTAAATAATTTATTACGTTAACTATATTAACCTAAAATTTTATTTTATTAAATAGTTTGATTTTCTTGCTTTTCTTTTAATCTGGCTAATATTGCAGCAGCATTTTGGTTGCCTGATTTGATTCCTGCTGCTTCAAGCTTACTATCAAGCGTACTTTGAGTTTCAAGCTTAGCTAATTCATTTTTTGCTTCAATGACTGCGCTGTTTTTCTCTTGACGTTTTTTTATTCTATCTAAAGAATCCAGAGCTGTTTGTAATTTTGCAGTTGAACCGCCATATCGTTGTGCAACTGCTGATTGTGCTTTTTGAACGCTTTCAGTTGCTTTCACAATATCAACTTGCTGTTTTAAATTTCGAATATTGATTTCTGTTTGTGAAATTGATTGACGTAAGCTTTTTACAGTTTCAGCAAAGTAAGTGGCTTGTTGCTTATTGTTTTCAAGTTCGCTTTCAAGAAATCCAATTTTTTCAGACACTTCAAGTGCTAATTCTTCATTGCCACTTTCAAGAGCTTTGATTGCATAACTTTCATATTCATCAATTTTAGATTGTGTTTCTTTAACAACTTTATCTGCTAGTTTTTGTTGTGCAAGTATATTTGCTAATGATTCTTTAGCTTGTTTTAATTCACTGTCAGCATCGCGAATTTCTTGATCGAGAATTCTTAGAGCTTGAGTGTCAACGATCGCTTCTCCTGCTTCATTGATGCCACCACGAAGAGCTGTAACAAGTTTTTTGAAGATAGCCATGTTTAATCTCCTTATTATTTATATAAATTTAATTAGTTAAGATTGATGTGATGTTCATAAGCTTCTGTAGCTTTAATAACATTGTCAGATAAAGTTTCTAATTCATAGACAATATTACTTAAAAGTGAAGATGAACTTAACGCACCATACATAATGTAGTTGACCGAGCCGTCTCCAGCTTTTTCAATTGCTATTGTTGATAATGGAAATAGTTTACGAGTGCATAAAATTTCTTCATTGAATTGAGTTTTATTTTTAACAATATCAACTGGCCAAAGTAAACATTCAACAACAATTTGTTGATTTGATATACTTAAAAATAAAGGCAAATCACCATATTCATGCATAATGATATGCAAGCAAGCATCCATACCATCAATGATTTCAATACTTGCATGGCTTTGCTTAACTAATTCTGATTGCATTAATTTATTGTAAAGAGTTTCTATTGACCAAATTTCATTTCTTTCCATTTCATTAAATTCCTGTTTACGATTAATATTATTGTCTTTAACTAAAGACTGGCGAAATTGTTTTTCGATTTCCAATAATTTAGTTGTATTTTCAGGTAAAATCCAAACTTCTTTTTTGACCAAACCTTGTTCACGCAACCGTTGTCGGTATTGTTGCTGGTAAAAAGCTGAATTTTTGGTCTCTTTGGTTTTTTTCATAACGCCCGTTTGGTGTTTTGTTAAATTTATGTAAACCATATTATCACAAAAATATTACATGTAAATATCACATGTAATATTTTTTTATAAAAATTAATCCGTAATAGCGCATTAGAAGATGATGAGTATATTTTAAAATGTTTTTTAGAAATAGATAGTTAAACCTAAACTAGATGTTTTAATTGGTGTGGTAAACCTATCTGTTAGATAATTTGTTAGATTTATGTAAGCAATATTACCACAAAAATATTACATGTAATACTTTTTGGAAAAAAATAACCCGCATTAGCGGGTTAGAAAATGATAAATATATTTTAAGATATTTCTAGAAATCAATATTTAAACCTAACTGGAATGTTCTACCCGGTGCGGTAAACATCTCTAGATATTTATGATCTGATGTACTGTATAATTTATTATTACTGAGGTAATCCCAATATTTTTGATCAGTAAGGTTGTAGATTCCTCCGCTTAGTCTAATATTATTGGTAATATTTATATAACCTGTTAAATCAACAATACCGTGACCAGCGATTCTAAAATAATCATCAGATGAGTCTTCAATTGGTTTGCCTTCGTTGCGATATGTTTCGCGGGAGGTGGCATCAGTTTTCTTACCTTTTTGGAATGTTGTTGTTAAGGAAACACCGTAGAATTTATTTGGATCATCCCATGATAAACCAATAGTACTTTTTAATGGTGCAATAGTATCCATCTCAATGTATTTATCACCTAAATAACTTGATTTTGATTTACCTTTGTTATAGCCAATTGCGAAACGTGCGCTTAAACCATTGAGTGATTCTACCCAAGTACCAATATTAAATTCACTATTTAATTCTGCACCATAGGTATAAGCTTTGTCACGGTTCTCAGATTGATAAACTAAACGATTGCCTATACCAACAAAATTTTTCCTATAACGCGTAAAGGCAATAAAGTTTTTGTACTTGTTATAAAAAGCAGATGACGATAATGTAATACCTGATATTGGTTGACCTTTTACACCGAGTTCAAAATTGTCGCCCGTTTCAGTTTTTAAATTAGAGTTGCCAACAAGTACATACATAGTGCTGTGCGCTAAATAAGAGCCATATAATTGGTTCTGATTTGGCATTTGAGCGCTACGTTTATATTGTAGATAAGCAGTGAAATTAGGATTAATATCATACATTAATGCCATTGATGGTAAAATTTTGAAATCACTGTTACTACTATATTGTGTACCTAATTGATGTGAATTAACATTTGATACTGACATGTTTTCAAGATTGCGTGGCTTGGTATTTTGATAAATTGCTCTGACACCAGGCACTAAATAAAAGTTATTACTATTGTTGGTATTAAAGCTAATGCGATCTTCAAAAAATCCCCCCAACTGATAACTTTTACTATCGGCTTGTGGTTTGGAATAATCACCGTCCGGGAAAGTATCGACGTATTGTGATTTAGCTGATGTAAAGAATGGCGATTCATCTTCACTCCATTTACCATTTAAACCAGCGCTGATTTTTTGGTTATCAATTTGTTTTATTAAAGTAGTAATAAAATTATATGATTTAGTATTATAGTTGGTTTGAGTATAAAAATTACCTTTGGATTTGTGCTGCAATTTTGTGTCATCAAAGACATTAGTCCGTTGGTAATTTAATTGTGTCGTTAATGTGTCAATCCAACTAATATTGGTAGGTTGCCATGTATCTTTAATTGCTAAGTTAAAGCGGTTATTTTTACTGCGTTGATGGTCGAGTGATTCAATGTGTTTACCTTTTTGGTCCCAAGTATCGTAATGGGAATTTTTAGTTTTATTATTGTAATCGACAGTCGTATTGAGTAAATGTTCTTCTGTCATTTGCCAACCAAAGCCAGCTAAGATTGAGTTAGAGTGCCAATTTTCTGGATAACTGCTTATTGAATCACCGTGATTTCTTGCTTGTTGTCCATCTCGACGACTTAATACAATAATGCCATTGAGGTGATCATCTCCACCAGCCATAGTAATACCTTGATGATAGCTTCTATCAGAACTGTCATAATTGTTTTCGAATCCAAAATAACTGGTTTTACCTGGATATAGATAATAGCTAGCCGTTTTAGTTTGGAAGGATACCGAACCGCCTAGGGCATTATTCGCATTACTTACAGATGTGGCACCTGATTGAATATCAACTTTATTATACATGTAAGTATCGATGTAATCACGACCAATACCATAAGAACCGAAACCTGCCCGACCTACTGAATTAACTCGGCCTTGTGCTATAGGTAATGGCATACCGTCAACATCAATTGATACGCGGTTAGCATCTAGACCACGAATATTATAGCCACTGAAGCCTCCTCGGTCCCAACTACTTTTACCGGTACCTGAACCTGAAATATTACCTGGAGCTGAAATGAGTGGTTGATAACGCATGAGAGTACCAAAATTAGTACCGCCGTCACGGCGGATATCATGTTCGGATATTTCAGTATTTGTACCTGGTTTTTTAATTGCTTCGTGAGCGGTCACAGTTATGACGTCGTAGTTTTCATCATCGAGTTTGCCCGTAGCCATTGCTGGCATGACAACTGTCAAGCCCAAAGCTAACGTGCTGGTTTTTTTAAATTTAGTGAAATTAATCATTTTAATCCTTTCAAATATAATAAACTAAATAAAATCATTCAGATTAATTAACAGTTAAGTTGATCATCTTTTAAATTTAATCAATCTGCTAAACAATTTTTTATTTCAGTTTTATCCTCAACAGTTATTGAGGATAAAAGCTGTCACAAAGAATCTTTGCAACTTCATCCACTCGGGGGCCAATACCAAATAGATATCCGTCATCAATGGTAATAATTCGGTGGTTTTTGAATGCTGCTGTTTCTGTGATACCTGGTATAGTGTCGATTTTATTAACTCCACCAAGTTGTTGAATTGAGTGGCTATTTAAAATAATAACATCAGGATTCATTGCAATGATTGATTCGGCTGTATAGCTTTTATAACTTTTATGTTTAGCTAGATTTTCACCCCCTGCAATAGTAATTAAAGCATCCGCTGTGGTGTTTTTACCTGCTACTGAATTGGTTCCACCCATGCTCATTAAAAATAAAACTTTGGCTTTAGTGGATTGCATATCTATTTTTTGTTGGATTTGTAAAAGATTATTCTTGATATGCTTTATTAGCTGTTGTCCTTGATCTGGTTTTTGTAGTTTGTTAGCTATTTTTTCAATATTTTCATAAAGTAATTCAACAGTTCCAGGCACACGTTGTAAAGATAAAACATCAACTTTAGCTTGAGTAACTTGACTAATAATATTATCGGGCTCTGCATCACTTAAAGTAATAAATAACGTTGGGTTTAAAGATAAAATTCCTTCTATATTTAATAATTTCCAATAACCAATTTGGGGTAGAGTGGTGACAGATTGTGGATAAGTGCTAGTTTTATCAACGCCGACTACCTTATCCCCTTCACCCAGCGCAAAAACAATTTCGGTTAATGAGCCACCCGCAATAACAATTCTATCTTGAGCTGAGCTGATATTTATAAGCGCGTTGAAAGTGAAAATTAACAAAAATATATTTAATTTTGTTATGAAATTTTTCATTATTTACTTCCTGTTTGTAAATTTTAATCTCCGCGATAATATAGTGAAAATGAGAACTATTATCAACATAATTGTCCTTTATTCCTCATTTTTTTCAAGCAAAAAAAATTTTCGTTTAACGAGATTTTTAACAATTTCAATATAAATAATCAGTTAAAACAAGTTGTAAAGATTTGAGAAATGGCTTAAAAAATAGACAAATTATAAAGAAAATGAATTCAAAAACATTTTTTTGTAAAAAAATAATAATAAATATATCAATATATTATAAAAATGGTTAATAAAAAATATTGATAAATGAAAATAATTATTATTTAATTTTGCAGTTTATTTAATTAAGAACGGTTGTTATGAAATCATTAGATGTCAGCGCTTTTTTTGCTCAAAAAGCGACTTTACCTTTTAAAGATCGTTGGGCTGTTATGCCTTTACAGGCGAGTATTCCACTACCACCCCATGAAGTTACCTCTCAATGGGATACAATTCAATCAACCTCTCTCAAGGGTAAAAAAAGGTTGATTTATATTCATATTCCTTTTTGTGACATACATTGCCAATTTTGTGGATTTTATCAAAATCCATTAAGAAAATTTAATACTGAAACTTATATTAATTATTTATTAAAAGAGATATCGCTTGAAATTAATAATACAGCAATGCAATCAGCACCTATTCATGCTGTTTATTTTGGAGGAGGGACGCCTTCTGCTTTGGCAGCAGGGCAAATAGCACGCGTTATTCGCTATCTTAAAGATCATGCACCATTAGCGCCAGATTGCGAAATTACGGTTGAGGGGCGTATTTCTGATTTTGATGATGATCGTGTTGATAGTTATATTGAAGCGGGAGCAAATCGGTTTTCAATTGGTGTCCAAACCTTTAATACTGAAATTCGCCAACGATTAGGTCGTGAATCAAGTGAGCAACAAATTATCAGTAGCTTTGAACGTATTGCCGCTCGTGATAGTGTTGCGTTAGTTTGTGATTTAATGTTCGGTTTACCAAATCAAACCCCAGAAACTTGGCAACGTGATTTAGAAATTGTCAATGAATTGCCGTTAGATGGTGTAGATTTGTATTCGCTTAATCTTTTACCAACTACACCTTTGGCCAAAGGGGTCGAAAATAAGCGTATTGAAATACCCTCCATTACAGATAAAAGTAATTTTTATCATCAAGGTGCAGAATTTTTAGCTAAACAAGGTTGGGTACATTTGACCAATGCCCACTGGGCCAAAAATAGTCGTGAACGAAATTTATATAATTTTCTGATCAAGCAAGGTTCTCATTTTTTTGCATTTGGATCTTGTGCCGGGGGCCGATTAGGTGGTCAGTCATTTATGATTCATCGTGATTTAAATCAATATTATACCCAGCTTGATGAGGGTAAAAAACCAATTATGATGTTGACTGGTAAACCAGTGATAGGAGAATGGCTTTATCGATTACAAGCAGGGATAGAAAAAGGGCGTGTTGATTTAACTAAACTGACTGAACAATATCATCTCTTCGCACCTTTAATTAAACAATGGCATCAAGTTGGGCTTTTAGAAAACGAAGATTATTGTATACGACTAACTTTATCGGGACGTTTTTGGTCAAGCAATATAGTTCAAGCACTCCAGCAGTTATTGTTACAACTTAATAATCCCGAATATATTGAAATACAGAAAAAAATGGCTCAAGCGAGACAAGCTATGAATAGTCATCCTAGAGTGGCTAAATCAAATACAGAAAAATCTAAACATCCACATCAAATTTCATAATTAAAGGATACTATTATGACAGAAAAACCAACACTTTTAGATAATTTAAATGCTTATATGAAAACAGAACCAGAAGAGTTATTAGAAAAAATTGCTCAAGATCATCATGTTACATTAACACAAGTTATTCAAGCTTTACCTGATGCGAAAATTGTTGATGGCAGTAATTTTGATACGATCTGGGAAGAAGTTACAACATGGGGAGATGTGCTATTTTTAGTTCATACCGGTGATGTAATCGCTGAAATTTCTGGCGAATTACCGTCAGGATCTCACAGCCAAAGATATTTTAATCTTCGTCATCAAAAAGGGTTAAGTGGACATATTAAGGCTGAACATTGTCAATATATTGCATTTATTGAACGTAAATTTATGAAAATGGCAACTGCTTCAATAATTTTCCTAAATCACACAGGACAAGCAATGTTCAAAATCTTTGTAGGTCGTGACGAAAAACATCAATTAAAAGCGGATCAATTAGAAAAATTCCGTACATTAGCAAAAAAAATTAATTAATTATAAGTTATTAACAAAATGCAGACATTATTAATTTTTGGTGTAAGCCCTAAACAAGGTACAGGTTATCAAATTGCACATCTAGCCAAGCAATATCACCCCCAATGGCGTTGTATTGTATTGGTTCGTGATGCTAATTTTGCCAAACAATTAGTTAATCAAGGTATTGAGGCTCACGTTGGCGATGCAACTGATTGTGAATTAGTTAAAAAACTATGCGAATTAGCCGGTTGTGAAGCAACTATTATATCAACCTTAGGCGGTGAAACAGGTAATTATTCTGCTCAACGCGTGATTATCGACTGTGCTGAACAAACCGGAATTAAACAAATGATTCTGGTGACCTCTTTAGGTTGTGGTGATTCATGGGCTACGTTGTCTGAACGTGCTAAACAAGCGTTTGGTCGTGCTGTTCGTGAAAAATCATTAGCTGAGGTTTGGTTGCAAACAAGCAAATTAAATTTCTTGATTTTAAGACCGGGTGGATTACGTGATGGTGAAATGACACAAAAAGCTGAATGTTATTATCAACAAGAGGTGCATGGTTTTATTTATCGTACTGATTTGGCACAAATAGTTATTGATAAAATTGTCAATCAACAAATTGACGATCATGCTTACAGTGTCGTCGATCCTAGCTTGAAAATAACCTATTAATTGGCTCAAGTTGAATGAATAAATTAATACAGATAAGAGGATAATGGGTGGGCAAATATAGTCATCGCTCTTTGTTATGGGGATTATTTGCCATTCTATTGGTGCTAATTCTATTTTCTGCAAATTCAGGCGCATTAAAACTAACTTTTGATAAACTAGTGGATATGTCGATGGATGATCCTTTATGGAACATTTGGTTAAATATACGTATGCCACGAATAGTGTTAGCAATTATAGTAGGAATGGCATTAGCCACTTCAGGCGCGGTGATGCAAGGGTTATTTCGTAATCCCTTAGCTGATCCGGGTTTACTTGGCATTAGTAGTGGTGCGGCTTTAATGGTTGGGTTATCTATTTTGTTTCCTGCCATTTTTCCACCTATTATGGTCATGTATGGCAAAATGGTCGCAGCATTTGCAGGAAGCTTTTTTATCTGTTTATTAATTTATCTTTATAGCATAAATTCGCAATGTAATTTGGCCAAAATGGTATTACTAGGTGTTGCTATTAATGCTGTTATTGGGGCGGTTATGGGTTGCTTAAGTTATATTAGTGATGAAGCGCAACTGCGACAACTTTCTTTATGGTCCATGGGACATTTAGGTAAGGGCTCTTGGGATTTAGTTCTGGTTGCGTTATCACTTATTGTCCCTGCTTTAGTGTGTTTATTTAAGCTTTCTCATCAACTTAATATTCTTCAGTTAGGTGATGAAGACGCTCATTATTTAGGTATTAAAGTCAGACGAATTAAGCAGTATTTATTATTACTATCTGCTGTGCTTATTGGTACATCTGTCGCGGTGAGTGGCATGATTGCTTTTGTCGGTCTGGTTGTCCCCCATATGATTCGATTGAGAGTCGGTGCTAACCATAGCTGGTTATTGCCGGGTTCAGCGCTAGGTGGTGCTTGTTTATTACTACTAGCCGATACCTTTGCACGCACTTTAATTGCACCTACTGAAATTCCTGTCGGTCTTTTCACAAGTTTGATTGGTGGCCCTTATTTTATTTGGCTGATTTTAAAACATAAGTAATAGATGGTATTTAATGATGTTAACTGCTGAACATTTAACTTTTGGTTATGCTAATCGCACTTTAATTAACGATGTGTCTTTGAACATACAGGCCAGTGAAATTGTAATTATCATTGGTCCCAATGGTGCAGGTAAATCGACACTTTTACGTTTATTGACAGGTTATCAAAAACCAGCTTCAGGCGAATGTTATTTACTTAATAAACCATTATCACAATGGTCCGAAACGCAATTATCTAAAATTAGAACCGTTATGTTGCAACAAAGTCAATTAACTTTTCCATTCAAAGTGAAAGAAGTGGTTGCAATGGGGCGAGCTCCTTATGGTAAGACCAATTTTGAGCAAGCGGTGCAAGAAAGTATGCAACAAACTGATTGTTTAAAATTGGCAGACCGCGATTATCGTAGCTTGTCAGGAGGTGAACAGCAACGAGTACAGCTGGCGCGAGTATTAGCGCAATTATGGCAGCCTGAACCTACAGAAAAATTGTTATTTTTAGATGAGCCGACTTCCGCCCTTGATCTATATCATCAACAACATACGTTAAGATTGTTGAAACAATTAGTTAGCAAACAAAAATTAGCAGTTTGTTGTATTTTGCATGATCTTAATTTGGCTGCTTTGTATGCTGATAAAATTTTATTAATTCATCAAGGCCGAATTGTTGAGCAAGGTGCGCCAGCGGATGTGCTAACGGTTGAAAAAATTCATCGATGGTATGGTGTTGAAACAGGGATTTTTAATCATCCCAATCATTTGTCAATACCGCAAATTTATTTAAACCCTTAACGGTTAAATCTCGATAATCAATCATTCGCTGCGTTTTTAATCAAAATCAGTATATAATTAAGCAAACTTAATAAATGGGGCTGATGATGATTAACGAAAATAGTAATAGTTCTATTCTGGTTTCAGATCTACTTGCAGCACAACCTGTTTTTAGTTGCCAATTGGATGGAAAGGGCAAAGCCAATTCTTTGAATGACAAAACAGAAGCTTCAAAGACCCAACCTTATTGGATACATCTTGATTTTGCTAAAAGCGAAACCATAAATTGGATCAATCAAACAAATTTGATTCCTGATCTTGTCAAAAATGAGTTGATAAAACCTAATCAATTTCCAAAAGAAATACGTTGTGATGCAGGGATTTTAGTCGTACTAAAGGGTGTTAATTTTACCCCAAATGAACTGCCCGATCCTATCGTTACTTTTCGTTTTTATATTACCGATAATTTAATAATCTCAACCAGACATCAAAAAATAGATGCTATTATTAAATTAAAACAAAATTTAGAAAAAGGAATTGGTCCTGTTGATGTTGCTGACTGGTTGATTCAGCTTTCTGAATTAATCTGTGATCAAGTTAATTTATCATTTGATGGTGTCCACAATAAAATTATTAAATTAGAAGATTTACTCTTAAATCAGCGAATTTTTTCGCATAAAGAAATAGGAAGAGTTCGTAAACAACTTTTCATATTACGTCGTCTACTTTCACCACAACGTGATATTTTTGTAAAAATTTCAACAGAACGAATATCTTGGATTGATGATAATGATCGCCAACGATTGCATGATATTTCAAATCAACAAAATCACTATGTTTCTGAAATTGATAGTTGTTTAATAAGAATTGGTTCAGTTATGGAGCAAATTAATAGCATTCTGGCTGAATCGACGAATAAACGTATTTATTTAATGTCACTGTTCACCATTATATTTACGCCAATTACTTTCATAACCAGCTTACTGGGTGTTAATTTGGCAGGTATCCCTTTTAATGAAAATGAATGGTCATTTGTGGGTTTAATTTTAGTGCTTATTGCTATTAGTATTGTTTCAGTAATATGGCTTAAGCTCAAAAAATGGTGGTAGCTGAAGTGATTTTTTAAATCTCTGAAGTTTTAATCAATTTTTATAAATTTTTTAATAACAATGGTGTTAAGTCGTTATTTGAAAGTGCGACTTGAACACTCAGTCATGCTTATTGGAAAGGGAATATTGGATCGGCTTATACAGATAATCTATTGCAACCAAGTTCAGTTGTAACTAATATTGTCTATTTCTTTTTTTAGCAAGCCAATCTAATCAAAATTTTCTTTGCAATATTCCAAAAATTTATAGTAATGATTATGAAATTCTGTTTACATTGAAAAAGAATAGCAAATTTTAATCGAGAATCTATACCCAAAAAATTACGATAAAATTATACGTTATAGTTTAAATTCGAATCCATTATGTTGACATAACAAACTGAAATTAATTGTTTCAAAATCACCCAAAGATTATCAATTACAATCTATTGATTAAAATGGTTATCAGGAAATTTTCGAACTTGAATGGGCTAAAAACTTATGTAACAATTTTAATTCATATTCTGAATTTGTAGAAATAGGTTTAGGATTTATTGTTTTAAAATATAATGTTATTTTTTCTAAAGCATTATCTTATTTAGTATATAATGATAGTATTGAAGTAGATACTTTAGCAAAAGAAAGAGAAAAGGGACTTACATTGACTTGTTCTGCAAATTTACTTTTAGCCTGTTTGGAATGTCAAGTACCAGCAAATTGGGATAGACATAATCGGGAATCTTTAAAGAAATTCACTAATTTAGGTTATATCTTAAAATAAACTCAATAATGCTTATGTCGTTTGGAATTTATGATTAATACTTATTATTATGCAAACTAATCAATCTTTTCGTTTATTTATTGCCGAAAAGCCCAGCTTAGCTAGGGCTATCGCGGATGTATTGCCTAAACCTCACCAAAAAGGGAATGGTTTTATCCGAGCTAGTAATGGTGATGTGGTTAGCTGGTGTATTGGGCATTTATTAGAACAAGCGACCCCTGAAGTCTATGATGAACGATTTAAAAAATGGTCTTTAAATGATTTGCCTATCGTACCTGAAAAGTGGATATTAATCCCCAAAGGAAATACCGAAAAACAATTAAATATTTTGCTCGATTTGATTAAAACAGCCGATCAGATTGTGCATGCGGGTGACCCCGATAGAGAAGGACAACTATTGGTAGATGAAGTGTTAAATTATTGCCAGCTTACACCCGAAAAACGCAAAACCATCCAACGTTGCTTAATTAGTGATTTAAATGCTAGTGCAGTTCAAAAATCTCTTGAACAGTTGCGAAGTAATCAAGATTATGTCCCTTTATCGACTTCTGCATTAGCTAGAGCTCGGGCTGACTGGCTTTACGGCATGAATATGAGCCGAGTTTGTACATTGGTAGGGCAAAGAAACGGTTATCGTGGCGTACTGTCCATTGGTCGAGTGCAAACGCCTATTTTAGGATTAGTGGTAAGACGCGATTTAGAGATAGCCCAATTTGTACCTAAACCGTTCTATGAAGTGTTTGCTATTTTGCAAACCAAAAATAATGAAACATTTAAAGCTAAATGGCAACCGAGTGAAGCTTGCGAACCTTATCAAGATGAAGAAAGTCGAGTACTCGTTAAAGCATTAGCTGAAAATGTTTGCCAACGGATTAAAGATAAATCCGGTATAATTGATAAAGTAAGCAATAAAAAGAAAGAGCTTGCTCCACCAATGCCATTTAACCTGTCTTCTTTACAAATTGAAATGGCGAAAAAAAATGGGTTAAGTGCGCAAGAAGTGCTTGATATTTGTCAGTCATTATACGAAAAACATAAGTTAATTACTTACCCCCGTTCAGATTGTCGTTTTCTGCCTGAAGAGCATTTAAAGCAAATTAATGGCATAAAATCAGCCATTGAAAACAATTGTTCAGCTTTGCAAACAGCAATTGATAATGCTGATTTTTCATTGCGTTCCAAAGCATGGAATGATAAAAAGGTGGAAGCGCATCATGCCATTATTCCTACCTTACGTAAAGCCAAAATGGACAGTTTGTCCAATAATGAGCGGGCTGTTTATCAAGTTGTAGCAACCCAATATTTAGCCCAATTTTATCCCGCCTATAAATATTCTGAATTACAAATTGATGTTGAAATTCAAGGAGGGAAATTTATATCAAAAACCAATCAAATGCTTGATGAAGGTTGGAAAGTTTTATTCAGAAATAAAAACACTCAAATCGATAGCGATGCTGATGATAACAACAATGGTTTATTGACTAAGCTCATTAAAAAAGGGGAATCTGTCCAATGCATTGATACTGAATTGCTTAGTAAAGAAACTCAGCCGCCAAGACCATTTACTGACGCTACGTTATTAGCAGCTTTGACGGGGATAGCTCGCTTTGTAAAAGATCCTGAAATTAAAAAAATCCTACGTGAAACAGATGGCTTAGGTACGGAAGCAACGCGTGCAGGTATTATTGAGTTGTTATTTAAAAGGCAATTTTTAATTCGACAAGGTAAATCAATACGCTCTACACAAATCGGACAAAATCTAATTTTATCATTGCCAGATATTATGTCTATGCCAGATATGACAGCACATTGGGAATTACAGTTAGATGAAATTAGTAAGAAATCCTTTTCATACCAACAATTCATGTATCAACTTAATTCATCATTATCAAATTTAATTGATCAAATGAAAAATGCACGGTTGAATATTCATTCTTAACCCTCATATTAAAAAAACAGGATGAATCGCATCATTGAAAATAGCGTTTATCCTGTTTATTTATATCACTTGGTTATCAATCGATTTATTGATCAATTTTTATTTTATCGATTATTCTAACGTACGGCTGTTTGCCTGTCTTTCTTCAATAATTTTAGCCAGTTCATTGTTTGCTCTTTGTAAAAAAGTTTCATTTTTTAAAATGACCAAATAGGTTTTCAATCGTTTGATTGGATCGAGTGCAAAACGATATGTAATAAACAAAATGATAAAAATAGTCAAAATCGAAATGATAATATTGACAATCCAAGGTGAACTAAAGATTCTATTAATATTAAATAGTAATAAGATAAGTGCAAAAATTAATATGATACCGCTAAGTACAACTTCTTTAATTGAGTAAAATGCTAGTGGTATTAAGCGATTTTTTTGAATAGTAAAATATTGGGTTAATAAATTTAATTGTGTCAGATCAATAATATTATTTACGTCGGCATTAACAAGTGACATAGCAATATTCTCTTTTTCAATATCACCTGATTTATAAAAACAGATTTTATCCCAAAGTAATTTTTTTTTGATATTACTTAAGTAGTCACGTTGATACTTTGGTTGAGATGTTTTTTCTAAAATATCGGCATATTTGATGAGGTTGTCGAAGTATTTACTGGATCTTGGCCTTTTGCATATAAAAGCAACACAAGAAAGTGTGAATATAATAACCAAATTGAACCAATTGTCATGGAGTAATTCTGAGATTTCCATTTCAATAATCCGCATTAATTAATCATTGTACAATTATATCTGATATCGGGTAAAACGTGTATTAATTCTATGCTAATTTTAATTTTCAAGCCGTTTTACGTGCTGTTTTTAAGCGAACTCGAAATATTTTTTTGATAACGGGTTGACTTACTTTTGTGAAAAGCGTATAACTTGCCCACCTTGGAGCTTTTCTTTCTTTTTTAACTATCAAAGCGGTTTAAAAATGAGGGTGAAGAAAAGTTGAAATCCAAAGGGTAGAGTTCAATTTACAGGAGAAATATGGACACTCAATCGGGTCACCCCAAACAGTGGGGAGATAAATTCAAACACATCATTGTCGGTTAATGAACCTGTCTAAATAGTTATTTTTTCAGTTCACGAGCCGAAATTGATAAAAACGGTAACGGTGAACGATATGCAGTTTTCTACATGCTATCACTCAAATTCAAAACATCATTGCGCTCTTAAAGTGCTTCTAAGGGTATTATATCTTACAGACAAGCATTTAGAGCCACCAAGTTGTATCTAACTCTTAACTAATTTTAATTCTCTAAAATTTTATTTTATGCCAAGCATTAGCTTGAATGGCTAGTTATTGCTTTGCGTTTAGATTTTAGCCAATAAGAACTGATATATGCCTAGTTATGATTTAACTTAGGAATAGGTTCCTTTTGTCTAAAAAGTATGGATAGGTACAGACTATGACTAAAAAAACATCTAAAGTAAAGACAGAAAATACTTCAAACATAAAAGCCCTTAAAGAGGCCCAAAACAGTCTTGATAACATTTTATCTAATTTCCAATCAAGTCTTTCTGGATTAACTCAAGAAAGCGCAAAATCAAGATTGGAACAATATGGAAAAAATGAAGTCGCTCGTGAAAAAGTACCTTCTGCTTTTGCCCAATTACTATTAGCTTTTAAAAATCCATTTATATTTGTATTGTTGACATTAGCGATAGTTAGTTTTGTTACTGATTACTGGTTACCACTACAAGATGGTGACGAGACCGATTTGACTGGTGTTATCATTATCCTCACTATGGTGACACTGAGTGGGATATTACGTTTTTGGCAGGAATTTAGATCAAACAAGGCTGCCGAAGCCTTAAAATCTATGATCCGAACCACTGCAACGGTATTGCGTCGAGCACATAAAGATATGAGCCCAGAACGCATTGAAATACCATTAAGTGAAATTGTACCAGGCGATATTGTTTATTTGTCAGCAGGCGATATGATCCCGGCCGATATTCGTTTGATTGAATCACGAGACTTATTTGTTAGCCAAGCAGTATTAACAGGGGAATCAATTCCGGTTGAAAAATATGACACATTAGGTGCTGTAACTCAAAAAAACAGTGATAATGTTGATGCTGCCGATATCGATAAAGATAATGTGCTGGATGTGAATAATGTCTGTTTTATGGGTACCAATGTAGTGAGTGGAACTGCAACTGCTATTGTGGTTGCGACAGGTGCAGATACCCATTTTGGTTCGTTAGCAAAATCGATAGTAGGATCAAGAGCCGAAACTTCATTCGATCGTGGCGTAAACAGCGTAAGTTGGTTATTGATTCGCTTTATGTTAGTCATGGTTCCTATTGTTTTATTAATAAATGGATTCACTAAAGGCGATTGGGGAGAAGCAGCATTATTTGCTTTAGCGGTTGCGGTTGGTTTAACACCTGAAATGTTACCAATGATCGTGAGTGCAAATCTTGCCAAAGGTGCTGTAGGAATGGCAAAGCGCAAAGTTGTTGTGAAACGTTTGAACGCTATTCAAAACTTTGGTGCAATGGATATTTTATGTACTGATAAAACGGGTACATTGACTCAAGATAAAATCATTTTAGAACATCATTTAGATATTAATGGGCAAATTGATGCATCTGTATTACAACTAGCATGGCTTAACAGTTACTATCAAAGTGGAATGAAAAACTTGATGGATAAAGCCATCATCCGTTTTGCAGAAGAAAAGACCAGTGTCAAAAAAGTAGGTATTGGTTTTTATAAAAAAATTGATGAATTGCCTTTTGATTTTGTTCGTCGTCGCTTATCAGTTGTTGTTCAAGGCAATGATAATAATCATTTAATGATCTGTAAAGGTGCCGTTGAAGAAATGCTATCAATTTCGGATTTTGTCTATGAAAACGGAGAATATTTGCCATTAGACGAAAACCGTAAGAAAGCATTGATTGAATTGGCGCATAACTATAACAAAGATGGTTTTAGAGTATTAGCCGTTGGTATAAAAGACATTCCTGTTGCCCAGACTAAAACTCAATACAATGTTCAAGACGAAAAAGCTTTAGCGATTCGTGGATTTTTAACTTTCTTAGATCCGCCCAAAGAGAGCGCTTATGAGGCTATTTCAGCATTAAACGAACATGGGGTTGGCGTTAAAGTGTTAACAGGTGATAATGAAATAATCACCATTAAAGTCTGCCGTGAAGTAGGTTTAGAACCCGGTATTCCTTTACTTGGAACTGAAATTGAAACAATGGATGATGCAGAGCTAAAAGTACAGATTGAACAACGTACTATTTTTGCTAAATTAACACCATTGCAAAAATCACGAATAATTCGTTTATTGCAAGAAAATGGTCATACCGTTGGTTTTCTAGGTGATGGTATTAATGATGCACCTGCATTACGTGATGCTGATGTGGGGATCTCAGTTGATACCGCGACAGATATTGCTAAAGAATCGGCAGATATTATCCTTTTGGAAAAAAGCCTAATGGTATTAGAAGAAGGTGTTATTTGTGGCCGTGAAACTTTCGGTAATATCATGAAATATCTCAATATGACGGCAAGTTCTAACTTTGGTAATATATTCTCAGTATTAGTTGCTAGTGCTTTTTTACCGTTTTTACCTATGCTAGCAATACATTTACTTATTCAAAACTTGCTGTATGATATTTCACAACTCTCCTTACCGTGGGATAAGATGGATGAAGAGTTTTTACAAAAACCACGTAAATGGGATGCACGAAATATTGGACGTTTTATGATTTGGATCGGGCCAACATCGTCCATTTTTGATATCACAACGTATGCACTAATGTGGTTTATATTTGGTGCTAATAGTATTGAAGCGCAATCACTGTTCCATTCTGGTTGGTTTATTGAAGGATTGTTATCACAAACGCTGGTTGTGCATATGCTTAGAACACAAAAAATTCCATTTGTGCAAAGTACAGCTGCATTCCCAGTTATTGTAATGACCATGCTAATTATGGCAGTGGGTATTTATATTCCGTTTTCACCATTAGGTGGATTAATTGGATTGCAACCATTACCTTGGTCATATTTCCCATGGCTATTAGTAACTCTATTTAGCTATTGCTGTGTTGCTCAATTAATGAAACGCATCTATATCAAACGTTTTGGGCAATGGTTCTAGCTTCATTGATGACTATATAGGTGATGTCAATTTCACTTATATAGTAAAACTGTATCTTGAAATTATATTTATTAAAAATATCTTGTGAATCATACAATTACAACAAAAAGGAAATAACACATGAAGACACCACATAAAAACTTAATTGTACTAATTAAAAGCCGTAAACAAAAAAAGGCTCAACAACAATTAGCTAAAAAATAAAAAGCTTAATCACCAACATTGTAATAAAATCGTTGGTGTAACTATTTAAGTTGATATAAAATAAAAAACCCCATTAATTGGGGTTTTTTATTACACACTAATTTTCACATCTATTTATCAATTTATAATCACTATCTAATTAATTATAATTTTAAATGGTTATCATTGGTTTTTCTTAAAATATCATAGATTTCATCTTTCAGCTTTAATTTTTGCTTTTTCAATGCATCTATCGTTTCGCTAGTATCAACAGTAATTCCAGACTCAATATTTTTAATTTTTTGATCAAGTTCATTGTGTAAATCGAACAGTTTTTGAAAACGTAAATCGTTATTTTTTAATTTAGAGATTAATTCTCGATATTCTGGAAACATAACGGCTCCTTATATTGGCTAGATGGATAATAAAAATAGCGGTTACTGCTAATTCAGAATACAATATTATTTAAAACTTTAACAGTAAAAAGCATTTAATTGACAAAATTGGCCAATTGTTTTTATAACATCAAATATTAAATAACAATTTTACAAGAGGTTAATCCATGAGTGAATCGATCATCATCGCCAAAAGCCATGGCAAAGATTTATCCATCGTTGCAGCATTAGCTAATCGTCATGGTTTAATTACTGGCGCAACAGGTACTGGTAAAACAGTCACATTACAAAAGATGGCTGAAGGATTTTCGCAAATAGGCGTGCCGGTGTTTCTTGCTGATGTTAAAGGCGATCTAACAGGTCTTGGCGAAAAGGCTGTTTTAACAGAAAAATTAAAAACACGTTTAGACAATATAGAAGTTTTTAATTGGCAGCCTGATGCATCACCCATTGAATTATGGGATGTATTTGCTGAAAAAGGGGTCCCTGTTCGTAGTACTGTATCAGATATAGGGCCAATTTTACTTGCTCGGTTACTCAATCTAAATGATATACAGTCTGGTGTATTACAATTAGTTTTTAAAATTGCTGATGATAATGGTTTATTATTACTCGATTTCAAAGATCTGCGATCATTAATTCAATTTGTAGGCGATAATGCCAAACAGTTTACCACTCAATACGGTAATATTTCTTTATCGTCAATAGGGGCGATTCAACGTGGATTGTTAACACTTGAACAACAAGGTGCGGAGTTTTTTCTTGGCGAACCAATGCTTGATATTCAAGATTTAATGCAGGTAAATACAGAAGGACGTGGAATTATCAATATTTTATCTGCACAGAGATTATACAATTCACCTAAATTATATTCTGTCTTCCTTTTATGGTTGTTATCCGAACTTTTTGAGCATTTACCAGAAATAGGCGATCCAGATAAACCAAAATTGGTGTTCTTTTTTGATGAGGCTCATTTATTGTTTAATGATATTTCGCCAGCATTATTAGAAAAAATTGAACAAGTAGTACGTTTAATTCGTTCCAAAGGCGTGGGTATTTATTTTGCTTCGCAAAATCCGACAGATATACCGGATACTGTTCTCGGGCAATTAGGTAATCGTGTTCAGCATGCCTTGCGAGCTTTTACACCGAAAGATCAAAAAGCGGTTAAAACGGCTGCGCAAACAATGCGTGCTAATCCAAGTTTTGATACTGAAAAAGCGATAATGGAATTAGGTGTTGGTGAAGCTTTAATTTCATTTTTAGATGAAAAAGGCCGACCAAATATGGTCGAACGTGGTTTTGTGATTGCTCCAGAATCGAAAATGGGCGCGATGTCTCCAGAAAATCAATCGGCAATTATTCAACATTCCCAGTATTATAATAAATATCGATCAACCATAGATCGTCAATCTGCTTATGAGATATTAAAAAATGGATTTTCATTAGATAACTTATCTAACTCTCAAACCGATAAAAATAATCAAAACCTCAATAATGACGCTGAAAACCAACAAAATAAAAATAGTGGTGGATTGCTTGATTTTTTCAGTTCAATATTTTTTGGTTCGAAAGGCCCAAAAGGGGGACAGCATGATGGTATTGCCCAACAACTAGCTAAAAGTGCTACCAGACAAGTAGTTAATCAAATTAGTAGAAAAATCACCCGTGGCATATTAGGTGGTTTTAAAAAATAATCAATCAAAGTGTATATAATTTAAAAAAAAACAGCATGATAGGAGAATTTTGATGTTAAAAATGTTTATGGAATGGTATAAAAAGCGTTTTAGCGATCCGCATGTAGTGTCATTAATGGCGGTTATTTTAGGCTTATTTATTATCATCTATTTTTTCAATAAAATTCTGCTACCTATCTTAATTGCCATCGTACTGTCCTATTTACTCGATAGTCCGGTTAATTTTTTACATAAACGAGGTTTACCAAGAACACTCGCCGTTGTGATTGTTTTATTACTGTTTATTATGGTGGTTTTTGTTGGGTTTATGATTTTACTACCGCTAATTTGGCAACAAAGTATTAGCTTGATAACCAATATCCCTAACATGCTCAATTTTGCTAATAATTTCTTAACTACATTACCTCAACATTATCCTGAATTAATTGATGTTGGGTTATTTGATTCCATAATTCAGGGTATCACCAGTAGAGTTGTGCAAACAGGAAACTCATTATTGCAATTTTCGATTGTTTCTTTATTAGGATTTGTATCTGTGGCAATTAACGCTGTTTTGGTACCAATAATGATGTTTTTTTTATTAAAAGATAAAACTAAGATCTGGGCCTATTGTTCTAAAATATTACCTAAGAATCGTACAATTTTAGATAAAGTTGCCGTTGAAATGGATATGCAAATCTCAAACTATATCGTTGGTAATGTGTTACACATTATCATATTAGCTGTATGCGTATATATTCCGTTCTGGTATTTTGGATTAGATTATGGTTTATTACTTGCTGTTTTGGTGGGCTTATCGGTATTGATTCCATATATTGGTATTATTATTTCAAGCATCCCTGTGGTTTTAATCGCTATCTTTCAGTGGGGAATAAGTCCTGAGTTCAGTTATTTAATTCTCTGTTATGTTTTAATCCAAGCTTTGGATGGCAATTTATTAGTACCTTGTTTATTCTCAGAGAAATTGAATCTTCATCCTTTAGTTATTATTGTCGCTGTGATCGTATTTGGTGGATTATGGGGATTTTGGGGAATATTTTTTGCTATACCATTGGCAACATTAGTAAAAGCTATTATTAACGCTTGGCCAACACCTGAAGATATAAATAATAATAGTTTAAAAGAAATTAAAGCAGATTAAGCAATTTAATCTGCTTTAAAAATTATTTAGATTAATTTTTGAGATAGTCTAAAACAACTTCATGATGATCACTTGTTTTAAAATTATCAAAGACTTTTTCAATAATACCGTCTTTGTTAATTAAAAAACTTATTCGATGAATACCTTCATAGGTTTTACCCATGAATTCCTTTTCGCCCCAAGTTCCAAATGCTTGGGCAACTTCATGATTTTCATCAGAAAGCAAAGTAAAATTTAACAGTTCTTTTTCAACAAATCGGGATAACTTTTCAGGCTTATCGGTACTAATACCAAGGATCACCACGTCATATTTTTCAAAATCGTCAGAGCTATCTCGTAAATTACAAGCTTGCACTGTACAACCGGGTGTCATGGCTTTGGGATAAAAATAAATTAAAACACGTTGACCTTTGAAATCTTTTAAGCTGATGTACTCTCCATCTTGGTCAGGTAATGAAAACTCAGGTGCTTTTTCACCTTCTTTTAGTGGATTAACCATATAATATTTACCTATTTTAATAGTTTAATTTTTTATCTCTGTAATGTATTAAAAAATAGTGTCATTTTTTCAGTTATAAAATAAAGAATTTAAAAACTAAAAATTTAAGTTACTAAAAAAACGATTTGCTGCATCAATTGTGTGATTGATCTCCCTGTCGGTGTGTTTAATCGACATGAAACCTGCTTCAAATGCAGATGGTGCAAGATAAACACCTTCAGCGAGCATATGATGATAGAATTTTTTGAATAATTCAATATTACACTGCATAACGTCCTGATAACTGCTTACTTCACCAACAGTTGTAAAAAATAGTCCAAACATGGCACCAGCATAATTGACTACTAATGGTACATTATGTGTTTTGGCCGCTATTTTTAGACCATCAGCTAGCGCTGCTGTTTTATCTGTTAATTCTTGATAGACTCCGACATCCATCAGCTTATTCAAAGTGGTGTATCCAGCAGCCATCGCAACCGGGTTGCCAGATAATGTACCGGCTTGATAGATTGGTCCAGTTGGGGCCAATTGTTGCATAATGTCAGCACGTCCACCAAAAGCACCTACAGGCATGCCACCACCAATAATTTTTCCTAAGCAGGTTAAATCAGGCACTATGTCATAATAATCTTGAGCTCCGCCCAGCGCGACTCTAAATCCTGTCATTACTTCATCTATAATTAGTAGCGCCCCATATTCATCGCATAATGCTCGTAATCCATGTAAAAACTCTTTTTTCGCTGGCACACAATTCATATTACCCGCTACTGGCTCAATAATGATAGCTGCAATATCGTTAGGATATTGCTCAAATTGTTGTTTGACTGATGCCAAATTATTATAATCACACACTAACGTATGCTTAACAAAATCATTAGGCACTCCCGGTGAAGTGGGATGGCCAAAGGTAAGAGCGCCAGACCCTGCTTTAACCAATAAATAATCTGCATGCCCATGATAACAACCTTCAAACTTAATAATCTTATCGCGTCCGGTAAATCCACGAGCAACTCGAATTGCACTCATGGTTGCTTCAGTACCCGAATTTACCATGCGTAGCATTTCAATTGAAGGCATTAACTGTGTAACAAGATTAGCAACTTTGGTTTCTATCTCTGTTGGAGCACCATAACTTAAGCCATTATGAACGGCATGAATAACTGCATTGGCTACATCTGGATCGTTATGCCCTAAAATCATGGGTCCCCAAGAACCTACATAATCAATATAAGCTTTTCCATCAACATCATAAATATAAGCGCCATTGGCGCGCTCAATAAATAATGGCGTACCACCAACACCATTAAAAGCTCGCACAGGAGAATTAACACCGCCAGGCATTACAGATAATGCTTGATGATACAACTTTTCAGACTTAAATTTATCTAGCTTCATTAAGGTGACCTCTATGAAAAATTTTGTTGTATTTATTCATAAAATCAAAATAAATTCAAGTTAGCTATTAAAAATTTATTTAATAGAAGTTTTCATTTTGTATTTTCAATCTGCAAAGGTATATAATATCTCAATCAAATATTGGGAGAAAAAAATGAGTAATGCTTTTCCGATTAATTTTACAGATGCTGCCGCTAATAAAGTTAAATTATTAGTAACAGAAGAAGAAAATCCAAACCTCAAATTACGAGTTTACATCACTGGCGGTGGTTGTAGTGGTTTTCAATATGGTTTCACTTTTGATGAAAAAGTAAATGAAGATGATCTTGCTATCGAAAAAAATGGCGTTTCACTTGTTGTTGATCCAATGAGTTTGCAATATCTAGTCGGTGGTACTATTGATTATGTTGAAGGCTTACAAGGATCACGTTTTGTGGTAGATAATCCGAATGCGACAACGACATGTGGTTGTGGCTCATCTTTTAGTGTCTAATTAAACTACGGTTCTTCATTTATATCATCCATTTTTTCATAGCAAAATTGCCTTATTGTTAAATGGCATTTTGCTAACGTAACCATTCAGAACATAATTTTATATAGCAATCCTGAATAATTTTATGTTCTGATCTTCAAGCATAATCGAATTTGACGTAAATAATCTCATTACAATTTAACTTAAAAAAATATATGCCCATTTAATTTTTACTTTATTTTGGATATAAAAAACGTCATTAAAACCTGAAAAGATTAATAATTTGGCAAAATATGACAAACATTGAGCAATCGAACAATTATTTTTAATTTTTAGTTGACGATATTTTTTAGATGAGTAAAATGCACAGCATCAAAACGCAATTACATTTTGTAATAAGTTTTAAGCCCGGGTGGTGAAATCGGTAGACACAAGGGATTTAAAATCCCTCGGCCTTTTTGGCCGTGCGAGTTCAAGTCTCGCCCCGGGCACCATTTAAAACACTTCTCTTGCGGGAATAGCTCAGTTGGTAGAGCGCAACCTTGCCAAGGTTGAGGTCGCGAGTTCGAACCTCGTTTCCCGCTCCAAATCTTCTTATAAAGACTTCCATTAAAGTTCATAACTTCTTGAAATTGCAGTGTTAACTGTAAACTTATCTTCGTTAAAGATTATTATTGTGCGCTTAAAGTAAGTATATTTAAGTCCACCGCTATATTTATCTTAGATAGCAGTATAACTGGATATTTTACCTTTTTTCCTATTTCATCGTTGTTTTAGGTCGAGTAAGTATTTGGTGATTACACCGTGCAGTCTCTTTGTTCCTAGACAGTTTTTGACATGAAAAAAAAACTTTGAACAACGAACAAGAGGATATAGCACCATGACACAGCTAACCGATTTATCAATTCGACGAGCCAAGCCTGCCGCTAAAGCCTATAACCTAGAAGACTGCGCAGGTTTGTACCTTAACATTAAGTTTAACGGCACTAAACAATGGGTGTTTCGCTTTTACTGGGAAGGCACACAAAAACGAATCTCTTTTGGGGTGTACCCTGATGTAGATTTTAAGAAAGTGCGTTCTTTACGTCAACAGGTGCAGGATTTAATTGCTTCTAGCATTGACTTGCGTACTGGCAGAAAGAGTGTATTAAAATCTGCCAGCAAAGTCTTGCAAAACAGATTAACCTTTGCTGAGTATGCTCAGATTAAGAAGCGGTTATGATTATGACAGTATTTGATGTTCAAGCTGTGATGGCTGATTTAAAACAGTAGAGGATGTTAGGCGAACGCCTCGACCTTCAAGATTAATACGCTTTAAGACTGAACTATGGTATGTCCACACTTTTTAGTACCAAAAAGATAAGGTCATCGATTTCTTTTGTATTCAATCGGTGACTGATAATTTAATGTT
>NZ_JACFPU010000054.1:0-371 GCF_016101825.1 Gilliamella sp. B14384G12 | reverse complement strand
TCTTGCGAATGTGTAGCTATTGTCTTAAGGAATTTATCATAATCGTTTTTTTCTTGATGTATAAAATCTAATTCTTCTTTTTGATTTAACAATTCATTATATTTCGCTAACTCCTTGGCAATATTGTTCTTAGCATTCTGCTCAGCACTGTTATTTTCCCTAAACTTTTTGACATCTATATAGTCATATAACGGACGAAATTGATCATTCATTTCTTCCAACTTCTTTTGTTTTTCTTCTGAAGTCATCTCGACTTCCTCATAACCTTTTTCTAGATATCTCTTCATTAAAGGAAAATCACTAATCTCGCCTGGGGGTTCAGAGACGTTATTAATCAAAGCAAAATCATAATATATTTTATCTTCTGCTTT
>NZ_JACFPU010000053.1:0-388 GCF_016101825.1 Gilliamella sp. B14384G12 | reverse complement strand
ACGCCGTTATCCAGTGTGCCACTCGGTTGTTTGTACACAATATCAGCCACCTGCTGATAACCTTGTTCATAATCACTGATGACCAACACATCGCAATTGTGTTCACCATGCGTTTCAAATCGGAAATAGACCCCCACATCAGCAAGCAGTCTTTGAATAAATTCAAGGTCACTCTCTTGCCACTGGGTGATAAATTCACGTTCAGGGTATTGCTCTTTAAGTGCTAAACGATAATCAATCCCGGTATAACCATGACCACGTAAGACCTCTTCAACCACACTGATAACGCTCTGATTTTGGAATATAGCACAGTTATGACTTAATGCCAGTTTGGCTAATTGCGAGGATAAGACAACCTGATAACGGGCTTCATCGTTACTGACTGATA
>NZ_JACFPU010000052.1:0-389 GCF_016101825.1 Gilliamella sp. B14384G12 | reverse complement strand
AAACAGCCGTATGGGATTCATTACTAAATAACAAAAATAGTCTGCTTTATCATATTATTGACGGTAAAAAAGGCAGTTTTTGGGAACTTGTTTTACATAAACGTCTTAAAATTATGGAAGATGAACTGTCGACAATTTCTGAATTCCAACCACAATTAATGCATAAAACTAATAATGAAGAAATTAAAAAACATCTGCAACAGCAGGAAGAAAACCAGCTGAAAGCAGAACAGGAACGACAACAACAAACTAAAATCATTTTACAAGAACTTGAAGCTGAACAGTCCCAAAACCAATTGGATGAGAGTTTTTTCAGTGAAAAAGGTCAATTAATGTTAACGCTTTACTCCATGTTATTAACACGGGTATCTTCAGGAATAACTAATCGC
>NZ_JACFPU010000051.1:0-400 GCF_016101825.1 Gilliamella sp. B14384G12 | reverse complement strand
AAGTACAAGATTATAACTACCGCGATGCAGAGGCGAATTTACTCGGTGAAGTTAACAGCCAACAGAAAGATAACACCACTTATGGCACCGATTACCGTTATGATGAGCACTATAAAGGATTAAATAGCAATGGTAATGGTAGTAATGTCAATAACAATGATATAAATAATCACAACAGTAATAATGATGACGATATTGATAGTGACACAAATAATCATGATGGCAATCGTGACGATATCGATACCGACGATAGTCAAGGCAGTAACGGCAATAATAACGATAATAGCAGTGATATTAGCACTAACTCTGGTAATACGAGTAATGGTGTTGAAAGTGGAGAATGGTATGCCCGCATTCGCCATGAACACGCCATTAGCCGTCAAATTGTTATTCGGGGTAA
>NZ_JACFPU010000050.1:0-413 GCF_016101825.1 Gilliamella sp. B14384G12 | reverse complement strand
CTTTCTTAAAGTCTCTTCCCGGACATGACATTGTACCGTAAGTGCCTCCAGAAAGTTTTATTGTGATTGTCCCTGTAACTTTAGGTGTCCCCTTTATTTCAAGATCATTATAGGAAACATATTCTGTTCCTAAACCTCTAGGAGATAATTCAAGTCCTGATTTCTCTGGTTTGATATGATAGGCAAAGAATTCATCTATAACAACGCCACCAAAAACCTCAATTTTAGCGTAATAGGGGGTACCCAATGTGGCATTGGGTAACGACTTTGGTCGAACTTCCATTTTTTGCATACAAAAACAACCTGTAAGGAAAGTAGCCAGAAAAAGTATGGTATGTCCACACTTTTTAGTACCAAAAAGATAAGGTCATCGATTTCTTTTGTATTCAATCGGTGACTGATAATTTAATGTT
>NZ_JACFPU010000049.1:0-416 GCF_016101825.1 Gilliamella sp. B14384G12 | reverse complement strand
GGGGTATAAACATTATCCTAAAGACTTAGCAAAATTTAAACCAGTAGATAAAGACGATGACTTAACCAATCTTCGTTTTGGTAATAATACCTTTATCGAAATAGGACGCACTGATGACCAATTTGGTCGTACTTTAGAGATGATTGTAAAACTAAGTGGATGTGGGGTGTTTATTTTCGCCCTTTATGCTGGAATACAGCTTTTTCTCGATATTAATCCTTATTATATATATAGTGATGGAGCCTTTTCCTTGGGTGTAATTATTGTTTCTTTACTTGCATTATTTTTATGTCTAATGCAATTAGCAAAAGTTATTATTTGGCCAGCCGACTACCCGGTACGTTTTAACCGTAAAACCGGCAAAGTCTATGTGTACGAGCCAATGTTAAGTAAACGACTTTATTATTTTCCTTTAA
>NZ_JACFPU010000048.1:0-436 GCF_016101825.1 Gilliamella sp. B14384G12 | reverse complement strand
CCCTCTTGTGCATAAGCAAGAATGCCGCTTTGGGCTAATTGGGTTAATGTCGCTTTAAGTTGCTCCTGACTGTCGGTATCTGCGCCATGGGCTTCAGAGGCAGTTGCTGCATTTTGCAGTGCTTTAGCAATTGATAATGCATTTTCAAGCTGAGTAATGGCACCTTGCATATCCAGTTGTTTACCCTGTGCCTTAGGCTCGGTCTGACTGGTCAGGTATAAGCCTTTATTGGCAGCAATCGCACCCCACTCATCGGTGCGCAGTTCAAATCCCTCACCTCGCTGCTCTTTGTTTTGGTTAACTAAATGCCCGATGTTAAGCTGGGTTTTACCGTATTCGGTCGCTAACTTAATGTGCTCTTGTCCGCGCTTATCATCCATCCGCAGTTTGTTGTTAGCAGGAGTACGAATTACATTTCGGTGTTTGTTTATGGTGG
>NZ_JACFPU010000047.1:0-443 GCF_016101825.1 Gilliamella sp. B14384G12 | reverse complement strand
TTTTGACAGATTTAGCGACTTTATTATTATTAAATAGTGTCATAAATTATCATTATTCAAAACGTTTCAGATTTTGTTGCTTATGTCATTTAACGCATTAGCCATCAAATCTTGAGTGTGTTAACTAACGTTTCGAATCAATAAATCGATTCTCTTTTTATACTTAACCGTATAGTTAACCTGAAACTTTTTGACAAATTTAGCGACTTAATTATTATTAAATCGTGTCATAAATTATCATTATTCAAAAAGTTTCAGATTTTGTTGCTTATAAACATTTAATGCATTAGCCATCAAATCTTAAGTGTGTTAACTAACGTTTCGAATCAATAAATCGATTCTCTTTTTTATACTCAACCGTATGGTTAACCTGAAACTTTTTGACAGATTTAGCGACTTTATTATTATTAAATAGTGTCATAAATTATCATTATTCAAAACGT
>NZ_JACFPU010000046.1:0-485 GCF_016101825.1 Gilliamella sp. B14384G12 | reverse complement strand
TAAACCAATTCTGATACTATTCTTCAACTTTAATGGTATAAACTTTCTTAAAGTCTCTTCCCGGACACGACATTGTACCGTAAGTGCCTCCATAAAGTTTTATTGTGATTGTCCCTGTAACTTTAGGTGTTCCCTTTACTTCAAGATCATTATAGGAAACATATTCTGTTCCAAAATCAGTAGGAGATAATTCAAGTCCGGATTTTTCTGGTTGGATATCATAGTAAAAGTCATGGCGATTAGCGTGGCCACCAAAAACTTCAATTTTAGCATAATAGGGATTACCCAATGTGGCATTGGGTAACGATTTAGGTAGAACTTCCATTTTTTCCATACAAAAACAACCGGTAAGAGCAGTAATCAGAAAAAGTCCAATGATTAACATTAAATAATATCGTATTTTTTTCATAAAATCTAAACCAATTCTGATACTATTCTTCAACTTTAATGGTATAAACTTTCTTAAAGTCTCTTCCCGGACACGA
>NZ_JACFPU010000045.1:0-489 GCF_016101825.1 Gilliamella sp. B14384G12 | reverse complement strand
GAGAATCATCGGAAATTCTTTCAAAAAAATATGCGATATCTTCTAGTCAGATTCGGTATTGGTCGCAAGTGGTTGCGATTCATGGTGATAACTCCTTTCAACCAACACCTCATTTACGTCATGCCGAAGCAAGATTACAAGCACTAAAATTAATGTGGACAAATGATTGGTCTCTCGGGCACACTAGTGCTATGCTTAATTTAAGTTCCCCCGGGCTTCTATTTGTTTGGCTTGATAGATATCATAAAAAAGGTTTCCGAGGGCTTGAATATCATTCCAGAGGAAGACCATGTATGAAGAAACCCCGTATTGAACCCACTCACAGTGATGATGAAAAAACAATTGAAGCATTAAAAGAGGAAATCGCTTATTTACGAGCAGAAAATGCTGTTCTAAAAAAGTTGGAAGAGCTGAAACAAGCAAAACGACAACAAACAAAGAAAAAACGTTAGTTGTTTTAGCTCTTAAATATCAGTATTCCTTAAGACA
>NZ_JACFPU010000004.1:0-221333 GCF_016101825.1 Gilliamella sp. B14384G12 | reverse complement strand
GGTGGTTTATTGTTTTTGGTGGTTTGTTATCATGTCAAATTATAAGATAACCCGTTGCAAATCATGCCGTAAATACAAATAACAGCATATACAATAAGTTTTAGTCCAAAACCTAGTTTGTTTAAGTATTGCATCTGCGTCTTAGTCTTTTAATATCAGATTATTTTATTACTCATATCAGCATTACCTCTTATCCAATTTAAAATATCTTTATAAAAAATCTATAAATGGTTAACTGTTAACGTATGATTATAAAATTATCTCTTTCTTTTGGAGTCGTAATGGTATTTTTTATTGATTTGATATAAAAAAATTAAAATAAAATTGTATTTAATGCTGGTAAATTGATATTAAACCGCATATAATGTGAAAACTTTCTGATAAGAAAGCGAAAACAAATTAAATATAATGTAAACATTAAAAGAGAGAGTTATTATGATGTATTTATCAGCAGTTCGCGCACAATTTAAAAACTTTGCAAACAAATTTATCAAAAATGAACGCGGTGTAACTGCGATTGAATATGCAATCGTTGCAGCAGGTGTTTCAGCAGTGATTTTGGTTATCTTTAACGGTACCAGTGGTCCTGTTCACGATATGCTAACTGATGTATTTTCTACTTTACAAACTAAATTAAATGGCATTATTCAATCATAATATTTGATTGTTATTGGTGATATAAACTACCCCTTTAAAAGGGGTGGTTTATTGTTTTTGGTGGTTTGTTATCATGTCAAATTATAAGATAATCCGTTGCAAATCATGCCGTAGATTCAAATAATAGCATGATATAAAATAATTTTTAGTCCATAGCCTAGTTTGTTTATATATTGCGCCCGCTTCTTAGCCTTTTAAGATCAGATTATTTTATTACTCATATCAGCATTACCTCTTTTACCTTTTATCTAATTTGAAAAATTTAATGGTGTTTTAGTAAAAATATATTAATGAGTAAATTGTTTTAATATAACTAATTAAATAATAATATAAAATATCTTTATTAAAAAACTATAAATGGTTAACTGTTAACGTATGATTATAAAATTATCTCTTTCTTTTGGAGTCGTAATGGTATTTTTTATTGATTTGATATAAAAAAATTAAAATAAAATTGTATTTAATGCTGGCAAATTGATATTAAACCGCATATAATGTGAAAACTTTCTGATAAGAAAGCGAAAACAAATTAAATATAATGTAAACATTAAAAGAGAGAGTTATTATGATGTATTTATCAGCAGTTCACTCACAATTTAAAAACTTTGCAAACAAATTTATCAAAAATGAACGCGGTGTAACTGCAATTGAATATGCAATCGTTGCAGCAGGTGTTTCAGCAGTGATTTTGGTTATCTTTAACGGTACCAGTGGTCCTGTTCACGATATGCTAACTGATGTATTTTCTACTTTACAATCTAAATTAAATACCGTTATTCAATCATAATATTTGATTGTTATTGGTGATGTAAACCACTCCTTTAAAAGGGGTGGTTTATTGTTTTTGGTGGTTTGTTATCATGTCAAATTATAAGATAACCCGTTGCAAATCATGCCGTAAATACAAATAACAGCATATACAATAAGTTTTAGTCCAAAACCTAGTTTGTTTAAGTATTGCATCTGTATCCGCGTCATCTCTTTTACCTCTTATGCAATTTAAAAGATTTAATGGTGTTTTAGTGAATTCTATTTTTCTAGTGTACAGAAAAATATCTATTAACTTATTTATTGTAAACAATCCTTTTTTTCTCGTAATAATTAAACATTCATTAAATTAATATAAAAAATTAAAATAAAATTACATTTAATGCTGGTTAATTTACATTCAATTACATATAATATGAAAACCTTCTGATAAGGAAGCGAAAATAATTTTTAAAATAATGTAAATGTTTAAAGGAGAAGGTTATTATGATGTATTTATCAGCAGTTCGTGCGCAATTTAGAAATTTTGCAAATAAATTTATTAAAAATGAACGTGGTGTAACAGCAATTGAATATGCAATCGTTGCAGCAGGTGTTTCAGCAGTGATTTTGGTTATCTTTAACGGTTCTGGTGGTACTGTTTATCGTATGTTCAATAACGTTTTTAATACTTTAAGATTTAAATTAATTAGTATTATCTTTTAACAAAACTTGATTGCTATAGTGAAATAAACCACCCCTTTATAAAGGCGTGGTTTATTATTTTTAGGTGTTTGTTATCATGTCAAATTATGAAATAACTAATTATAAATCATGCCGTAAATACAAATAACAGCAAGCATCATAAGTTTTTGTCCAAAGCCTGATTCTTTTAGATATCGCGTCTGAGTCTTAGCCTTTTAAGATTAAATTATTTTATTACTCATATCAATGTTACCTCTTTTTCCTCTCATATAATTTAAAAAAATTTAATGAGTTAGATAATGATTAAAATAGCTTTTTAAAAAGCTATGTATCGTTATCTGTTAGCCTTTTATTATAAAATTTTCTCTTTCTTTTAGAACTGTAAGAATGTTTTTTACTGATTTGATATAAAAAATTAAAATTAAATTGTATTTAATGCTGGCAAATTTTTATTAATCTTCATATAATGTGAAAACTTTCTAAAAAGAAAGTAAAATAATATTAAAATAAATGTTAATAACTAAGGAAAGAATCATTATGATGTACTTATCAGCAGTTCGCGCACAATTTAAAAACTTTGCAAACAAATTTATCAAAAATGAACGCGGTGTAACTGCGATTGAATATGCAATCGTTGCAGCAGGTGTTTCGGCAGTGATTTTGGTTATCTTTAACGGTACTAGTGGTCCTGTTCACGATATGCTAAATGATGTATTTAGTACTTTACAATCTAAATTAAATACCGTTATTCAATCATAAGATTTGATTGTTATGGTGATATAAACCACTCCTTTATAAAGAAGTGGTTTATTGTTTTGGGGGGGGTATCACGTCAAATGATGAAATACTAGTTATAAATCATTTAGTAATTATAAATAACAGCAAGTTTCATAAGTTTTAATTCAATGGTTAGTTTGTTTAGATATTACGTCTGCGTCTTAGCTTTTTAAAATTAGATTATTAGATATTTTATTACTCACATCAATATCCATTCTTTTTACTTACATTAATTAATAATATATCTATATTACTTAAAGCTTTAATAATGTATTTAATATTGTTAATAAATCAATAAGATGATTGGTTATTAGATGTTCATTTAACCTTTTATTAGAAATAATAAACATTATTATTTTAACCATCAGATGGTAATTAACAAATTTTCAATAAAATTGCTTATATTCATTTATTCACTTATTTGCTATTTTTAAAATTTTTTTCGATATTATGTTAACTATATGTTTTTTAAGTTAATTAATACAAAAAAAAATTAAAGGAAATTTACATTTAGTACTAGCAAATTTATATTAATTCGCATATAATGCAAAAAGTTTTTGATAATAAAGTAAATTAATTATAAAGATAACGTAAATATTAGTTGAGAGAATTATTATTTTGTTTTCGTAATTAGCAAAACTTTTGTACGAAAAGGAACTTTTGCAAGTTAATTTATCAAAAATGTATGCAATGTAACTGCTAACGAATATACAATCGTTTTAGCTGATGTTTCAGCGGTAATTTTAACTATCATAAAGGCAGTAGTTCTCTACATGATATGTTAAATGAGATATTAGATTCATTGAAATCCAAGTTACACAGGAATCAATGATTAGAGTATTAGCGGTTAACCGTTATTTTAATATCAACTTATTCTTTTCAATGAGAGGATAAGGGAGTGATTGTTTAAAGTAGTTTATTCTCGTTTCAATTTATAAGATAGAAGTTACCAGTGTAATATTTTTGCTAGTAGCTTTTGTTAATTAGGGGCTCAAACAAAAACGCTATGGCTAATGAACAATTTAAGTTTTCTAATGAATGGGGAAAGGTTCGTGATTTAGTATTCCAAGTCCTAGATCTTGATTTAATAGATCAATTTAAAAAAGAACCTAACCGAGTTTTACGTGAAATACAGACTATAATCCGTGATATCATTAATTCAGGCAGTGCTTACATTACAGCTGATGAATCGAATGTATTAGCTGGTATGATTTGTGATGAAATTGTAGGTTATGGTCCAATTGATTCCTTAATGAAAGATGAAACTGTCAATGATATTTTAGTAAACGGTCCTAATAGCATTTATATTGAGCGAGGGGGAATTCTTAGTAAAACTGATAAATTTTTTATTAGTGAACGCCAGCTACTTGATATTGCAAGACGGTTAGTAAATAAAGTAGGAAAAAATATCGATGAATCCCACCCGTTGGTCGACTCGAGAATGCCTGATGGAAGTCGTCTCAATGTTGTTATTCCCCCAATAGCCATTGATGGTACATCAATGTCAATTCGTAAATTCGGTAATGGTCACCGAACATTTCATGACTTAATTAGATTCGGTTCATTGAACGAACATATGGCAAATTTTTTAGTGATTGCAGCTCGTTGTCGGATGAATATTATTATATCGGGCGGAACAGGCTCAGGTAAAACAACTATGCTTAATGCTCTGTCTGGATTTATTGGTGAACATGAACGAACCATTACACTTGAAGATGCTGCAGAATTAAGACTTCAACAAGAACATGTAGTTAGAATGGAAACTAAAAGTGGTGGTGAAGATGGGCGTGGCAAAGTAACCATGCGAGATCTTTTAGTAAATGCTTTGCGTATGAGACCGGATCGAATTATTTTGGGTGAATGCCGTGGTGAAGAAGCGTTTGAGATGTTACAAGCTATGAACACAGGTCACAGTGGTTCAATGTCGACACTTCATGCTAATACTGCAAAAGATGCATTGGCTCGCTTGGAAAGTATGATTATTATGGCTCAGTCCGAGTTACCTATTGCTGCGATTAAACGCTATATCAGTTCATCTGTGAATTTTATTATTCAAGTCTCACGTCTTCCGGATGGTCAACGAAAAGTAATGAGTATCACGGAAATTATTGGATTAGAATCAGGTAATATTGTTACCCAAGATGTATTTGAATTTCGTGTTAATGACGAAAGAGATCCTAATGGGAAAATTCAAGGTGAATTTGTCTGTAATGGTTTAGTTAAACGTTCAGCACTTTATGAAAGCGCTCAATATTATGAAATGTCAGATATTTTAGAAAAACTGATGTTAAGTGCAATGGGGATTGAATCATGATTATTGTACTTTCGATAGCACTTATTTTTGCAGCTCTTATTAATCTTCTTGCATTACGTCGTCGTAGGGGGCGTTTGCAGGTTTTCAATAATGTTGAGCCTAAAAGTGTATCGATATTGAGTTTGCTCGAAAGTCAACTTGCAGATCGAGAAAAATCTTTTTCAGATCAGGTATTGTTTGGTATTAATGCTTGGTTGAAATTTAACTTTCGCCTACTAATGACGGGAGAATCTAAGTCTAAAACTATTGGTTATATTTTAGCGGGAACTGTTGCAGGTATTTTTTTAAATAAGAAATATGTCGGTTACGACAATTATATTGTAATCCCTTTAAGTCTTATTTTTACTATAGCTGTCATTTGTATTTTTAGAAAAAGAAAACTTAAAGCAGATTTTTATGCAAATTTTCCAGAGGCATTAACTATTATTACTGGTCTTGTTGCTTCTGGTTATGCAATAACTACAACCTTTAAAAATTGTGGGGCTTCTATCGAAGGAATTGTTGGCAAAACATTGCAAGAGGTTAGTGACAGATTGGAAGTAGGGGATAGCGTTGAAAATGTTTTGATTAATTCTTATCAGCAACTCCCATTTCCAGAATATTACTTTTTTATTCTGACTGTAATGGTTAATCTTGATAGTGGGGGGGAATTAAAAGAAATTTTTAGTCGATTAAGTAAAATGTTAACAGATAATCGAATTATGGCCAAAACTAGAGATGGTAAAACGGCTGAATTAAGAATGACCATGTGGATATTAGGAGCTATGCCTTTTGGCTTTATCGGAATACTCAGGCTCGTCTCAGAAGACAATTATCGTATTTTGACCAGCACTGATGGAGGTCATTATATTATTTACTATGTTATAGGCAGTGTTGTTATCGGTTTTCTAATTATCAAAAGTTGGATTAATAAAATTATATAATTATGAATATCTTATTAAATATATCAATATCAATTCTTCTCATCGCTATTGGCTGTAGAGAGTTGTTTATTACCTATTCACTGTTTCGAAATAAAGAAAAAATTGGTTTAATATTAAATAATGAAAGCCAAGAAAGAAATATTCCTAAAAAACATGTAAATGAAAAAAATGTTGCTTTTGAGAAAATCGTTGCAAAAAATAGTGTAACAATAAGTTTTTTAAGAAGTTTTCAGGATAAAAATAGCTGGAAAATATATGCTATTATTATTGTATTTTCTATTTTTTATTTGATGAATCAAATTGTTCAATTTATTGAAATTGATTCAAATGTATTATTGATTGTTTTGTTATTCATTGTCGTTTTCGTCATCATTGTTCCGGATCTTCTTGTTAAAAGACAGACAAATAGAAAGATCAAAAAAGTTTCACGGGATTTACCGTTAGTTATTGATATGATGGCGATTATGGTTAGATCTGGTATGACAGTAGAAAGTTGCTTTAGATATTTAAGTACAAGAGTTAAACCGATCAATAGAGATATTGCAGCTATTTTAGAAAGAGCTTGTTTAATGATGGACGTTAATGGTATTGAGCTTTCAATTGATCTAATTCAGCGTGAAGTGCCTAGTAAAGAAATGAGAATGTTTTGTGTAACATTAAGAAGAAGTATCAGTTATGGTAATTCAATTTATGATACTTTGCTAGATTTATCAGCTGAGATGCGAGAGATGCAGAGATTAACTATAGAAGAACAGATCGCTGCACTTGCCGCTAAGTTAACTATACCAACGATGGTATTTTTTCTAGCGCCAGTTCTTGTGATTATTGCAGGACCTGTTTTTATGAGTATTGTGTCAACGTTTAATAGGATATAAAGATAATGAATTATTTTTCAAGATGCTGTAAATCAAGTAGGTTATTCGAACCAAAATTTATGGTTGTATGCTCAATGTTATTTTTTGCTGTTGGATGTCAAAATAGCACATTAAAATATGATATGGACGAACAACAGAAAATTTATATTAACGAAACAACGAAGAATTATGGTGGTTTAATTGAATTGTATAGACAGCGCTTAAAACGTGAGGATACAGAAGATACAAGACATAAACTTGCTAGAGCTTATTATCTTTCGAATGATTTTAATGCGGTAAAAAGAGTTTTAGAACCGATTATAAAAAATACCAAAAATGATGGTATTCTTATTTTGTACGGCCATGTTGAATCTAGATTAGGTCACAATGATACAGCATTGGAGTATTTAAATAGAGCAATTGAAATTGATAGTAAAAATGGAGAAGCACATAATGTAAAAGGTATTGTATTGCTGAAAAAAAGACAATATGATGCTGCACGATTCGCATTTCATGAAGCTAGAGAAAACTTTTATGATGAAAATAAAGTTACCAATAATTTAGCCATGCTATCGATCTTAAATAAAGAATATAGTGAAGCTTATAAACAGCTCAATATTTTATATACTAAAGGATATCGAGATCAAACCATTCTTCATAATTTACTTTTTACATTAGTAAAATTGGATAGAATGCAATTGGCTAGGTCGTTTTGCATTGCGCATAAACTATCTAACGAACCAGATATTTTAATTCAAGAATTAAGACAAATCGAGCCAATAGATGCTATTAACTTTAATGAAGTTAAACCTTCACAAAGCGATAACCAAAAACAATATACAATCGAGAAAGCTGCAGAACAGTTAGCTTCCAATACGAAAACAGAAGTTACTATTAAAGATAAAAATGAACCTAAATCAATAAAATCTGTAACTCCAGCTAAATCAAATGTTGATGCTAACAAATTATCAAATATAACTAAACTAGATGCAGCCGATTCATCGACTACGACTGACTCAGCATCAGATGTTACACCTGTTACTCTGAAACAAAATAAACAAACCGATCAAAAAATATCTACTAAGTCAACTATATTAGCGGTTCGCGCAGGGGAGCATGGAAAGTTTAGCCGGATTACTTTTGAAACAGAAAATAAATTGAGTAAGAAAGATTACTCAGTTGAACAAATTTCTCCAACAGAATTTAAATTATCATTCTATGATGTGACACTACCTGCTGAAGGAATTAATAATATTATCAAACGTATTTCTAGTAGTGATCGTGATTTTACTACTATTACAGGAACCTTAACCGCTGAAAAAACATTAATTCTTCAAATAAAAACTAAACAAAAATCAATAGTGAAAGATTTTTATGTTGGATCTAATTCTAAAGGGAAAAATCACTGTTATGCTTTTGATTTTTCATTAGAAAAGAAATAAGTGCAACGGAAAAAGTAAAAAAATAATATAGTACGGAGTGGAGTTTGCATGAAAGATAAAAAATTAATTGTTTTATATTTAGCTATGATGGTTGTGGGATTAGCCTTACTTTTTACTAAGTCGGCTCCTCCAACTGTTGCACCGCCGGATACAGCAGTCGCCATTGAACCTCCTCCTAAACAGGAAGAGCCTAAAACTGAGGTTATTAATGTTGCAGTAGCAAAACATGATATTGATAAAAAAACGATCTTGACAAAAGATGATTACTATTTTAAATCAATTGAAGTTGCTATCAATAAAGAAAGACCTAAATTTATAACTGATGCAACAGGGATTGATGCTCATGTTGTGAGAAATCATATTGCAAAAGATACTATAATTGAAGAAGGTCTTATTGCATCCCCGAATTCAGAAGATTATCTGTTGTTAGCATTAAAAGATGGCAATTATATGTTTCCATTTACAATAGATCCAATCGATTCTTATTTAATAAAAAATCTTAAAGGAGGCGATCTTGTTGATCTTTATGTTTTTTATGGTGATGAAACAGAAAAAACAGCGAATATTAGAGAAGATAAATTAGTTTCACCTAGTCGTGATTTTGTTAAAAATCGTATAAAACCAATTATTGTCGGAAAGAAAATTTTATTTTTTGAAGTAGAAGAAGAGATGGACAATAATTATAACAGAAACAATATTGCCCAAGTTCAATTAGAACTTTCGAATCAGGAAATTAAATTATTAAGAACATTAATGACGAACTCTACAATTATTATGTATCCAAGTACTTTCAAGAAAAATGTTGAAGATGGATTACGTCTTTTAAGTGATAAAGAAAAAAATTGGCCTCTATCTGAAAAAGATATTTTTTCAGGGACACGAATTAATCTGTTAAAAGGTAACTAAGAATGCTAATAAGAACTAAATCAATTACTAATATGATCAAACCTATAATCTGCTTATTATCGATTGGCTTCTCTTCGTTGGCTTTTGCTAATATTCATAATTTACAGATCGGACAAAGTAAAACACTTGTGTTACCTGAAAATGTCGGTACCGTATTTATTAGCCAAGATAGTATAGCAAACTATGAAGTTATTGATGGTAAATCACTGATTATATATGGAAGATCAAACGGAAGAGCAAGTTTAATTGTTTATGATAGTGAAAATAATATTGTTATTAATGATACTATTAATGTCGATCCACTTTTATATCAAATTACAAATAGGCTAGCGCAAAATTTCCCAAATAGTAGTATAACAATCGATCGTTATGATAGTGGTGACGCAAATAAATTTGTATATGTATTAAGTGGTACTGCACCTGATACTACAACAAAAGGCCAAATTTTGGCTCTTATAGGGTCTTCAATCGGGCAAAATGCAGAGCGAGTGAGGCAGGAATTCGATAATGGAGGTGGGGGTTCTGGTAATCAGCTTCTTACATTTCAAGATTATTATACTTACAGTAATATAATTGATAATATCAGAGTTATAGAAGAGTATCAGGTTAACGTACAATTGACTTTTGTTGAAGTTAGCAAGGATTTTACCGATTCACTAGGTATTGAATGGCAAAGTTTGACTCTCGACAGCATGATAAGTGGTGAGTCAGTTACCAACTCGATTGGTGAGTTTTCACTATTAGGTATAAGAAAAGGCCTGAATATACATAATATTGCTACTATGATTCGTGCAGTAAAAAATGATCGTTTGGCTAAAGTATTAGCACAACCTAATTTATCTGTACTCTCTGGTGAAAGTGCATCATTTTTAGTTGGCGGTGAGATTCCTATTGTAACTAAAAATAAAGATGGTGATGCCAATATTACTTATAAAGAATACGGTATTAGGTTGAATATTAGTACAAAAGTAAATAATGATAAACGTATAAGGTTGTTCATGGAAAATGAAGTAAGTTCAATTTCTGGTTCTTATGCTTTTAATGACTATAATATTCCTACATTGACATCTCGAAAAACAAGATCGACGATTGATTTATCTGATGGTGATAGTTTTGTTATTGCAGGATTAATTAATGAAAATGATCAAGAACAATTATCTCGTCTTCCTTTTATTAGTGATATTCCAATTTTAGGTGCATTAGCACGAAGTTCAACAACGAGTCGTTCTAAATCTGAGATGGTTGTTTTTGCAACAGTAAATTTAGTAACACCAAAAAGTAGTTTTGACAGTATTGAATTACCAACTATAGAGCGGACTGATGTAATCAATAGTTTCTTTAATATTAAAAATAATCTTAATAAAGAAAGAAATAAAACGGTGCCAGCTTCTAACGAAAGTGAAAAATTTATTAATGACATGGGCTTTATTGAATAAAAGGTTATTGGGATTCTTATGCAATTATTTGGCAATAAACAAGATACAGATGCATCAGCAAATTCTCCTTCACAAGAATATGTTGTTGGACGGATATCTGGCTATAAGGTAGCAATTGTAAGTAAAAGAACTGAATTGATTGAAAAGGTTCGTTCTGTATTATTTCTATATAACATATTGGGTATGGAAATTATTTCATTAACATTATCTGAATTGACAGAAACACCGAGTTGGAATAAGTTTGATGCAATTATTGTAGATATCCAAAATGCTGATGATGCTGAACAAATATCTGAAAATATTAATCGTTGTATTCCTATTCAAGCAACAACAGTACTTGTTGGTAGTTACGATTCAATTCAGTTCTCCGAATTTTTATCAAAAAAAGGAATACATTTCTTATTGGAAAATAGCCAATTAGAAAAAATTCCTGATATTTTGCATAAGAGAAGCATGACACCTCCTGGTTCAAGTCAGAGAGTGGGGAGTGTAATTAGCTTCTTAGGTTGTAAAGGAGGAATTGGAACTTCATCATTGGTTGTTCATACTCTTAGGAAAATTAGTGAGTTAACTAATTACCCGCTTCTTTATATACAAGGTGCAACAACAAGTTCGAATGCGGATTTTTTGTTTGAAATGCCAATACCTGACGATGGCTCGATAATCGATGTTGGGCATTCTTTACAGGTTAAAGTGGAAACTAATGAAAAAGCATGGAACTATAAAGACCTCAATTCTGGAGAGTTCAATATTACGATTATTGATCAAAATATGGGGTTAGCTTCATCGTTTAAGCATTTTGAAGAAATTATTACATTTTCTAATATTATTTTCATTGTGATAAATAGAGATCCTTACTCTATTAAAGTTGCTAAGAAGATGTTAACAGAAATCACGCGTGCAAGTGCTACAAATTTTGATTTACTCAATAAGCGTTTTTTAATTTGTCTAAATGATGATATTCCTTATGATAAAAAAAGTGCTTTACGTGATTCTGATATTGAAGATTTTTTAGAACGGAAAATTGATTTCACTCGTAAATTTATACCAAGTATTAATAAATTTAAGAAAGCTAATGACAGTGCTGAAATAAGAGAAATAGCGGCTGCTATTATTGGTAATAAAGTAATGGATGATAAACAGCAGAAAGCTTTTTTTTCGTTATTAAGGAAAAAGAAAAATAATTTTTAAGGCAGAATAGAGAAAAAATCATGTTGAAATATTGGGGATTGTTTTTTAGTCAAAAGAATGGAGTTGTTTCAATACAATTTGCCGTTATTTTTCCGTTTTTACTTATTCTTTTTTTGATAGCATTTGAATTTAGCCGAGTTATGATTATTGGCTCGGCTTTAGATTTAATGACTACAGAAATAACAAGACAAGCCGCTATCACTGAACAAGACGATTATGCTGAGAAAATAGAAGGTCTAGTTCAATCTGAAGTTCCATTATGGCCTTATATTGCTAATTCTAACCAAATTAATATCACTGTAATGTATTGTAAAGAGGTGAATAATATTATTCGTGACACCTGTCAAACAACTCTTACTGATGAAACTCACATATTGTTATTTGATTTGAGATATCAATATTCAGTAGTATTTTCCAAGTTTTTTAGTTTTCTTGACACAGCTTTGACTAGAAAAACAGTTGTTTACCGTGAGTTTATTAAAAGTGAAATGGAATACAAAGGAAATGAGTAATAATGAAATATTCTAAAAGCTTTTTCCATAATAAAAATGGAGCATTATCAATCGAGTTTGCAATTTGTTTCTTATTGTTTTCAATCATAGTATTCATTATTTATGATGTATACACATCTATTATGTTACAAAATAAATTAGAACGTGCAAATTATACTGTAGCATCTGTTTTTCGTGAAAGATCAACTTTATATAAAGATAAAATAAAAAATATTAATGATGTTAATAGGGCAGGTTTATGTTCAAGTAGGAATGCGTGTTATGTTTCTAGTGAGTTATTTGATTCACAACAAGTCAATGAAATGGGCAGATTAGCAAGTTCACTATTGAATAATCGTGAAATTGCTTTACAGATAGAGGCTCTATTTATTTTACAAGATCCTAAGAATCAAGGAGATTTGACAAAAGCTAAACTAGTGACTTTTGGAAAAAATTTACTATCTTGTTCTAAGGGAACATGCGGTAATAGCTCAATTAGAAGCTATTTTAATTCTTTACCAGCCATGGATAACCCTTCAAGTAATTACCAACAACTTGCGCCATATGTCCCAAAATTGGTGGATTCATCAATTATGTTAAGTGGACGTTGGATTCCATTATATCGAGTTTCTATGTGCATTGTTAATGAAGAAAGTCTTTATTTAAAATGGGTAAATTCTAATAGACAAGGCTCCGGTGGCATTGTACCGAATCTATGTAATAACGTTGTTGTATTGTCACGTTGTAATGATTCAAGTGTTTGCCCTACTTATTATTAAATGCGCTTTTGAGAGGATAATATGAACAATAATAGCCAATTAAATAAAAAAAATCATAAAGATTCTTTTTTAAAGTGTACCTCGGGAGCCGTGGCAATATCAATGGCAATTATGCTTCCCGCTATATTTACATGTATGGCATTTTCAATTAATCAAGCTTACACTATGCGCAATCGGGCTATAATTTCTGAGGCCACAAATGAAGCATCATTAGCAGTCATAGCTATAGATAATAGAAATGTCGATGATGAAGCAAAAAAGCAAAATCGAAAACTTGCATTGAATTATATTAATTATTTCGTTTCAAAAGAAATAGGTAATGACTCTAATACAGATACAAATTTATTAAAACCTGGTTCCGAAATTAATGTAGATTATGACGGAGATAGACATGAATATTATATCGCCTACAACCAACCATTTAATGAATTTACTAAGATTAAAAATGACGATAAGAAACCTCAGCCTGTTGTTGTAGGTAATAAAACAGAAAGCTATGGTAATACTAGAAAATATCTAATTAATGATTCATTTGATTTTGCTTTTATCAGCGATTTTTCTGCTTCATCTACATGCCAATATAGTGATGTAAACTGTAATGCTTATTCTCCAGATAATAATGCTCAAAGGCGTCTTGACTATATGAAAGAGGCAATAGTAGACATTATTGAAAAATATAAGGATTATTCAGATTATCAATTTGCATTAGTGCCTTATGATATTGGTGTGCCAGTAGAAAACCAAACTAAGAATGCAGCAGGGGGGCAAAATTATAATTGTTCTGTTATGTACAGAATGAACCAACCTTATAATAATCTTAATTATAATTTTTGGGCAAACAAGAATATTGGATTTACAAAATGGAGTAAACTAAAAGAAGATCACGTTATTAGCGATTATTTGTCCAGAAGTAACTATTTTCCTAAACATAGAAGATTAATTACTTACTATATGGATAGTTCTTATTATCATTATTATGCACAAATAATTGGACCAGCATTAGGGTTAGAGTATGGTAGTAATAACGCATTAGTTAATGCTGGTTTATGTACTCAGAGAACCAATTATCAAGATCGAGCTGAAAATGGATTACATGAGTATGCTTGTGGTACAAATAGAAATGATCATCCAGAAAAAAATAGAGTTCTTATAGAGAGTCAATTTGCTGCAGTGGTTCAACTATTTGATTATATGTTCTCAGGGGATTATAGCGATGTGCATTATTCATTTGCCAATACTAGGACTGTAGATGTGGATAATACTATTAATACTTTATTTAGTGGTATGAAACAAAATATTATTACTTTTGAGCGTCCTATTTCACCGGTACTTGCAGAATTTTCACCTTTTATGGGCATGTGTCAATCACCGCTGTATAGCAATAATCTAATGAATAAAAAAATGGTTGGTGTGAAAAATGTAACTGATGATATATACAAGGAAATTGGGGAAGCAAAATATGTTACCAATTTCCAATCCACACCACATTTAATTCCTTTTAGCGATGATACTGATCATAATAATAATATTTTAACAAGTATAAAAAAGACAAATTGGATGCCTGGCGGAGGTACGGACACGATGACTGCGCTATTAAGGACAGTGCCTGTAATGGCTCAAGGTAAAGGCAACAATAAAGTTATGATTATTATTAGTGATGGTAAAGATGATCAGGGGGCTGACGTTCTTAGAGATAATTTTTTAGATAAGGGTGTTTGTCAGGCAATTACAGGGGGCTTAAGAAGCAAGCAGAACTTTGACAGAGGTTATACTACAAAATTAGCTAAAAGTGCAATTATTTACTATATAAAATTAAATCCTAATGCTAGTAATTTAACAACTAATGCTCAATATGAGGCTGAGTATGGTAAGTGGTTTACTAAATGCATGAATGGTAACCCTATGTTCTTAATGGAGGCAAAGGATAGGAAGTCATTGACTGAGGTTATAAATAAAGTTATTGAGATTGAAACAGGAAAATTCATCAAAAAAAATTCAGGCTGAATATCAATAGGGTTAGAATAGGAGTAATAATGAAATGAAATTAATAAAAATCATAGTACTATTTTTGGCTTGCTATAGCCTGTCGGCTATAGCTGATTCAGAAACTGATGCTATAATATTATCAACCCAAACAGGAGTTAAACCACTTACTCGCATAAATCTGAGAAATACAGGGGTTACTATTGAAAATGGTGATGTCTGGGTCTGGGGTTATAGAGGTCAAGGCTTGCAAGGTAATGGTGTTACAAACGTTAACAGTAGGAGTGTGCCAGCGAGAGTACAAAAGTTCGTTGATGAAGGACTTACGATTACTCAAGTTGCAGCAGGAAGATATCATATTATTGCACTTGATGAAAATGGTGACGTATGGGGTTGGGGGCGTAATAGACATAGTCAAGCGAGTGGCGGAATAGGAACTGATGTCAAATATGTAACCACACCTGTTAGAGTGTTGTCTGGCAGAAGAGTTATTGATGTCTATTGTAATGAATATACATCTTATGCTTTAACTGCTAATGGTGAGATTTGGGTTTGGGGAAGAGGTAATCGTGGTGAAACAGGACTTGACAAGCGAGAATCAAGACAAAGACTCAGACAGATTCCGTCAAGTTTTTTTAATGGCAGCCGAGTAAGAACCATGGGTGTTGGTTATCGAAGTGCTTATGCTATCAATCGAGCTGGAACTATTTATGCTTGGGGAGAAACTGTAAGTAATACATTTTGCCCGGAAAATAAAAAAACTTGTAATTATGCTATTAGACCAATAAGAATTAATAATACTCTAGTACAATCTGATTCAGGCATTACTTCTGGTCAGCAAATAAAGGAAATTACAGGTGGTAGGGATTATTTGACTTATTTAACCTTTGAAGGTGAAGTTTATGGTATGGGAAGAACTAGATATTTAGCTGATGGTAATTTCGATCCAAATGAAATAGATGAAGATGATGAGATAGAGATGGTGGATGGTGATGAAAGTAGAATTGATAGTGAAGAAGATGAAGAAGATTTAAAAGATGATGACGATGATCGAAAGGATCCACATAGTATAACTGATACTCCTATAGCTATCATTGGAAAGAATGCTCCAGACGAAAAAGCGGTTACTCATTCACTCTATTGCCGATTTCGTGGTTGTGTTGCTATTACAAGACATAAAAGTATATTAACATGGGGTATAAGAGGCAGTAGTCATTTAAAAGGAATACTTTACGGTCAAAGGAGAACAGGTAGAGTAGTGCAAAGAAAACTTAATGGAACATTGACTAAAATTGATGGTGGTAGACAGAATCTATTCTATTGGAATGAAAGAGGAGAAGTTTATGGTGTTGGTGTGGGTAGTTACCATAAATTTGATCTTTCTAGTGCTCGCACTCGAGATTGGAATGCGTCTAGATTAGATTTTTTGATGGATGCTATGCATGCTGTATACGGTAACGATTACATTCTAGGGCAAGCAAAATAATGATTAATCAAGAGTTGATTAACGATGCAATTATTTTAACGATTTGGTTGTGTTTGTTAATTTCTTGTTACACAGATATAAAATACCGGATAATTTCAAATTATATTGTCATAGTTATATTTGCTTTGGCGATTTTGAATTATGCCTTTGGTCTAGGTGCATTAAATTATAGTGCGTCCGGTATATTTTTAGTCTGTGGTTTATTGATGTTTTATTGCCGATTGGTAGGTGCTGGAGATATAAAATTAATTACTGTACTTTTGATAACTATTCCTGCTGGTAACGTAATGTTTTTTTTGGCTGTGACCACATTTTTGGGATTACCTTTGGCAATCTTTGCCATTATCTATAAATGGCTAAAAAAAGTAGAGGGTGGAATTACATTACCTTATGGTGTGGCAATTACAGGTAGTTATATCATTACTTCATTGATTTTATTTAAAGTATTAATTTAGTTACTTTTTATATATTGTTATTTTTGATGTGAATAAGCTTTAATATCAATTCTATCCCTCTTAGTTAAAACATAGCTAAGAGGGAATCATATACCTTTTTAATTTTTTCTATTTCCTATATCTAATGATGCATTTTTGATTTAAAACTAATTTTTTTACTTAAATCCATGTTTAACCTCAAGCTTCTTTACAATAATTGTTCTTTTTAATCATTTTTATTAAAAAATTTTACAATTTATAATGGTATTTATATGTATTATTTTGGTGCAGTTTGCATCGATTTAGAACCACATAGGTTGTTATTTTTTCGAGGGAGTGAATCACTATAATTTTGATTAATGTTTTGTTTGAAAAACGACAAATATAGTTAATTACCAACATTAATGTTTACTAAACTATGGCATGATAATTGCCTATAAAAATTATACAATCATTATTAAAAATTGCAGAGACAAGTTTAAAGGAGATATGTATATGGAAAATCGTACTAGTAATACTAAAACTTTTGTAAAAAATCGTCGAGCTTCCTTGATTAGTGCGATCTTCTTAATGGCAACTTCAGCAATTGGTCCTGGTTTTATCACGCAAACAGCTACCTTTACGGTAACATTAGGTAGTGCATTTGGTTTTGGTATTTTAGCTTCTATTATCATTGATTTTGTAGTGCAACAAAATATTTGGCGTGTGGTTTCATTAACAAAAATGTATTCTTCCGACATTGCGAATGCGACAATCCCTTATAGTGGTTATTTTTTAGCTATATTAGTTATTTTTGGTGGATTAGTTTTTAATATTGGTAATATTGCCGGTGCAGGACTGGGTTTGAATGCTTTAGTCGGGCTTGATCCAAAATGGGGCGGTGCAATCAGCGCATTTATGGCGATCTATATCTTTTCGTCACATAAAGCAAGCCATTTTATTGATCGCTTAATGATTGGTTTCGGCTTGCTAATGATCGGTTTAACATTATTTGTGTTGTTTGCTGCGCATCCCCCTATCGCACAAGCATTTACTGAAACTGTTTTGCCAAGTAGCATTGATTTTGCCTCTATTACCACTATTGTAGGAGGAACTGTTGGCGGATATATTTCTTACGCTGGCGCACATCGCCTGCTTGATAAAAAAATGGTGGGCGTTGAAAACATTAAATATGTATCAAGCGCAGCAACACGAGGGATTATCGTTGTAGGAGTGATGCGATATATTTTATTTTTAGCAATTTTAGGTGTGGTAGCCAGTGGTGTTACTATTGATATCTCAAGCTATGCAGCTAATCCTGCTTCCCAAGCCTTTCAAGCAGCTTTAGGACAATTGGGGTTGCGTATATTTGGTTTAATTTTATGGGCAGCTGCATTAACCAGTATTATTGGTGCAGCTTATACTTCAATGACGTTTATTACTCCTTTTAAACCTTCTATCACAATAAGGCAACGCCAAATAGCGACGATAATTTTTATTATTTGTTCATTAGCCGTTTATTTAATTATGGGAGCTGCGCCTGTATCATTATTAGTTTTTGCTGGAGGTTTTAACGGCTTAGTTTTACCACTGGGTTTAACAATTTTTATTTTTATTGGTTGGAAACGTGCTGATTTAATGTCTGGATATCACTATCCACGTTGGTTGTTATGGTCTGGTTTTATAGTCTGTGCGATAACTTGGTATATGGGCGCAATGTCAATTGTAACCATATTTAACTATTTAAGGTAAAAATTAAATATGAAAGTTAAGAGATTTATTGATTTAAATAGTGATCTTGGTGAAAGTTTCGGTCAATGGAAAATGGGTAACGACCAAGCAATGTTACAAGTGGTCAGCAGTGCAAATATTGCGTGTGGTTTTCACGCAGGTTCACCAGTAACCATTTTAGACACCCTAAAAGCAGCTAAAACTAATAATGTTACAATAGGTGCTCATGTAGGTTACCCTGATTTAGTTGGCTTTGGGCGACGTAATATGGACATTGCATCTAACGAACTAACGGCTGATGTGATTTATCAAATTGGTGCACTTAAAGGTTTAGCAACATCAATTGGTGCAAAAGTGAGTTATGTTAAACCTCATGGCGCTTTATATAACACTATTGCGAACGATAAACGTCAAGCTATGGCTGTTATCAATGCTATTTGTCAAATTGATGCTAATCTTATATTAGTGGCACTTGCTGGCTCTCCACTTATTGATTGGGCAAAACAGCAAGGTTTGCATGTGGTTGCCGAAGCCTTTGCAGATAGATCTTATCATCTTGATGGTACATTAGTTTCTCGTAAAGAAACCGGAGCCGTATTACACGATCCTGAATTAGTCGCAGAACGTATGTTACAACTTGTCAGAGATGGCGGTGTGACTTCTATTGAAGGTAAGTTTGTTACAATTAAGGCAGATTCTATTTGTGTGCATGGTGATAGTGAAGGTGCATTAGCGATGGCACAAAAAGTTCGTGAAAAATTACAACAAAATGGAATTACCATAACTTCGTTTACGAAAATAAGTGATAGATAAATCATTATTTGAGTTTAATAAAATATAAACTGATATCAAAGAAATAATTTTGACTGGCTTTTTGTTAAGATCATGGATTAGATAACCGACAAGGTTAGAGGTACTAAATGCGATTTTTACCCGTAAATATCGATGCAATTATGGTTGAGCTTTCTAGCCTTGAACAGACCATGGCTTTAACTGATCAACTACAAAATAATCTAGTATTTTGGAAAATTGAAGAAATCATTCCGGCGGCTCGAACCGTTTTAATCCGTTTTAACCCAATTCTTACTGATGCCGATACTCTTGCTAAGAACATCTGTGCTCTTGATCTCACATCTGGTTCAATTCTTTCAGGGGAATTAATTATTATAAATGTCAACTATAATGGTGAAGATTTGGCATACGTCGCTGATCATCTTGGTATAACAGTTAGTGAAGTAATTAATAGGCATACTAATAATGAGTATCAAGTTGCTTTTTGTGGTTTTGCACCAGGCTTTGCTTATATGGTATCAAATCATGCTCAGCTTAATGTTCCGCGTCGCCAATCGCCTAGAGTTCGTATTCCAGCTGGTTCAGTGGCATTAGCTGGTGAATTTAGTAGTGTTTATCCTCAAGCAAGTCCAGGTGGTTGGCAACTTATTGGTATTACCGAATCTGCGGTTTGGGATATAAATCGAGATAATCCCGCTTTGTTTAAACCAGGTAGCCGCGTGCATTTTGTGGATGCGGCTAAATCCTCTAAGAAATATCATTTACCGACGATAAAGAAAGAAGAGAAAAATAACTTTCAGCAAGATATTAAAGTTTTGGCAACGGGATTACAAACTCTTTTTCAGGACAATGGACGAATTGGTCAAGCTGCATTAGGGATCTCAGAATCGGGGGCAATGGATAAAAGTGCACTACATAGTGCTAACCGAGTGCTTGGCAACCCAATTAATGAAGTCGCACTTGAGATCACCCAAGGTGGTTTTAAAAGTCAAATAAACCGCTCTATGTTAATTGCAGTCACAGGAGCGGTGTGTGACATTAATATCACCACATTACTTGGTGAAAAATATACTGCACCAATGTATCAACCCATTTTATTAGAAAAAGGTGATACTGTTGAACTTGGTAATATTAAATGTGGAGTGCGTAGTTATTTGGCTGTTCGTGGTGGTTTTCAAGTATCACCTATTTTAACAAGTTGTTCATTTGATACATTGGCACAAGTGGGACCTCCACCAATCACAATTGGGCAAACATTAACGATCAAATCAACAAATATAAAAGCATCTGTATCATTGAATGAATCACCAGCCATAAACTATCCATGCCCAGGTGATGTAGTGGTATTAGACATTGTGCTTGGACCAAGAACTGATTGGTTTACGCCTAATGCAATTAAGTTATTAACTGAGCAATTGTGGCGGGTAACGCCTGCTTCTAATCGTATTGGATTAAGATTATCTGGTGATATTTCATTAACTCGCGTTAAGTTACAAGAGTTACCAAGCGAGGGTACATGTATTGGTGCAATTCAAATACCAGCAAATGGACAACCTGTGCTATTTTTAAATGATCATCCCCTAACGGGTGGGTATCCGATTATTGGTGCTGTATGCAAATATCATTTAGATTTATCAGGACAAATCCCTATAAATGCTAAAATAAAATTTAATCCTGTTGGAATATTTAAAGAATTTGAAGGGAGTCATACCGACCATGTTTGAGAATAATAAAAAAATAACACACAGAGTACTCATTGCTAATCGAGGTGAAATTGCTGTACGCATTATTCGCGCATGTCGTGATATGGAGTTTGCATCCATTGCAATTTATGCTGATACGGACATTAATGCGCTGCATGTTCAAATGGCTGATGAAGCTTATGGATTATCGGGAAAGTTGCCGAGTGAAACTTATCTTAATATCGATAAGATTATTGCGATTGCAAAAAGGTCGGGAGCTACTATGGTTCACCCAGGATATGGTTTTTTATCCGAACGATCGGAATTTGCTAAAGCTGTTCAAAAAGCAGGATTAATTTGGATTGGACCGAATCCAGAAACAATAGATATTCTTGGTGATAAAGTTAAAGCTCGACAGCTAGCCATACAAGTCGGAGCTCCATTAGTTGAAGGGACTAAAGAACCAGTACGCGATGCTAAAGAAGTTGTTGAATTTGCACATAAGCATGGCTTACCCATTGCTATTAAAGCCGCCTTTGGAGGTGGAGGGCGTGGTTTAAAAGTTGCATGGCAAATGGATGAAGTTGAAGAACTTTACCATTCTGCTGTACGAGAAGCGACAGCAGCTTTTGGACGTGGTGAGTGTTTTTTAGAGCAATTTTTACATAATCCACGTCATATAGAAGCTCAGGTCATTGCAGATAAATTAGGCCATATTGTCGTTGTAGGAACGCGTGATTGCTCATTGCAGCGTCGTAATCAAAAACTAATTGAAGAGTCGCCAGCACCATTTATATCGGATCAATTGCAACAACAAATTATTCAAGCATCAATTAACATTTGCGCCAAAGCAAATTATGTTGGAGCTGGAACCGTTGAGTTTTTACTCAGTCAGGATGGTAAATTGTCATTTCTTGAAGTAAATACTCGCCTACAAGTAGAACATCCTGTTACCGAAGAAACAGTCGGAATCGACCTAGTTGTGGAACAATTACGTATAGCACAAGGATTACCACTTAGTATTAATGAAACACCTAAACCTCGAGGTCATGCTATCGAATTTCGTATTAATGCTGAAGATGTAGCTAATGGTTTCTTACCAACATCAGGAACTATTACACGATTTGAAGTACCCTCAGGACCTGGCATTCGGTTAGATAGTGGTGTTGTCACTGGCTCAACGATCCCCTCAACTTTTGATTCACTTATGGCAAAACTCATTATTGTTGGAAATAATCGTGAGCAAGCGCTTGCTAGGGCTCATCGTGCATTAGCGGAGTTTTCTATTGAAGGTGTTGCGAGTGTTTTACCATTCGATCGTGCAATCATAGAACATCCTGATTTTTATCGTGATTTTAAAATACATACGCGTTGGATTGAAACAGAGTTTATACCAATGATGGATTCATTGCCGAGGCAGGTACCTATAAAAGATTCTACTCTGACCCATACTGTGATCGAAATTGATGGTAAACGTTGCAAAATTGGTTTGCCTGCACAATTATTGGCAGGATTGTCATTAGCTGTGAATAGTGAGTCAGCATTAACTTCATTAAAGAATGAGGAACAATCAGAAACTATTGTAAAATCGCCAGTTTCAGGAAATCTTTTTAAATGGATTATTGAAGAAGGTCAAGAAGTCGATAAAAGTGATGTAATAGGTATTATGGAAGCGATGAAGATGGAAGTTCAGATTATTGCTCATCGCAAAGGCATCGTAAAATTAATCAGTAAAGAAGGTGATTTTGTCAATACCGGTGATAAAGTCGCCGAAATTAATTAATAGAGATAGCTTCATTGTTTGATAAAATTGATGGAAATTTCCCATTTTTGATTGAATTATGATGATTCATTTTTCTAGAATCTTTACAGTTTTATCAACAACGCAAGCTTATTTTAATATGGTTGATATTTTGGTAACTATAAACTATTAATTGAGTTTTTTGATTATTTTCATTGCCAATTTATGTACGATATGTTAAAAGTGTACAGAAATTATCTCGTATTATCATTTTTCTGTATGGATATTCAGGGATGATTTCTATATCTTGCCTTTTCCTATTACTGTTTATATAGATATCCCCCAAAACTTAGTTTAGAAAGAATATACTGTTTTAAATATTTAAAGAAGTCATGAATATTTTCCATGTCTCATACATTTATAAATTGTCTTGAGTCGATATGCTAGTTGTTTTTTAACTTAATAAAACAAATTAACTTATTTCGCGTATTTTTTTAGTTTAAAATTAATAATCACTTAAATAATTTTAAAATTTTTCAAATTGATATACATTTTCAGCTCATTGCTAGGAGGTAAAGTAATTGATTTGTAATTTGATAAACGTATCCACAAGTTTTTTACGCCTTTATAAACTTAAATTTTGTCAAAAATTAAAGAACCCTTAAACCTTTTCCAAGTTTTATATCTACTAATAGTTGTTCGTTAATACACTAATTTATCGATTTATTAATTAATCACACATTGATCTAAATTAGTGAGTTTCATTCAGTACAAGTTTTCAAATAAAAACTGGTTAAATCCAGCATAAATTAATTGTGGATTTGAATGGGAGGAAATAATGAATAAAGTATACAAGTTAGTTTGGAATGCTAGACGTAAAGCTTTCATTGTTACATCAGAAAAAGCGCAATCAAAAGGGCGATTATTTTTGGTTAATTTGTTATCTGTAGCAACTTTAACCGCAGCAATGGTACCTGTTAGTTATGCTCAATGTATCGAAACATCTCTTAAAAATAATAGTTGCGAGACAAAAATTACTAGCCAATATGCAAATCAAAATTTATTAAGTTTACAACGTAGTGATTATCTAAATCATCTGTTGAGCACTGCAAATCTTAACGGTTCAGTTGAAATATCTCTTCCACACCATCTCGAATCTAATGACGATGGTTATACCTATACAAGTAACTCTGATGTTGATAACTTAGTTATAAACCAACCTGCCGGTAATATCATTGGTGGAACAAATGGTGTTAATATTAATCATAATGGTACTGGATCAACAAATATATCAATTAATGGTGATGTCACTGGTAAACAAAATGATGGGATACATGCTTCAAACTCAACTAATACTCAAGACTTAAACATTATAGAGACCGTAGGCGCCGACATTCACGGTAATTTGAATGGAATTAATGTTGCTAATAATGGTCACGGAACAACAACAATAACAACTTCAGATTCCGTTGTAGGTGACGAAAGTGATGGTATTGTTGTGGTGAATGACGGTGATACAAAAGGTATTAAAGTAATCCAATCAGCAGGGAGCATCCATGGTAAAAAAAATGGTATTAATGCCGACAATAGAGGTAAAGAGACTACACATATCACAACCGCAGGTGAAGTTATTGGTGATGATAATGAAGGAATTAATGCTGTCAATGAACAAAATGCTGGTAATATGGCTATTGAACAAAACAGTGGTTCAATTAGTGGTCATTTAAACGGAATAAAAGCTAATAATTTGGGTAATGGTTCGACTACAATCACAACTACAGCCAAGATTACTGGGCAAAATAATGATGGAATATTTGTAAATAATAATAGTAATACTCATGATTTATCGATTACCCAATCTTCCGGTTCAATTAGTGGAGAATTAAACGGAATCAATGCTACCAACGGCGGTAATGGGGCAACTATTGTAACCACTTCAGGAACGATTACAGCTAATCAGCAAGATGGTGTGGCTATTGTCAATCAAGCCAATACTAGAAAACTAACTTTCAACCAATTAAAAGGCGATATTACAGGCAAACAATATGGTATCAATATTGTCAATAATGGTAATGGTTTAACATCTATTAACAGTTATGGCAATGTCGAAGGCCAACAAAAAGATGGTATATTTGGTATTGGTGGTGTAAACACTAACGATTTAAACGTTAGTCAATCTACTGGTAGTATAAAAGGTGAACTAAACGGCATTAATATGACCAACCAAGGAAACGGTTCGACTTTAATTACGACTAATGGTGAAGTAACCGGTCATCAAAATGATGGGATATTTGCTGTTAACGAAGTGAATACTCATGAACTAACAATTAATCAATCTGCAGGCAATATTCATGGCCAATCAAATGGAATAAATATTAATAACAAAGGTAGTGGCTCGACGATTGTTAGCGCATCTGGCGATGTAATCGGTGACAATAATTACGGCATTAGCGCTGTTAATGAAACAAATACTAAAGACCTTAATATTCGGCAACCACTAGGTAATATTCATGGTAAGCTTGATGGTATTAATGTAGAACATAAAGGAACAGGTACAACAACAATCGCAACCTCTGGACAAGTGATAGGTGATCAAGAAAATGGAATATATGCCATAACTCAAACGAACACTAAAAATTTAACAGCCAAACAATCATCTGGTTCTATTTTAGGGAAAAAAAATGGTATTAATTTTAATAATTTAGGAACTGGTTCAACTTTCATTAACACTGCAGGACAAGTAGAGGGTAGCGAATATGATGGAATACTGGTTAATAATGATACTCACAGTCAAGATGTCAACGTAATGCAAACTGCGGGCAGTATAAAAGGTAATTTAAATGGCATTAATGTTAACAATAAAGGAAACGGTACTACATCAATAACAACTTCTAATGATGTTATAGGAACACAAAACAATGGTATGACCGCTGTTAATGAACAAAATACCCAAGATATAATTGTTTCTCAGTTAGCCGGTAATATTCAAGGTTTACAAAATGGTATTAATATGTTTAACAATGGTAAAGGTGCCACATCAATAAATACATCCGGAATGGTTATCGGAAAACTTAATGATGGTATTTATGCGTTTAATAACAACAATACTACTGATCTTAAAGTTAGCCAATTAGAAGGTGAAATTAACGGTAAACACAATGGCATGACAATTGAAAATAATGGACAAGGTTTAACATCTATTACTACTTTAGGTAAAGTCATAAGTGATCAAGAAGACGGAATATTTGCAACAAATAATACTAATTCTAAAGATCTAAACATAATTCAATCTGGTGGTGAAATTATTGGTAATAAGAATGGTATTAATATTGTTAATAATGGTCAAAGATCAACCATTATCAGTATAGCCGGAAAAGTTATTGGTAACAATAGTAATGCTATTTCAGCTGTAAGCCAATCCTCAACCAATAACCTATTATTTGGACAGACACAAAACAGTGAAATAATTGGTAAACTTAATAGTGTTGATCTTGCTAATCATGGACAAGGTTCAACAGGTCTTAAAGTTGCAGGCAAAATAGTTAGTCTAGACTTAGATGCCATTATTGCAACTAATTATTCTAATTCGAATAATTTAACATTTAGACAAGAATCTGATAGTGAGATCCAAGGTGCTAAAAATGGGATTAATTTCACTAATCATGGAAATGGTATTACACGTATTGTTAGTGAAGGTAAGATCACTGCTAATAACGGTTCAGCAATATTAGCTTTTAATAGCGATACTGCCTCAGATTTATTAATAAACCAAACAGGTGGTATCATCAATGGTTTTGATAATGGTATTGAGGCTACCAATAGTGGTACAGGTATTACAGAGATTAACATTTATGGCAAAGTAGAAGGACAATCAGGAGCAGGTATTTATACCACAGGTAAAGAAGGGTTAGAAACCCATATAAATTTAAATCAGGGTGCAGATGTCTCATCGGCTAGTGACATTGCAATAAAAAACGAAACCACAAATTCAATTATTTCTCTAAATGATGGTTCTAAAATTAGTGGACAAATTAGACTTGGAGAAGGTAATGATACATTGTTTATTAATGAAGGAGCAGATATATCACAACTAACTGCAATAGATGGTGGTAATAAATTTACGCGCGTAGGTGGATCGTCTGACGATGATACCCTTAACCTTAATGTTCATCTTATCGGCTCATCAACTTCAAGCGGTTCGACTGGAAATGTATCAATCGTTGGATGGGAAAATATTAATCTCAGTCCGATTGGTAAATTGACATTAACAGGGGATTTAAATACAGATCAATTAACTCTTGAATCAGGTGCAATTGTTGATCTTCAATCCACTTTACATCAATCACAAATTAGTGGAAGTGTTCATAATGGAGGGACTATTACACTTGGTAATTCCTATGCAGGAGATAGTTTGATTATTGCTGGCGATTATTTTGGAGATAATGGGAAATTAGTGCTTGATACCGTCGTTCAAAATAGCAATAGTCCAACAGATCGATTATTTGTAAACGGTAATGTTTCAGGAAACACATTTATACAAATTAATAATATTAATGGGTTAGGTGCTGATACGAGTAATACTAATGGCATTGAATTAGTCCATGTCGATGGGGTAAGTACTCATGATGCATTTAAAATCCCTGAAGATCATTTAGATGTTGGCGCATATGAATATTATTTGCATAAAGGTGATCTTAACAACCAAAATAATAACTGGTATTTACGCTCCTATTTACCTAATGATCCAACCAATCCAACCAATCCAACAGACCCAACGGATCCAACCAATCCAACCAATCCAACAGACCCAACGGATCCAATCAATCCGACAGACCCAATGAATCCAACCAATCCAACAAACCCAACGGATCCAACCAATCCAACAGACCCAACGGATCCAATCAATCCGACAGACCCAATGAATCCAACAAACCCAACAAACCCAACACATCCAATCGATCCAAGTATTGATCCGGATACAGGAAAACCTGTTAAACCAGCAGGTGTAAAAACTTATCGTAAAGAAGTTCCTTTGTTTGGAGCAATCGCAGAACAACTTCGCTTAGCAGAAAATATTATGCAAAGTAATTTACATCAACGTATTGGTAATATGCCGTTGTTAGATTCACCAATAAGTTGGGGTAGAATTATAACTAAACGTATTGATGTAGAACAAAATGGCATTACTAATCCTCAAAGCAAAGGAAACTATACTGGTTTTCAATTGGGAAGTGATTTTTGGCAAGAAGACAATTGGCGACTGGGCGCTTATTTTGGCTATTTGTATGGTAATATGACGGTTAATGGATTTGCTAGTGGTCGAAATGGACAAATGGGTAAAAATGGTATAAATTCCTACTTCTTAGGTGCTTATAGTACTTATATGCAAGACAATGGTACTTATCTTGATATTGTTTTACAAGGGGCTCGTCATCGTGTCAATGTAAAACCTGATGGTAATAAAAACAGCAAACAAAAAAGCTATGGCTTAAGTGCATCAATTGAAACAGGTAAACCATTTATCTTATCGGCTAATGGCTGGAAGTTTGAACCACAAGCCCAAATTATACATCAATGGCTTGATATGCATGATAGTCATATTAGTGGTAATACCAAAGTAAAACATAGTAATAATAATGCTGTGTTGTTCAGAATTGGTGCTCGTTTTGAAGGTAATTTCAAAATGGATGATACATTATTACGTCCTTATGCTCGTGTTAACCTGTTCTATTCACCAAGTGGTGCTGATCATATAACCTTTGCTAGTAAAAATGCTGCTACGGAATTTAGTAATGGTGCTAAATATTTAAGTTCGGAAATGGCAATAGGTGGCAGTTTTGAAATTAATAATCAATTCAGCGCTTATACAGAAATCGGCCATACATGGACAAATGGTGGGGATGCAAGAGTCAAAGCACCGTTTAGCGCATCTGTTGGTATTCGGGCTAATTGGTAATAGTTAAATAAACTTTCACTAAGGCATAAAAAACCGGTATGACATAGCGAATTTAAGTGACCCCCAATAGTTGGACAACCAATTACAGGGGGTCTTTTTATGTCAAAATATAGTCGAGATTTAAAAATTATCATAGCTAATGAATTCTTATCAGGAGAATCATCGGAAATATTTTCTAAAAACTTTATTCAAACAACTTGATTCAGAATAACCATATCTGAACGTATTATTATCGATATCAACGTTACACAGCTGGATTAATAAGTGATATTACAGTTTTTATATTTTAATCTTAAAGATAAATTGTTATAGGGCTTGTTTAGAATGCAATCAACTTGTTGCACTAAATCTTTACTATCATCGGACATAGATAAAATTAACTCATACTTTTTAATGGGTTAAAAGCCCCCTTTGTTGGAGGCGACCATGATGTTTATTAGTATTAAATCTATATTACGATTTCAAAATTAAATATTAGGCCGACGTTTAGTCAGCCACTCTACAACTGCTGGATCTCGATGTGAGAAAAATGCACTGGTCGCAGTATCAATTGCGGTAATATCGATCATATCTTGATTTGAAAGTTTAAAATCAAATATATTAAAATTTTCGGTCATACGTTCTTTTCTCACTGATTTTGCTAAACAGACAATTTGGCGTTGTATTAACCAGCGTAAAATAACTTGACCAACTGATTTATTATACTTATTACCAATGGTGGTTAAAACAGGATGATTGAAAATATCATTTTTTCCTTCTGCAAAGGGTGCCCATGCTTCAGGCTGAATCGTTTTACTTTGCATCCAAGGTGCTGCTTGTAATTGTTGATTAAATGGATTAACTTCTATTTGATTTACAGCAGGTTTTATTTTATTAAAAGCCATTAAGTCAGCTAAACGATCTGGCTGAAAATTACTGACACCAATGGCTTTAATCTTTCCTTGTTCATAGAGCTCTTCCATTGCATGCCAAGCACCATAAATATCACCAAAAGGTTGGTGGATTAAATATAAATCAATATAATCCACTTGTAATAAATTTAATGATTGTTCAAATTGGATTTTAGCACCTTCATAACTAGCTCGGTTTAACCAAAGTTTGGTGGTAATAAATAGATCTTTTCGGTCAATCCCACTAATTTTAATCGCATTTCCCACTTGGCGTTCATTTTGATAAGCGGTTGCTGTATCAATCAGGCGATAACCAACATCAATTGCATCTAATACTGCTTGTTCACAATGCTTTTCATCAATTTGATAAACACCAAATCCTAAAGTTGGCATCTCGATCCCATTATTTAATTTTATCTTTCTCATAATGATCACCTCTACAAAAAATTAACTGAAAATACCAAGTGTTATTATATTTTTATGATTATTTATCAATTATATTATTTAGTAAAGCTAAAAATATTAATCAGTTAAGATAAAGTTTTGTATGCCAACAACTTTACTAACAATCCTCTATCGTTTGAGTTTTAGTTTAATTATTAAACGTCATCAAATAGTTTTATTAGGATTAATTTAGTTAGAATAAATTCCAATACATTCATTGATAACTGTAAATTTTTTTAATTCATTAAGGTTTGATAGATTGATTTGCTTTTTTATCTGTTTTAGTTACAAGATAATTTACTGAACAATACTATTGCAATTTTAATTTATCGTATATTAGAAGTTGCGTTATTTGTATATGATTATTTTTTGGTATTAAAAGTAAAACATTGAGGATTCGGTTAGATGATACATATGTTATTGTATAAATATTGATGTTTTAAGCGATTTTGAAAATGTTTATAACGTCGTTATTAAATACAAAGAATCAGTTATGATTGAAAGTATAAATCATTTCGATTTATATAATAATTTTATCAGATTACAATTGATGAATTTCGGTACTTTTTAGAAAAAATCTAAAAGAGTTGACTAACATATTAATAAAGGAGAATAAAATGACGATTCGTGCTGTACCTCTTGATAAATCATATCGCTTACTGAATCATGGACCAACGGTAATGGTTTCAGCAAAAAATGATAATACTGAAAATGTTATGTCAGCATCATGGGTCTGTGCATTAGATATGTTTCCTGCAAAATTGACAGCAGTACTAGACAAAAAGTCATTCACACGGCAACTTATCGAAAAGAGCCAGAAATTTGCAATACAAATTCCTATTGCCAAACAAGCTGAACAAGTTATAGGCCTTGGTACACAAAGTTATTTCGATAATCCAAACAAATTAGCCGATAACCACATCGAGTTATTCTATCAAGAAGGTTTTGATGTTCCTCTTGTAAAAGGCTGTGCTGCTTGGTTGATCTGTCGTCTGATCCCTGAAGAATATAACCAGCAAAATTATGATCTATTAATTGGTGAAGTTATCGGTGCATGGGCTGATAATCGTATTTACGAAAATGGTCATTGGAAGTTTGATGAGATAAGTGATGAAATGAAGACGTTGCATTATATAGCGGGTAATCAGTTTTATATCACAGGTAAAGGAGTTGTTGTTAAGGATTAGCCTAGATATTTTCTAAATTAATTACACAATTAATAATTAATAATATCTTTAAAATTATGATGTATAAAGATAAGTTGTCCATTAATCGAATATATTTAAAATATTACTTAACATGGAAATCGTCCAAAATTTTTAAACGTTACTATCTAATTATTGGTAAAAACAATGATTTGCTGGTATTTTTTACTTTTTAAATTTTTATAAAATCATGATCTCTCGCCAATCATTTTTAATATCCTTGTATATAAAAAGGAATAACAAATCTTAATAATTGAATAATGTGATATAAAAAATAGTTATCATAATAATTTTTTTATAGTTTTACTGTTCAATTATGTTAATGTTTTGCCGTTACATTATTATATAGGGAAATACTATGCCTCATTCAACTAATAGATTGGTTCGTATTTATTTTAAAGTAGGGCTGATACCGCAAATTATATTAGGATTAATTCTAGGTATTGCATTAGCCGCTATTTCGAAAGATCTTGCATTAGATATGTCCTTTATTGGAGCACTTTTTATTAATGCCTTAAAATCTGTCGCTCCTATTTTGGTTCTTATTTTAGTTATTGCTTCAATATCCAATCACCAACATGGTAAACGCGCTAATATGGGTGAACTTCTTACGCTTTATTTTTCTGGAATGATGTTGGCTGCATTATTAGCAACGGTTGCTAGTTTTATCTTTCCTTCTGTTATTTCATTAGGGGATGCCGCTAACCAAAGCAAATTAACCCCTCCAGGTAGTATTATTGAAGTATTAAAAACGTTGTTTAACAAAATGATCGACAATCCAGTAAATGCGTTGGTTAATGCTAACTATATTGGTCTTATCATTTGGGGTGTTGGTATTGGGATTGCGTTAAGGCACTCAAGTGAAACGACCAAAACAATGATGAACGATCTATCTTTAGCAATTTCATTCATTGTAAGAATTATTATTCGTTTTGCACCATTAGGCGTATTTGGTTTAGTTGCTTCAACTCTTGCAGAAACAGGTTTTGGGGAGTTACTTAAATATGCCCACCTATTAGTCGTATTAGTGTCTTGTATGTTAATTGTGGCATTAATTATTAATCCATTATTAGCGTATATTGTTATGCGTAAAAATCCATTTCCACTCGTTTTGACTTCATTAAAAGATAGTGCCATCCCAGCATTCTTTACTCGTAGTTCAGCAGCAAATATTCCGGTTAATATCGAAATTTGCAAAAGATTAAAAATGGATGAAGATACCTATTCCGTAGCAGTACCATTAGGTGCGGCTATTAATATGTCAGGTGCGGCAATCACTATCACTATTTTAACTTTAGCGACCGTTAATTCTTTGCATATAGAAGTGGATATTTTTTCTGCGGTATTACTTTGTATTGTGACGAGCGTATGCGCATGTGGTGCATCAGGTATCGCAGGCGGGTCTTTATTGCTTATTCCTGTTGCTTGTAGTATGTTTGGTATACCTAACGAAATTTCAGCAAAAGTCATTGGTATCGGGATTGCTATTGGTGTAATTCAAGATTCTGTTGAAACTGCGCTTAATTCATCTAGTGATGTCGTATTTATCGGTGCAGTATCAGAAAAAGTCCAACGTAATAAGACAAAATAGTTTTAAAATATGTAGATAACCGTTAGCTTATACTTATCTCAACAGCCTGATAAAAAAATTTATCAGGCTTTTTTATTAACCAATAGATTTAGTCATCAGGCAAATTATTGCATTTATTGATATGACTATTTATCATAATTCAAAATTCAATCAATTATATTCACGTAAAATATTGGAATCTTATGCCATCTAATCAAACTATTTCTGCTTCGACATTTCCCAAAAAAGGTAATACAAAAAAAGGTAATGAGACAAGATCTGCACTGATTCGTAGTGGAGTAGAATTGATGACCACATATGGGTACATTTCATCAAATATTGAAAATATTTTAAAGCAGGTAGGCGTGCCCAAAGGTTCCTTTTATTATTACTTCAAAAGTAAGGAAGACTTTGGAAAAGCAATCATAGCCAGTTATGATAGTTTTTTTGCTCATAAATTAGATAAGCATTTAAATGATTCGTCGATTAAATCACCTATCGCCCGAATTAAAGCTTTTTGCGAAGATGCAAAGCAAGGTATGGCAAAGTATGATTATAAACGTGGATGCTTAATTGGCGAATTAATTCAAGAAGAATCACTCTTACCTCAAGGTTATGCGCAACTGCTTGAACAGGTTTTGCAAAGTTGGCAAGTTAAAATAGAAAAATGCCTTGAATTGGCAAGAAAATCAGGTGAAATCAACGCAAAAATTGATTGTAAATTATTATCTGAATTTTTTTGGTTAGGCTGGGAAGGTGCGGTAACACGTAGCAAATTGCTAAAAAAATCAGAGCCGTTAGATACATTTATAACTATTTTCATTAATATGATGATTAAATAGAATGTAACATCCTAATATATTATAAATTTATTTTTTTAAACCTTGTCCAAATATAATTTATTGCTTTTAACTAGACGATCGGTCTATAATTTTTAGACCATTCGTCTATTAATGGTAAATAAATTATCTAACTGACGAGCCAACTATTTCAGTGAGTCAATTATCTATTGGTTTATTATCCATTACACAATAAGGAATATGTATGTCATTCAATGCCATTATTTTAGAGAAAAATGAGGTTACTGGGTTTTCCCATTCATTGAAAACCATAACGAAACAACAACTACTTCAACAACAAGGCGATACCTTAGTAAAAATACAATATTCAAGTATTAATTATAAAGATGCATTAGCATTGACCAATAAAAGTCCTATTGTTAGACAATGGCCAATGGTTCCAGGTATTGATGGTGTAGGGACAGTAATTGAATGTCAAAGTGGTCGTTATCAACCAGATGATTTGGTTATTTTGAATGGTTGGGGATGCGGTGAAACACATTGGGGATGCCTTGCTCAATATGCCTATTTGAAATCAGATTGGCTAATTCCATTACCATGCAATCTAACTCCTTATCAATCAATGATTATTGGTACTGCAGGGTATACGGCTGCTTTATGTGTTTTGCGTATTGTTGATTTTGGCGTTAAACCAGAAGATGGCAAAATTTTAGTTACAGGCGCCACGGGTGGCGTTGGGTCAGTTGCTATCGCATTATTGAGTAAATTAGGTTATCAGGTCACCGCCTCAACCAATAAAATGACGGATGAAGATTATTTACATAAACTGGGTGCGGTCGAGATTATTGATAGCCAATCATTGAAAGAACCTAATCGACCATTACAAAAAGAACAATGGTCAGCAGCCATTGATGTGGTTGGTTCGTATACATTAGCAAACATTTGTGCACAAACTCAATATGGTGGTATTGTCACTTGTTGTGGTCTTGCTCAAGGTATGGATTTACCGGCAACGGTTGCACCTTTTATTTTACGTGGCGTGACATTAGCAGGTGTTGATAGTGTGATGGCGAGCTATGGTAAACGGGTTGCTGCATGGCAATTAATAGCACAACATTTTGATGAAAAACTATTTTCTCATATAGGTAAAACAGTTACCTTAAATGAATGCTCTGACATAGCTAATAAAATGATAGCAGGACAAATTAAAGGGCGTTTTGTGATTGATGTTAATCATTAACGTAAAAATTAACTATATAAATTTCTTATGATTTAGCGGTGTAAAATATTCACCGCTCATTCAAATTAAGTAAACAGCCGATTTAAATGTAAACAAAAAGGATTAATTCAGTAATTATCCTTGTATTTCCTGTGAAATCAGAATAAATTCAATCTAAGTAAGTTGTTTTGAAAGTGAAGTTCGCAATGACTGTTTAAAATTATCAATATTTAGTGAGTAATTTAAAGAGGGGAAATGTGATATGCCTTATCAAACACGAGATGACCTACCAGAATCGGTTCGACATGTTCTACCTGCCCATGCTCAAGATATTTTTAAAGAAGCTTTTAATAGCGCAATAAAAGAGTATCAAGATCCTAAAAAACGACGAGATAATAGTTCGCCTGAACAGATTGCGTTTCGAGTTGCTTGGTCGGCAGTAGAAAAACTTTATCATAAAGATGAAAATGGCAAATGGGTTGCTAAATAACTACCTAAATGATAACTATCCTTTGCTTTAACATTTATTAATGCTATTGATTAATAAATCAATAAAAAGATAGTATAAAATCTAAGCCAACATGTATAGTTGGCTTAATTTATATTTAAATTAAGGAATTAAAATGTTTATTTTTTCTCTTACCTATCTTAAACCCATTAATTAAGTAGAAAAATATTTACCACAACATATTGATTATCTAGAACACTATTATCAATCAGGGCATTTTATTGCTTCTGGTCGCAAAGTACCTCGCAAAGGTGGTGTAATTCTTTGTTGTGCTGATAGTCATGAACAAGCCATGTCAATCATACAAGAAGATCCGTTCTATATTCACCACATTGCCGAATATGAACTGATAGAATTTATACCTTCAAAATATGCAAAAGAATTTGAAGTATTTATTTAATTATTGTCGATTGTTTAAAAGCTATTTTTAATAACATGGAACATCAATATCTATCTTTAATTTAAAATTAAACAGTTATATCATCCATTTGATACAATAAATATAATGTTAATTATCTAAAAGTTACACTTCCATAGTTGATTATCTAATCAATCCTTTCTTTAAACATAACCATTCAAAAAATTTAATTAAAACTTTGAACCTTTTTTGCTTTTTTGAGCCTCTATATATATGTATGTTAGTTAATAAATAAAATTATATTAAATTCATTTACTTTTACTATTCTTGTATGACGGATTAAATAAAGATTAAAAAATCATGAGTAAAAACAGAGAACAACTAATCAAATTAGCTTGTCAGGGAGATCAACAAGCAATTGAAAAGTTATTGTTGATTTGTCAGCCCGATATTAAACGATTCGCTCGAAGAACATGTTCAACCTCAGAAGATGTTGAGGATGCTGTTCAATTTGCATTATGGCAGTTATATCGAAAAATAGGGATGTTAAAAACGGTAGCAACGTTTACAGGATGGTTATTTCGCATTGTTGAACGAGAATGCTATTGGTTATTTAAAATTAGGCGCTCAAAAACTATTAATTCAGACTTTGAACTTGATAATTTGCCTGCAACATACCTTTTTCACTTGTTACACAACTGTTTTTTATTCTTTGTGCAGTTATTTTGTTACGAGGCTGTCCTGCTTGTTGGTTTTTCGGTTTAATTAAAAAACGACAAATACAAAAAGGAGAATAACATGAGTAATTATCAATCAAGTAGTGATTTTAAATATCTTGCTTCATTATTGAAATATGCACCCAATGAAACCCAAGCATTTATACATTTTGATCAGCAGACGATTAAGCGAACTGATGGAGTTATTCCAACAAAAACACGAGAATTAATTGCATTAGCTATAGCACTTACGACGCAATGTGCTTATTGTATTGATGTTCATGTTAAAGGTGCAAAACGGGCAGGGGCAAGCGTTGATGAGTTGGCTGAATTGATTTCGATTTCCGCATCGGTAAGAGCTGGCGCAACCATGGCTCATGGTCTGTTAGCAATGCGCCTGTTTGAACAAAATAATAGTTAAATTCTATTTGGTTTTATCGTATTTAAAAAAATGGCAGTAATTAAGAAAAAAGTTAAACTGCCAAATTTTACTATTCAACTATCTAATTAGATGGCATTTTTATCTTTTCTTCTCCAATTTTATCTCTTTATCTTAAGGTAAGATAAATTTTCCTTATTATGTTTTTATTTATTATTTTTCCTTATCAATAAGGAAAAAGTTGGTTAGTAATTAATTATTTTTCCTTTTATACTGAAGTTGAAATGTCAATAAATATAGGTACTTGATTATGAATAATAAAGGTTTACCAAAAGGTTTTTTATGGGGAGGAGCTGTTGCCGCTCATCAATTAGAAGGTGCTTGGCAAGCTGGCGGTAAGGGGCCTAGTGTTGCTGATGTGATGACTGTTGGATCGCCAAAAAGTTATCGAAAAATTACGGAAGGCATTATTCCAGGAGAATATTATCCTAATCATGAAGCTATCGATTTTTATCATCATTACAAAGATGATATTAAACTTTTTGCTGAAATGGGTTTCAAATGTTTTCGAACCTCAATTGCTTGGACTCGTATTTTTCCGAAAGGTGATGAGCTTGAACCAAATGAAGAAGGTCTGAAGTTTTATGATGATCTTTTCGATGAGTGTTTGAAATATAACATTGAGCCGGTTGTTACCCTTTCGCACTTTGAGTTGCCTTATTATTTAGTTACCGAATATGGCGGTTTTCGAAATCGAAAATTAATTGATTTCTTTGTTCGCTTTGCTGCCGTCTGTTTTGATCGCTATAAGAATAAAGTTAAATATTGGATGACTTTTAACGAAATCAATAACCAAGCTAATTTTAACGAAGATTTTGCCCCATTCACTAACTCTGGTATTTATTATAAACCAGGCGATAATCGCGAAGAAATCATGTATCAAGCTGCACATTATGAATTAGTTGCTAGTGCTAAAGCAGTACAAATTGGTCATGCGATTAATCCTGATTTTGAGATTGGTTGTATGATTGCTTTAGTACCAATCTATCCAGAAACATGCAAACCAAGCGATATCTTAATGGCTCAAAAAGTCATGGAACGTAAGTATTTCTTTACTGATGTCCATGTTCATGGTGAATACCCAAATTACATAAAAAAATATTGGCAACGTAAAAACATTAAACTTGATATTACCCCACAAGATTTGGAAGTGTTAACGAAAGGAACAGTTGACTATATTGGATTTAGTTATTACATGTCGAATGTGGTTAGACACAATAAGGGGAATGACCATTTTGATTATAATGAAAAAACTGATTTAGTCGGCAATCAGTATGTCAAAAAATCCGATTGGGGATGGCAAATTGACCCTGAAGGCTTACGTTATACATTAAATTGGTTAACCGATACTTACCGTTTGCCACTTTTCATTGTTGAAAATGGTTTTGGTGCCTATGACAAAGTTGAAGCAGATGGAAGTATTCATGATACTTATCGAATTGAATATTTACGCGAGCATATAAAACAAATGAAGTTAGCCGTTGAAGAAGATGGCGTTGATTTGATGGGATATACCCCTTGGGGCTGTATTGATTTAGTTTCAGCAGGAACCGGCGAAATGGAAAAACGTTATGGTTTTATCTACGTCGATAAAGACAATAAAGGCAATGGAACCTTAAAACGTAGTCGAAAAGATTCATTTGCTTGGTATAAGAAAGTCATTGAGTCAAATGGTGAAACTTTATAACGATAAAATTCATTAGGAGAGATTATGAAAAAAGCGTTAATTATTTGTGCTGCAGGTATGTCATCATCACTTATGGCTAAAAAGGTAACTGAATTTTTTGCTAGCCAAAATAAATCTATTGAGCTTGATGCGGTATCGGCAACACAAGGCAGTAATATGATTAAAAATAGTGATTTTGCACTGTTTTTAATTAGCCCTCAAACCATGATGATGTTTGATAAATTAAAAGCATTAGGTGATGAAGTAAGTAAACCAGTAGTCAGTATTCCATTTCAAGCCTATATCCCTATCCAATCGGGTATAGAGCAGTTAGCTAAGTTAGTTGAGGATAATATTAATTAAAAATTAAGAAAATCCCAGTTCTAACGTTCTTAATATGATGCGATTGTTTAATTAAATGATCGCATCATAAAAATGGTTCAAGTTTTTAAGTGATCTTTTAATAATTTAACCATTTAGGATAGATTTAGTTAATAGCTTAGGTATAGTAGATAATGATAAAACATAAACAACGAGAACTCATTAGTTTACTAGTTCGTTCTAAAAATGAATATAAAAGTAGTCAAGAACTTGCTACCGAATTATCCTTATCTGATCGTACTGTACGTACTTATCTTAAAGACTTAAAAACTTTAATTGAGCGCAATGGCGGCAATATAGTCAGTAAGCAAGGCTATGGCTTCCATTTAGAAATTTTAGATAGAACTTCGTTTAACTTATTTTTAATTGAACATCATTTATTAGATAAAAATCTTGAACAATCTCAATGCCGTGAAGCTAGTGAGCGGAAACATTTTATCCTTAATTTGCTATTACTAGAGAGTCAAAAAATTGATGTTGAAGAGTTATCCGAACAGCTATTTATTAGTTCATCACAATTAAATAAAGATATAGCTGAGATAAAATCTCAATTACAGACTTATGAATTAACCCTTAAAAAAAATCGATCGTTAATTTTTGTCGACGGTGAAGAAAAAGCCAAACGTCATTTTATAATGAGTTACTTTTTCCATGAAGATTCGATTAATTTTTTACACCATTTATCTTATTTCAATCAATCATGTGAAACTATTAGCTTTGATACCCTTACTATCATTATTTTAGATGAGTGTCGTGAAGCAAATATCAAATTATCTGATGTAATGATTCAAAATATTGTATTGCATCTATCACTAAGCATTAAGCGTTTACAATCAGGACTTTCTATTCAAAATCTTGATTTGCCCGTTTCAACCAGTACAACGCTTGAATATCAAGTTGCCAATAAAATCATTGCACGCATTGAGTCTGTAATTGGTTTTCATTTTCCGAAAGAAGAGCAAATGTATCTTACTTTACATTTGATGAGTAAATCTAATTTAATTCAAGATGTTCTTGATGATGAACTCTGCTCGTCATTAACCAATTTACTTCTAAAAATTCAACAAGAGACTGGTTACCCTTTTTGGCATGATGAACAATTGAAAAATGGATTAATTCAACACCTAAAACCTATGCTAGTGCGTTTAGAACAAAATATAAAATTAGAAAATCCATTAATAGATGAAATTAAGGATCAATATTTAGAAGTTTTTATGTTAGTTAAACGTTATTTAAGCCAATTACCTAGTTTAAATAAATATCAGGTCAATGATGATGAATGGGGGTATTTGGCGCTGCATTTTTTAGCTTCACTTGAAAAGTTAAAAAACGAACAGAAGGCTAAAGTTTTGATCATTTGTGCAACAGGAGTAGGCAGTGCACAATTATTAAAAAGTCGGGTCCAGAGCGAATTTGATGAGCGTGTAAAAATAGTTGCAACCCGTGGTTACTATGAAATTGAACCCGAAATGATAAATGATATTGACTTTATTATTTCATCTGTCGATTTATCATCAAAAGTGTTTAAAGTCCCCGTATTTCATGTATCGGTATTTTTTGGTGAAGAGGATGTTCAAGCAATTCGTCGATATTTTTCTCATAGACAAACACCCAATTTATTACACAAAGATTCCTTACCAATAACAACAGAACACAAGAAGCAAAATCATTCAAATTATATTGCTCAGATTTTTGATGATATTGCCGCTGATTATTTTTATTTGTGCCATCGAAAGACAACTAGACAAACCGTATTAGATCATTTAGTTGATCTATTATCCGTTAATGAAGTTAAAAACTTCAAACAAGAGATGAAAAAGCAAATGGAAAAACGTATGGCTATCGGCGAAATACTCTTTAGTCCAACAATTGTTGTTCCACATCCTGCTATACCGGTTGGCAAGATAGCGAAAATAGCCATTGCCGTGATTCCCGATGGTTTGTTTTGGGATGACAATTATCAAAATGTCAAATTTGTCTTTATGATTTCACCATCTATTTATCAAAATTCAAACTTAGCCATGATGACAAAAGCAATCGTCAACTTAATTGATGATTCACCCATGCAACAGGCGATGTTAGACATTTCAGATTTTAATCAATTTAAATCACTTTTTATCCAACTAATTGAAAAAGGAGCGTAGCAATGAATGACAAAATGAGCTCAGAGGATATCCAAATTACTGCTTTCAATATTATTTTGCACAGTGGTAATGCTAAAACCAAAATCCATTCGGCTTTCGAATTGATGCGAAAGGGTGAGTTTGATAAAGCTAATCAGCTTTTAGATGAAGCGAATGATGAGATTTTAGAAGCCCATGAGTCGCAAACAGGGCTACTTCAATCTTATGCTAATGGGACTAAAATTGAAATGGAAATTATCATGGTTCATGCTCAAGATCATTTGATGACCACAATGACGCTTCGTGAAATTGCTATTGAGATGTCTCATCTTTATCAACAAACCTATAAGTTATCCAGTTAATTAAGAGGTCAGCTATGGATTCTCAATTAGAAAGCCAACTTAAAACGCATAAAAAAGTGAGTTTGACTAATCTCTATTTTAATCGTTTTTTAGCGGTTCGTTATACCACAGCATTTTTTCTATTTTTAAATCTTTATTGGGCCGTTTTTTTGATGGGAAGTTTATCCATTGCCATTGTGCTACCACTATTACTCATATTGTTTGCTACATTAACTAGTTTTGAGCAGATTAAACTTTATCGAAATCATCAAAACCATTTACGATATGCTAGTCTTTTCTATCGAATAATGTTGATAAGCGTCATTATGTTAATTATTTCGATTTATACCCCCTTATTTCACTTTTTCTTTCCATTTTTAAAATATTCACAAGAGGCTTTAAACGTATTACTAGGAATTTTGGTAGCAAGTTTAGTTTTTACAATTTTTATACTGCTTAAACTAAAAAAGATTGAGCGTAATGAGGATAAACATTTTAAAAGAATCCAAGCTTATCAAGAAATCATTAATTAAATGAGGAAAACAAAATGAATAACGGATTTGTGTTGTTACAAAAATATCTAATGACTCCGATGGCAAAAATATCGCAGTTTAAGATTGTTCGAGCCGTAATGGCAGCGGGAATGGCATCAGTTCCTTTTTGTATCGTTGGATCGATGTTTTTGGTGTTTAATACCTTACCGATGACATTTACTGGATTGGAAACAGCTTTTGATAATTCTGTTTTCAAAATAAGAGATCTTTATATGATAGCTAATACTGCAACAATGGGAATATTAGCGCTTTATTTTAATATTGTTGTCGGTTACGAATTAACTAAAATTGAGGAAGAAGAGACAGGTTTAAAAGTTAATGCTCTTAATGGTGCAATGCTATCTGTTTTTGCTTTCATCATGACATTACCAGAATTAGTGATGCAAAATGGGGCGATGGTGTTATTTAATGATCAAAGTGAATCCGTCTATAACGGATTACGCCTAAATCCTTTTGTTACTCGGTTAGGAACTTCAGGTATCTTTATTGCAATTGTTATGGCAATTTTAGCAACACAACTTTATTTTATGTGTGTACGTCGTAATTGGGTAGTTAAAATGCCTGAAACCGTTCCATTAGGAGTATCACGATCATTTACAGCACTCATTCCAACATTTGTCATCGCATTTACAATTATTATCTTAAATGGTGTTTTGATTTATTTTGGTACGGACATTTTCAATATCATCGGTATTCCGTTTATCTTTGTAACCAATTTAACTAAAAGCTGGCTTGGTATTATGGTGATACTATTTTTAATCCATGCTCTTTGGGTTGTTGGTATTCATGGTGCAAGTATTATTGGTGCGTTTATTACACCGATAATGCTTAGCAATATGAATGAGAATATTGGTGGAGCAGCTATTCCGTTTGCGGGTGAATTTAATAACTCTTTAGTAATTCTAGGTGGTTCGGGTTCAACACTTCTTATGACATTTTTTATCGCTTTTTGTGCTAAATCAAGTCAATTAAAGATTTTAGGTCGAGCCTCAGCTGTTCCTGCAATATTTAACATTAATGAACCAATCATTTTTGGTATGCCAATCGTGTATAACCCATATCTTGCTTTACCATTCTTATTAGCACCAATGGCATGTGGTACTTTGGGTTATTTTGCTATAAGTTCAGGTTTTATGAATCCAATTATCGCGTTAATACCTTGGCCATCACCAATGGGCTTAGGTGCATTTATTGGAACAGGCGGGGATTATCGAGCTATGTTTGTGGCCATACTTTCTGCAATCTTAGCATTGATAATTTATCTTCCATTTGTAAAAATTTATGACAACAAACTATATAAAGAAGAACAAGCTAAATCTGAAAATCAAGAGCAATTATCTTAATTGCCAATGAATTGAAAAGAGCGTAGATAATTGTATGTCATTATGTATGCTCTTTTTATTTTTCTAAGTTTCAGCCTAAAATTTAAATAAAGCACAAAGTTAGACATTTTTGCTTTTATTTGCGCTGATCATTATTTGCTCGCCTCTTTGATTTTCTATGCTATATTGATTATTACCTCTTTCATTAAATTCACAATATAAAATTTATTTTTTTGAGTTATGGGAAGATGTTAATTATTTATCTTTAGGAGGTTTAAAATGTTCTATCTTAAGCGTAGGTTGATCAAGTATAGCTGTTTTATTGCGTTTTTAATGATAAGTCAGCAAGCTATTTCCGCTGAAGATCTTCAACCTAAATTCGAAGCGGGTGCGGTTGCCTCTCCTGATTATTATGGTGCCATAGCTGCCAAAGAGATGTTATCCAAAGAGGGTAATGTTGTGGATGCTGCTGTAGCTACAGCTTTTACATTAGCGGTTACTTATCCTGAAGCGGGTAATATAGGTGGTGGGGGATTTATGACACTTTGGATTGAAGGAAAGCCTTATTTTCTGGATTATCGTGAAGTTGCTCCTAGCAAAGCAGATAAAGATATGTTTCTGGATGGTAAAAAAAATGTAATCGACAATCTGAGTTTATATTCTCATAAAGCGTCAGGTGTTCCGGGTACTGTTGCGGGAATGTGGGCTGTTCATCAACGCTTTGGTCGGTTAAGTTGGAAAGAAGTTATGGCGCCAGCGATTCGTTTTGCTAATGATGGATTCAGAGTTAATAAGCAATTAGTGACTCGTTATCAAGAAATAGAACCAACGGCACCAGCCAATGGTTACTTTAAGCACTATTTTGGTTCTATGCAAGAAGGACAGATGTTTAAACAACCTGAACTTGGCAAAGTATTAGAACGTATTGCAATGCAAGGTAGTGATGGATTTTATAAAGGAGAAACTGCTAAATTAATTGCAGAGCAAATGGCAAAAAATGATGGTTTAATTACGGAGAGTGATTTAGCCAATTATCAAGCAAAATGGCGAGATCCTTTAGTTGCAAATTGGCAAGATATGCAAGTTATTACTGCACCACCACCGAGTTCAGGCGGGGTAGGTTTAATTCAACTATTATCAATGAAACAAGAATTAGCGAATGATTTTGAAGGTGTTAAAGTTAATTCATCAAAGTATATTCACCTTATGGCAGAAATAGAAAAACGTGTTTTTGCCGACCGAGCGGAATATATGGGAGATCCTGATTTTGTAACCGTACCCGTCGCTCAATTAATCAATACTCATTATATGGCTCAAAGGGCTAAACAAGTTAATCCAAAAAGCATTTCCAATACAGAACAAGTTAAACCTGGTTTAGATAATGGAGAAAAATTACAAACAACCCATTTTTCAATTGTGGATAAATGGGGCAATGCAGCTTCAAATACTTATACACTGAACGGTTGGTTTGGTTCTGCTGTCGTTGTGCAAGGTACCGGTATTATACTAAATAATGAGATGGATGATTTTAGTAGTAAACCTGGTGTCGCTAACCAGTTTGGTGTTGTAGGTAAAGATGCAAATGCAATAGAACCCAATAAACGACCTTTATCTTCGATGACACCCAGTATCTTCATAAAAGATAATAATGTGGTAATGGTTATTGGTACACCGGGCGGCTCAAGGATTTTTACCTCTATCTTTCAAGTTGTAACCAATGTTTTTGATAACCATATGACTTTAAAACAAGCTGTACAGGCGCCGCGTTATCATCATCAATTATTACCAAGCAATGTTATTTATATCGAAAGTTTTCAAAATAATGTACCAAAACAATTGAAAACTGAACTTGAGCAGATGGGATATAGCTTTTATCAACAAGATTTTAGTGGAGATATTCAGGTTATAAAAATTACCAATAATAAACCTGATGCTGTATCAGATATCCGTGGTCGAGGTAAAGCAATAATTGTAGAATAAAATTTTTATAACATTCTTGTTGCTATAGCAATTTATTTGCTAGTATTAAAAAATTGTTACTAATACATAACAAAAAACCCGCCAGTTTGACGGGTTTTTTATTGAATGATAATTATTCAGCAATAATTTCAATAATAAGTTTAGCAAAAGCTTCGCTGTGTACTTGGAAGAACACTTCGTGTTCACCAGTTGTACGTAATACACCATTTGGTAAACGAACTTCGCTTTTTGATACTTGAACACCGCGAGCTTTAACTGCATCAGCGATATCACGAGTACCAATAGAACCAAATAAACGACCTTCGTCACCAGCTTTAGAAGCAATGGTTACTTTTTCAAGTGCGTTAATTTCGTTAACACGTTGTTCAGCGGCTTTTAATGTTTCAGCAAGTTTTGCTTCTAAATCAGCACGACGCGCTTCAAAGAATTCAATATTCTTTTTAGTTGCTGGTACTGCTTTACCTTGTGGAATTAAAAAGTTACGTGCGTAACCCGCTTTAACATTAACTTGATCACCTAAGCTGCCTAAATTAGCAACTTTATCGAGTAGAATAATTTGCATTATATGTTCCCTCTGTTGCTAATTACTGATGGTTGTCAGTATATGGTAATAATGCCAAGTAACGAGCGCGTTTGATAGCGCGAGCTAATTGACGTTGATATTTTGCGCTAGTACCAGTAATACGGCTTGGTACAATTTTACCACTTTCTGTGATATAGCTTTTTAATAAAGAAACATCTTTATAATCAATTTCTTTAACGCCTTCTGCTGTAAAACGGCAGAATTTGCGACGACGGAAATAACGTGCCATTTGGCTATTCTCCTAATAGTTTAACTTGGTCAGCATGCAAAACAAGTTGACTTGTTTGATTGCGTTTTGTGTGGGTACTTATAAAACCGCTCACTAAAACTTTGCTGCCTTTTTTTATGTAACTTAACTCTTGTTGTCCACTGACAATTACGGGCATTATGCACCATGCTTGTCTGCTAAGTTCTGCTTCAATTTGTTCAGAAACATGTTCTAAATAAAACTGACAATGCGAGATCCCACTTGGACTCATTTTTTGTATCGGTGTTTTTTTTACAATACCCGATAACACTAAACGATTATTCGTCCGAATCATCGTCCATGTTTACTTCGCTAAAATCTTCTTCAGAGTTACGACGCTCATCTTTAGCTTTTAACATAGGTGAAGTTTCAGTTACAGAATTTTTGGTACGCATAATTAAACTGCGAATTACCGCATCATTAAAACGGAAGTTATCTTCAAGCTCATTCACAGCTTCTTGAGTTGCTTCAACGTTCATTAACACATAATGTGCTTTATGCAGTTTTTCGATAGGATAGGCTAATTGACGACGACCCCAATCTTCTAAACGATGAATTTTACCACCATCGGCGGTTAATGTACCAGTATAACGTTCAATCATACCCGGTACTTGTTCACTTTGATCTGGGTGAACCATAAATACTATTTCGTAATGACGCATTATCGCTCCCTACGGATTAATCAGCTTTCTGTCGGGGCAACCGCAACCCATTGAAAGCAAGGAACATGAAAATAAGCGGTTGAAATCGACGGGGCATTATATATCAACTTATTTTAATTGACAAATGAATATATTAAGGATGTCCCCATACTGTGTCTAAATTTATGTTAAGAAGTTAAATTCAGACTAAAATAACAATGAAACGGTATAGACTCCTGAATAATTTTTACAAAAATATGTTATAGTTATATTTAAAAATTGTTTTTGTTAATCATTCTTGACAATAATGTTGTTGTTTTCTGATTAAACATAAATATTTTACTAAAATAGTGAGTAGGTTAGTGTTACCATTATTTTTTATATTGAAATAGATGACAGAACGCTAAAATGTAAGGATATCTATACATTATTAATGTCAAAATATGTTATGCTTAACCTAATGTAAATTTTTACTTTTAGGCATACAATAAAAGGAGAACTATGATGACTCAGGAAACAATTTTTAGTAAAATTATTCGGAAAGAAATTCCTTCTGATATTGTTTTTCAAGATGATAAAGTGACTGCTTTTCGTGATATATCGCCTCAAGCGCCGACGCATATTTTAATTATTCCAAATAAACTTATCCCCACTGTTAATGACGTTAAAGAAGAAGATGAAATTGTACTTGGGCATATGATGATTGTTGCCGCAAAAATTGCAAAGCAAGAAGGCATTGATAAAAGTGGTTATCGTTTAATTGTTAATTGTAATGAAGATGCTGGGCAAGAAGTCTTTCATATCCATATGCATTTATTGGGTGGAAAAAAATTAGGTAGATTAATAGGTTAATGTATGAAACAGATAAAACGTATAGTTGTTACTTCGGCAATAGCTTTTGTTTTAACGGGTTGTCATCTTTTAGATAATAAAGATGACATCATGACGCCTCCTGTTATTATAAATCCAACTGATGGAGATGTAATTGAAACCCCACCTTTAATTACTAAGAAAACGGATTGGAATACAATTTTGTCACCATTTACAAATAAACTGATAAATGATTCATCTTCTCTGAATGATGAAAACAAAGTTTTGTTAATTAGTGATATTCAAAATCGCAGTGGTGATTATTTGATAAATAACCAAATTGATGAAGCGTTACATCAATTAATGAATAAACAAAATAAATTCACTGTCGCTAGTAGACAATCTATCAACCAAACTAAACAAGCATTAGGCATTTCACCTGATGATAAATTGGTTTCAAGAGGTAAAATGATTGGGTTAGCCAAATCAATGAATGCTGGTTATGTACTTTTTACCACCATTTACAAAATACCAACAGAAAATAATGAAGCTAATCTTTCTATGGAATTAATTTCAACCCAAACAGGTGAAATATTAAATCGAGTAACATCTAAAGATTTTTCTAAGCAAAGTACCAATGATAATCAACAAAGTGAGGCTAGTGAGTAATGGGTCCATTGTTGATTGATTTTGATGGCATAACCCTAACCGATGATGATAAGAAACTACTGCAAAATCCATTGGTTGCAGGTGTAATTCTATTTAGCCGTAATTATCAAGAACCAAAACAATTGAACGAATTGATAAAGCAGATCCGTGCCGCATCGAATGAGCGATTATTAATTTCGGTCGATCATGAAGGTGGACGAGTTCAACGTTTTAAACATGGGTTTACTCTTATTCCACCAGCCCAAGCTTTTGCTGCACTTAACGATCTTGAACATGCTAAATCATTAGCATTTGATGCGGGTTGGATGTTAGCTATGGAGCTGATTGCTTTTGATATCGATCTTAGTTACGCACCCGTTTTAGATTTAGGTCATGACTGTCTAGCTATTGGCACAAGATCATTTCATCATGATGCTGATATTGCCTATCAAATTGCCTCATCTATGATTGATGGTATGCATATGGCTGGAATGAAAACTACAGGTAAACATTTTCCGGGACATGGTCATGTTATTGCAGATTCACATAAAGAAACACCTATTGATGATCGTGAAAAATCAGTGATTGAACAAGATATGCAAATTTTCTCGAAACTTATCTCAGATAATAAACTTGATGCAATTATGCCAGCACATGTGATTTATCCAGTATTTGATGATAAACCAGCTAGTGGATCGTCATACTGGCTCAAAACAGTGCTTCGAGAACAGTTACATTTTAATGGTGTGATTTTTTCTGATGATTTATCTATGGAGGGTGCATCAGTAATGGGAAATCATGCAGAGCGAGCACAGGCTGCGTTAGCTGCAGGTTGTGATCTACTCTTAGCTTGTAATAATCGACAAGGTTCATTAGCGATTTTAGAACAGCTGATGATTTTGGATAAAACTCAGCCTTTAGCAACAAATAAAGCAAAACTTCTATTATCCAACACTAAAATAACCTTTGATGAATTAACTAAAAGCCTTGAGTGGCGGCATCGTCGTGATAAATTAACCAAACTAAATGAGAAATGGGCAGATTATGCAAGCAGCAATCATTGAAATCAATAATGACCAACAATTAATTAACTATAATCAACAAGCTGGTGAACTGATTTCGTCTGATTTGTTAAATTTGGATCAACCTTTTAATTATCATGATGTCTTTTCTCTTGATAATTCCGTTAATTTGGATGTCCAAGATGATACGATTATTGTTTTAAATTCTCAGTATTTTTTATTGCAAAAAATTAATGAATCATTCAAAATTACATTCATTTTGCAACCAGTTGAATATCTAAAAAAACGATTATCAAAAATTAATGTCGTTGGTAATCATGCTTTTGATATTTTTGCAGACCAAAGTCAACCAATGCAAAAATTGATCGCTCAGGCTAAAGCATTTTCAATGCAACGAGAGCCATTATTGATTACAGGTGAAACAGGTACTGGTAAAGATTTGTTGGCTAGCGCATGTCATCAATATAGTCCTAGAGGTGATCAAACTTTTTTAGGTCTAAATTGCGCTGCTATGCCTGATGATGTGGTTGAAAGTGAACTTTATGGTCATGCTGTAGGCGCTTATCCTGGCGCACTAGAAAGTAAAAAAGGTTTTTTTGAACAAGCAAACGGCGGTTCTGTATTACTTGATGGCATTGATGAAATGTCATTTCAAATGCAAACCAAATTATTACGTTTTATCAATGACGGATATTTTCGAAGAGTAGGTGATGATAACGAAGTTTACGTTGACGTTAGAATTATCTGTGCGACTAAAGTTGATTTAGCTGAATTAGTGGAACAAGGAAAGTTTAGGAAAGATCTTTATTATCGCTTGAATGTGTTGTCTTTAAATTTACCTTCACTTCAAGAACGTCAAGATGACATTGCTCCACTTACACATATTTTTATTGATGAATTTGCTCATAAGCAAGGTATTATACCGCCAACAGTAAATCAGGATGTTATTCCTTATTTAACTCACTACACTTGGCCGGGTAATGTAAGACAGCTTAAAAATGTACTTTATTCCGCATTAGCTCAGTTGACGTCATCACAATTGACAGTAAAAGATATTGTTCTTCCTGCGATAACTTCGACTCAAGTTTCTTGGATTAACAATATTGAGAACAAAACACTTGATGAAATGACTAAACAATTCGAAAAAGAAGTCTTAAAAAGCTTGTATATTGAATATCCAAGCTCAAGAAAACTTGCAAAAAGATTAGGCGTATCCCATACCTCAATTGCTAATAAGCTTAGGGATTATGGAATAAGAGAGGAAGATTTTTGTTAAAATAGAAAATGTTTGGAATATATTTCATTTTTCAATTATTCTTAGTTTATAGTAGAATAGTATTGGTAAATTTCTATATGTTATTCTTTATATAGTTGATTAATCATATTGTATATATATCCATAATACATTGAGGTTAAGCAACTATATTATTCACTCAAAATCAGGGTTGTTTATAGAATAGAGTATGCTTGCGAGATTCAATTAAACATTTTCTTTTTTATACCTTATCTTTCTCTTTTATATTTTTCAGTAGTTGGCATTTAGTTTTCTACTTTATCTAGCTAGGATTAGATATGAAATTACTTTCAGTTGTTTTACCCATGTATAATTCTGAGAAATATGCTGATGTTTGTATCAAGAACATCCTTTCTCAATCATTTAAAGATTATGAGTTGATAATTATTGATGATGGAAGTTCCGATTCTACCGGTTTGATTTGTGAACAATTTAAGTATGATTCCAGAGTAAAATATTTTTATCAACCGAATGGTGGATCCCATAAAGCAAGGAATTTAGGTATCAAAAAATCAACGGGTGAATTGATTACATTTGTTGATTCAGATGACATTATTCCTAGTAATTATTTCGAAGTTTTGGTAAATTTATATAAAAATGATATAGATTGTGTATTTTGTGATATTTATCATCAAAAACATGAGGGATTGGTTAAAAATTCTTTTTTTAAAAAAGAGTTTGTATCACTAGATACAAGGAAAAAGATAACTTATATGTTAAGTGATGATTCTTTCCCTGCCCCTTATGCAAAATTGTTTAATTTAAGTAAAATAAGAAATCTTGGTCATCAGTTTCTGGAGTGTGATAATTATTTTGGTTTTGCTGAAGACTTTTATTTCAATTCAATATATTTAATTAATTCGGAAAAATTGCTTTATACAAATAGAACCTACTATATTTATAATAAACTTAACGAAAATTCTCAATGTAATAACCCATCCTTAGATGTACAAAGACGTAATAATGTCGATAGGGCTATAGTTATTTATTCAATATTGCAATATATGTTTCAAAATAAGTTAAACATAAACAAATATAATGCTATTTTCTACATGATAAGAAAACATTTGGATTGGGGGGGGAGTGTTACTAAAGATACATTGTTAAATTTACTTAGGCACTCAAATTTACCGAAATCTTATATGAAAAAAGTATTTTCTTTTTCTTTGGGTATTTATTTATTTGATTTTTTTAATAAATGACGGAGATTTTTATTAATTATGATTCCTAAAATAATACATTATTGTTGGTTCGGTAATAATCCTAAGCCAAAAAAAGTTTTAAATAATATCCAAGATTGGAAAAAGAAACTTCCTGATTATAAGTTTGTTGAGTGGAACGATAGTCATCTTAATTTAACAAATAATCAGTACGTCAAAGAGGCATATCAAGCTAGAAAATTTGCATTTGTTGCTGACTTTTTTAGGGTTTATGCTTTATTTAATGAAGGAGGAATTTATTTAGATACAGATATAACTCTGTCTAAATCTTTTGATCCTTTTCTCAATTTGGATTTTTTTTCATGTTATGAAAACTGGAGAGAAATAATCCATCCTATCTCAACAGCTACTTTAGGGGCAGCTAAAAATAATCTTTTTATTAAAGAAATATTAGATTCTTATGAAAATAATAAGTTTATTATAAATGGAGAACCAGATGTAACAACTAATGTTGAAAGAATAACCACCTTATTAAAAAATAAAAAATTAGTAGCTGAACCATATAATAAATTTGATACTTTAAATATTTCGTCAAAAGAAGTCATTTTTCCTTCCCATTATTTTTGCGAAAAAATTGAAGGTTATGATAATTATTGTGTTCATGAATTTTATGCTTCTTGGAAAGATGACAGTAACGATGAAATTATACATACAGAGCTAGAACAACCCTATAAAGTCAAATTTAAAGTAAATAAGAAAGTTGTATTTGTTAAATTAAAGCAAGAAACGATACCAAATAGAATATTGGCTTCGTTTTCATTTAAGAAAAAAAAATATGCATTTATCACTATCTAAATAGGAATATTTAATCGTGCAACCAAAACTAACTGTTGTAGTACCTGTTTATAATACAGAAAAATATTTAAGAAAATGTTTGGATAGTCTTGTTAACCAAACTTTCAAAGATATTGAAATCCTTTGTATAAATGATGGTTCAGAAGATAATTCACATATTATTTTAAATGAATATGCTAAAAAAGACCCTAGAATAAAAATCTTTAATAAAGTTAACGGTGGGCTGTCATCTGCAAGAAATATGGGTATTGAAAATGCCAGAGGTGACTATATAACTTTTCTTGACTCAGATGATTATGTTGAAAATAATGCTTACGAATTAGCGTTATCAAGATTTGTTAATGATAAAGTTGATTTAGTACATTTTTCAACAAATTTAGTAATGGAAGAAAATGGTTGTGAACGTTACAATCAAGATTATTTTCAACACAAATTTCGCGGATTAGTAAAATTAACTAGCTATGTTATTAACTATTTAGATGTTTGTGCTTGGAATAAAATATATAAACTTTCAATTATTAACAATTACGGTATAAGATTCCCTGAAGGTAAACTCTATGAAGATAATCCTTTTTTCTGGTCATATGCATTGGTGTGTGACTATGCTTATTTTATGCCAGAAAGATTGCATAACTATTTAAGTAGAAAAAATTCAATTATGAATTTAACGATGAAAGTTCAGAAAACTAAAGTTAATGAGCTATCTCATGAATATGATAGACTGTTATGCTTTGAAGAGTTTTTATCTTTTATTTTTAAATGGAATTTGTTTTATAAAGTAGCTTTAACTTTAGAAAAATATTTTGAAAAAGTTTTTAGAGATGAAATTAACCATGCATCGAAAAAAAACGTAAAAAACATTCTAGAAAAATCAACTGATATCATAAATAAGTTTTCTTTAAACAAATTATTTCCTTTAAATCGTTTTTTTAGAGCATTATCTAAACAAAAATATTATAAAATTGAGAACCTTGAGTTTATAACGAGAAAGCAGAGAGTATTTGGCTTATATCGTTCACCATATCGTACTATTTTTTGCTTATTAGGAATAAAAGTAAAAAAAAGAATAACTAAAAATAAATTAGAGGAACTTGCTATAGATACAAATAACAAATTTAATTATTTGTATGATGAGTTATCCCAATTACGACAGATTATTGTTTCAAATGTTTCAAAACAGAAAAAAGAAAGATTTCTACCTAACAAAAATAATTTAATATTTTATAACCAAATTAACCTAAATGATTTTAGATATTATTTTGAAAATTTATCAATTTTAGCAAAGTTAACAAATAACTTAGATGATTCTAATTCGGTATTTTCATTTGAGCATCAGAACGTTTCTGAAATAATGAAACTAGCAGAGGAACAAAACAAACTATTTTATTATATTTTTACAGGGTTTATAAGTAATGTAATACCACCTTATGGAACAGCAATGCCAATATTTTGCTCATGTATTTCATTTGTGGTTGATTCTCAAGGTTATTTTAATGATGGTAATGTAGCAACAGATCTTGAAAACTTATTGAATACAGTTCAACTAGATAAAAAGCAGTTATTAAGATCCAAAAATGTTATTAGTGAAATCGTTAACAAGAAACTATCAAAATATAATAATTATAATAGTAATTTCAATAATTATAGAGAAGATAATAAGAAAAATGTTCTTGTTGTCCAATCAGATTGGGAAATTTATAAAAAACACTATGAAATAAATTATAATTTTGAAGATATGTTAATTGAAGCTGTTTGTAATAATCCAAACGGGAACATAGTCATTAAATTTTCCTATAAGTGTTGTGAAAAACAACTTAGACGTTATAAAAGTATTTTGGCAAACTTAGATGGTAATTTATCTATTAAATATGTAGAAGATAATATTAACCCATTTGATTTAATCAACCAGATGGATGAAATATATGTACATAATGATATAATAGGATTAGAAGCATTGATGTGTGGTAAACCTGTTTATGTTTACGGTATACCTTTTTATGCTGGATGGGGACTAACAATTGATAAAATACCATTTTCTCGTAGAAAAAGACAATTATCTTTAGAAGAATTATTTTATATTTCTTATATTGACTATTGTTTTTATGTTAACCCAGAAAATAAGACTATCTGTGAAATTGAAGAAGCTCTAGATTATTTACTTAAAATTAAAAGCCTCTGCAAATAGGTGTCTTAAAATATTATATTTATCGGTATTTTTTTATCTTTTTAAAATATTAACAACTAAAAAGTAGAACTATTAAATGCAAGTATACTACTTTTTAGTTGTTAATTACACATAATACATTGTTATTATCATGATTATTACTTTAAGATAAATAGTATAATAAATTTGTTTTATAAGTATTTATCAATTCACTTTAAATAATTTACTATTCGTTTTCAATATTGATATAATTTATACTCATGATTCATAAAGTAAAAAATATTTCACATAAAAAATTTCAATAACAATTCACATGAATATTTCACCAATTTTATCAATAATAGTTCCAGTATATAATACAGAAAAATATCTAACAAAGTGTTTAGATAGTTTGATTAATCAAACGGTTAAGAATATTGAAATTATTTGTATAAATGATGGTTCAACAGATGATTCTCAAAGTATATTAGAAATGTATCAAAAAATTGATAAACGAATCAGAATTATCAGTAAAATAAATGGTGGTTTATCTTCAGCTCGAAACATAGGAATTGAACATGCCAAAGGTCAATATATTGCATTTGTTGATTCAGATGATTTCATAGAATTAAATACTTATGAAAGATCATTATCACATTTTGACAGCCCTAAAATAGATCTTGTTTATTTTTCAACAGATCTTGTTTATGAGGTAAATGTTGATCGTATTCAAGATGAACAATATTTTGAACATAAATATCATGGTTTGGTAAGTTTATCTAATGATGTTATGACAAAAATGGATGTTTGTACTTGGAATAAAATATATAAACTTTCCATTATAAAAAAATATAAAATCAGATTTCCAGATGGGCTTTGGTATGAAGATAATCCTTTTTTTTGGTCTTATGCTTTAGTAAGTGATTCTGCATTTTTTATGAATGATAAGTTTTATCATTATTTAATAAGATCGAATTCTATAATGAGTCAGTATAAAAAGAAAGGTAAAATTTATCACAGAACTTCACATGAATTAGATCCATTATTATGCTTTGAGTATTTACTTGATTTTGTTTTTAAATGGGATTTGTTGGAAAAATTTAAGCCTGTATTAATTGACTTATTTCAGGAAAAAATGTTTAAATCATTGAAGTATTTACCTAGAAATGAACGAATATTCGCTATAAATAAATCGACAGAAATTGTTCTTAAATTTAATCTAAAATCTTATTTTTCAGATGATAGCTTTATAACCTCACTTTTTAATGAAAAATATCATAATATCAGTAAAGTTAATTTATATTTTTTGAACAAAAAACAACGTTTTTTTGGAATTTGGGATGCTGATAAATATTATATTATATGTTTTCTTGGTATTAAAATAAAAATAAGAAAACCAAAATAAGAATGCTTTGGATATCAGTATTTACTTATCCTAATAAATGCCCAATAAAATTAACGAGCAACTCTTTATTTATTGTATAATAGATCTTAATTTTACCATTAGAATACTTTAAATTATGTCTGAAAAATTAAACTCGATTTCAACGTTAAAGAAACTATGGCCGTTTATAAGACCTTTTAAAAAAGCCTTGATTTTTGCCATAATAGGTCTTTTGCTGAATGCTGCCACAGATGCAACATTAATATCTTTAACAAAACCATTGCTTGATCATGGTTTAATGGACAAAAATTATTCGCTTTTAATTGCAATTGCAATTGCAATTATTGGGTTAATTTTATTAAGGGGTCTATCTAATTATTTATCAACATATTGTCTTTCTTGGTTATCAGGAAAAGTAGTGACTAAATTTAGACAAATGATTTTTAATCATTTAATTCGATGTCCTACAAGTTATCATGATAAGCAATCTGTCGGAGATCTCGTTTCCATTTTAACTTATAATACCCAAATGTTATCAAAAGCGTCTTCTGATGCATTAATTATTATCATTCGAGAAATAACATATGCTGTTGGGTTATGTATAGTTATGTTATACGGAAGCTGGAAATTAGCTTCAGTTCTTATTGTTTTAGTTCCACTCATTATTTTTATAGCTCAATTCATAGCTAAAAAATTTAGACAAACCATTGCATTAATGCAACAAGGTATGGGGCAAATAACTATTGCAAGTGATGAAATGCTAAAAGGGCATAAAGAAGTTCTAATATTTAATGCTAAAAAGTATGAAAAACGCAATTTTGATAATGTCACCGATGCTTTCCGACGAGGAATGTTAAAAATAGAGATAGTTTCTAGATTATCAACACCAATTATTCAATTAATTGCGACTCTTGGTCTAGGTTTTATTCTTTATTTAGTCGCAAGCCAAAATTTAGATATTACACCAGGATCTTTTACTGTAGTTTTTTCTGCAATGGTTGCAGTAATGCGTCCTTTGCGCGAATTAACTAGTTTACATGTCGAATTACAAAAAGGTGCAATTGCATGTGAATCTTTATTTGGTATTATGAACTCACCTTTGGAAAAGGATCATGGTACAATTGTAGCGGATAAAGTCAAAGGCGATATTGAATTTAAAAATGTGACTTATACCTATCCAACAAGAAGTACGCCAGCTCTTAATGATATTTCTTTAAAAATAACAGCAGGTCAAACTATCGCTTTGGTCGGTCGTTCAGGTGCGGGAAAATCAACAATTGCAAGTTTACTTCCTCGTTTCTATGATGTAACTCAAGGTGAAATATTATTAGATTCAATAAATATTCAACAATATACATTAAGTTCCTTAAGGAAACAGATAGGCTATGTTTCTCAAAATGTTCATTTATTTAATGGCACAATTGCTGAGAATATAGCTTATGGAGAGAAAGAACTTCATAGCAAAGAAGATATAATTAATGCAGCCAAGTTTGCTAATGCTTTAGAATTTATTGATAAATTGGAGCAAGGTATCGATACTGAAATTGGAGATAATGGTATTTTATTATCTGGAGGGCAGAGACAACGTATCGCAATAGCTCGTGTTTTATTACGTAATAATCCAATTTTAATTTTTGACGAAGCGACTTCTGCATTAGATAATGAATCTGAAAAACTTGTTCAAAATGCCATTGAGATTTTACAAAAAAATAGAACGTCAATTATAATTGCTCATCGTTTATCTACTATTGAGAAAGCCGATCGGATTTTAGTTATAGATGATGGTAAGGTTTTAGAAGATGGTAATCATCAATCACTAATCAATTTAAATGGAATTTATGCACAAATGCATAAAATGCAATTTAATTCATCACAAGATTAAAATAGAAACTAAAATATATGACTAAACAAAATAAGTCCAATTTCACAAATGATATCGATAAAGATTCATCAACATGGCGAACTTTTCTTAAATTGTGGCCATTTATTGCAGAACATAAATTTATTTTATTTATTTCTGTTATTTTACTGGTTGCTAGCGCATTTGCAGATACATCTTTAATTGCATTATTACGCCCATTACTTGACCGTGGTTTTTCTATGAATGACCAAGAGTTTTTATTAATGGCCCCTTTCTATATTTTTGGTCTAGTTTTATTGCGAGGATTTGCCAATTACGGTTATTCAGTTCTTCTTTCCTTAATTTCAGGAAAAATTGTGATGAAAATTAGACAAAAATTATTTAGTCATTTTGTTGATTCTCCAGTAAGTTATTATGATCAGAATTCAACAGGTAGATTACTCTCTCGGATAACTTATGATACTGATCAAGTTGCGTCATCTTCATCAGATGCCTTAATTACAATAATTCGTGAATCCGCATTTATTTGTGGCCTATTTTATACGATGTTTTACAATAGTTGGCAGTTATCCTTGTCCTTAATTATTATTACTCCAATAGTTATCGCCTTAATTACCTTTATTTCTGTTAGATTTAGGCGCTTAGCTAAAAACATGCAAAACTCAATGGGTAACCTTACCATGTCAATTGAGCAAATGTTAAAAGGACATCGTGAAATCATAGTATTTGGTGCTCAAGAGGAAGAGTCAAAGAATTTTGAAAAAGTTAGCAATAAATTTCGTCGCGATGGTATGCGATTAGTTTCAATATCAGCATTATCCACACCAATAGTTCAGGTGGTTATTTCTTTTGCGATAGCATTTGTATTATTAACAGCAAGTAATCCTGAATTGAATATTACTCCTGGTGAGTTTACTGTTGTTTTTTCATCATTAGTCGCTTTGATGCAACCTATAAAAAGTTTAACAAGTGTTAATGCCGGATTTCAAAAAGGTATGGCTGCATGCCAAACATTATTTGCTATATTAGAGCAACCAGTTGAGAATGATAAAGGTTCTATTGAAGTTGATAAAGTAAAAGGTGATATTGTTTTTGAAAATGTATCATTTGGTTATGAAACAAAAAATGATTTAGCCTTACAGAATATTAGTTTCTCTGTTCCTGCTGGTAAAACAGTTGCTTTAGTTGGTCGCTCTGGCTCAGGTAAGACTACTATAGCTAGTTTACTAACTCGTTTTTATGATATTTCTCAAGGAAAAATTCTAATCGATGGAATTAATATACAGGATTTTACCTTATATTGTTTAAGAAACCAAATAGGATTAGTTTCTCAACGTGTTCATCTGTTTAATGACACAATCGCTAATAATATTGCGTACGGTAAAATTGGAGAGTTTTCACAACATCAAATTGAGGAAGCAGCAAAAAAAGCCAATGCTTATGCTTTCATAAAGGAGTTTGATAAAGGTTTTGACACTTTAGTTGGTGAAAATGGTGTTTTGCTATCTGGTGGTCAGCGTCAACGTATTGCAATAGCAAGGGCTTTATTAAGAGATAATCCAATTCTTATATTAGATGAGGCTACTTCTGCTTTAGATACTGAATCCGAACGAGCTATACAAAAAGCTTTAGATGAATTGCAAAAGGGAAAAACATCTTTAATCATTGCCCATCGATTATCGACTATTGAAAATGCAGATGAGATTTTAGTTATGAGTGAAGGAAAAATTATTGAAAAGGGCAATCATTCGGAATTATTAAATATGAATGGGGTTTACACCAAATTGTATAGAAGTAATTTTAATGATTAAATAACATATTATTAATATTAATTTTTTAATGATTGCTAAAATTTATTCAATGAGGAATATTGCTCATAATTACTTTTAATGTTTAAGTTAGGATATTGCTTGGTTATAGCACATCTTAGTAAAACTTTTTTTGTTAATAATGGGCAATTATGAAGTTTGATAAATTTTAAAATATAAAAAATATTTCTTATAACATTTGGTTTGTTGTTGGTATAAATTCGGATTAATAATTTCAGCAGACCTAATTCTTGAATTAAACTATCTTTATCTTTTTTTGATTTTGGTAGATTGGATTTTAATACTGTTTCTAAATACGTTACATTCATTAATAAAACATAATTAAGTTTAGCAGGCTCTGATAATTGTAATGTATTAATTTGTTGTATACATTCTTTTAATACATTCTTTAAAGTATGTACATAAATAGAATCTATATTTATATTCGATAATGACGATGAGTGTACTCGATGAAAATAAGCTTCCTTATTATTGAAATAATAAGAAAGTTTAGCTCTAGATATAATAGAGAGTGAAACAAGATGATCTTCATGATTTTTGCCAATAAAGTTTTTTGTAAATAAATCTCGTTTAAATATATATCTCCATACAACACCTGAATAATTTTTTCTTTCAAGCAAATAAGTTAATAGATCTGTACCGGATTCAAATTTTTTTTGCACTAATGGTATCAATTTGCTTGTTTTTTGTGGGGCCTTACTAACTTCAAAGGATGTATAATTAAAATAAAAAAACTCTAAGTTAGGATTGGAAGTCAATGATGATTCAAATTGATAGAGTAAATTTGTATTGATAATATCATCAGAATCAATAAATAAAATAAAATCAGCGGTTGCTATTTCAATTCCTCTATTTCTAGCTGAGCTTACACCTTGGTTATCCTGTTGAATAATTTTTATATAATTATATTTTGATGAGTATTTCTGAAGGATTAATAATGTATCATCGGTAGAACCATCATCAATACAAATTATTTCTTTGGGTAAACACTGTTGTTTAATCAAAGAATCCAGGCAAGTAGCGATATAATCCCTTACATTATAACAAGGAATAATAACAGAAACGTGTGCGTCTTTATTCATCATATAATATTCTTCTGATAATTATTTTTTCTGAAATAGCTTATACTTTAAGTAAACACCATAATAATAAATAGATTTACATTGAGCGCCTTGTTTCATCAGATATTTAGCATAGTTTCTAATTGATGAACTGTTTCCACTCAAAGGTAACGTTTCATTTTTCCATGGAGATAGTTGAAAATAATGGTCAAATATTTTTGATTGATAAACTTTAAACCAAGGTTTATTTTGTGATATGTAATGTAAAATTACTGTATATGGTCTAATATCTTTTTCTTGATGAGCATCAATTGAAATTTTTATTTTAGTATTAAATTTTACGGGCAACAAAAGAGTTCTGTTTTCTAATAAAATGTTTAAAACGTCTTGATCTGCAAATTTATATACATTTCCATCATTAATGAGTTCTAATGCTTTCTTTGTAATATTTTCTTCACACCATTTTTTAGTATTTATTAAAAGAACACCTGCATTAAAATATTTAGTTGAATCGATTTGGTACATTTTACTAATTGTTTGTTGCATATCTTTGGTGTCAGTTATTACACCTGCAATATAATTTTCAATATTGTATTGAGATAATTTTGCTAATGATTGCAAACATATTACATCACTATCAAGATAAATTAATCTATTAGTTTTTGATTCAAGTATTTCAGGCATAATAAAACGAATACAAGTAGATATAGTAGTAATATGTAAAACTAAAGTTTTGGGATTTATTTTAAAGTTATTATTCAAATAATAAAGTGTAATTGAAATATTGTTTCTTCTTAACTCTTTAAATTTTTGAATATTTTCTTCAGAAACCTTATCAATAAATAAATGGAAATTTAAATTATAATTTGGCGTGTTTTCGATAACTGATAACATCGCGACACCAGCTGGCATTGCATAATTATTATCAAAACCTAAAGCAATATCAAGTGTCTGAAATTGAGGATTGTATTCATTAAAAAGAGGTTTTATTTGATCGATAAAGTTATGAGTATTAACCATGTAAAGTAATTAAATTTTAAAAATTTAACTAATTATATATTCAATTTTTATTAAAATATAGCTCAGAAATTTAATAAATTTACACATGGATATATTTTATTTAAAATGAAGAAAAGAAACTATAAAAAATAAATGAATGGAATGGGTATTACAAATAAATATATTAGTGAATTAGAAATTTTCACACAATCAGATAAACAAAATTCAGATATGATGCACATAGCATTAGCATTTGATGATGGCTATGCGCTGCCAGCAGGTGTCACGATTTCCTCTGTTATTTATAATAACCCCAATGCTCATATATGTTTTCATTTATTTGTTGACAAAATATCTTCCGTCAACCTAGAAAAGTTTAAACAATTAGTAAATTCAACCATCACTATAAAAATATATTATTTAAATAATAATTTTCAGATTAATTCAGAGACCTTAGTACAAGGTTATTTATCAGCAATGTCGTGTGCTAGATTTATTATTGCTGATATATTAAAAGATGAAACAGAAAAATTTCTATATATCGATAGTGATATTTTATGTTTAAAACCAATTAATGCTTTATATAATATTGAATTAAATGATTACGTCGCAGGTGTTATACCTGATGATAGTGTAATGAAAAATATTATTAAGGATTTATATAACATCAATTCTGAAAATTATTTTAATTCTGGTGTTTTGCTCATTAATACAACACAATGGTTTGTTAATAATATGACAGAACAATGTATGAAAACGATAAATGATGGTAATGTTTATCGCTTTGGAGATCAGGATGTTCTAAATATTTTATTAGAAAATAAAACTATCCTTTTACCTATTAAATATAATACTAAAATTCATATCACTATCCCTTGCAATGAAGAGAAAGAAATTGCGCCATATACTGTTTTGTTACATTATGTGACAGGATATAAGCCATGGTATCAAACGTTTAATTCCCAATTATTTAAAAAATATTATCAGCTATCACCTTGGAAAAATGTAGAACGCCCATTAGCCTTAAAAAAATCTTGGTTACGGAATTATGCAAAGTACTGCTTTAAACAAAAAAAATTTATTTCGGCTATGCAATTCTATTATTTCTACTTACTAAGAAAAATAAACTAATTACTTCTTAAATAGTTTTAGTTTTAAATAATGGAAATAATATTTAGCACTTTCTATAAATTTTTTATTTTTTAAGTAAGATTTAGAATAAATCCGATAATCATTTACTCGCATTTTCGATTTATAACTTTTTAAACTGCTGTTACTCCAAGGTGTAAAGTGCTTATAAAAGCAATAAAGATTTTGGGCAATACCGGTATGCTCTTGGTACCAAATTTTTCTTGCACCCGTAAAATGCACAAAATAAGGTAATGATTGTTTATTATGGAAAAAAGATTCTTTTTCTTGGTCATTCATCCAAGTAAATAAATAATTCCATTTTACATCAATATAAGTAACTTGATTTTGTAAGACAATGTTCAGAGCATCTTGATCAGGATATGATAAATTATAATTTTGAGGCGATAATAATATTTGATTAGCTTTATTTTCAGTATCAAACTTTTTCCAATTCTCGGTATTTATGTATAAAAAACCAGAATTAAAATATTTTTCAAATGCTAAATTTAAACGTTTTTTATTTTGTAACATATTATCTGCATCTAAAGAATCGGATGTAACAGCACACACTACGGAGCCTATATTAATATTCAAAATTGAAGAAATATCGCCAAAGCATAAAATATCCGCATCTAAATAAATGAATTTATCAACATAATCAGGCAATAATCGTGGTACAGATAAGCGAATATACATCGAACGATTGATATGTTTTATTTTGTTGTTCTGGATGTCCGAGTATTTATTCAACTCATCAATAGGAATTGAATAAAGAGTAATTGAACTGCTGATTTCCTGTAATTTGTTTTTCTCTTTTTCTGATACATCATATAGAAAAACATGAAAATGAATATTATGGTGTTTATTATTAAGTATAATTGAAGTTATAGATACACCTACATGTTCAAAATAATTTGAATCAGTACAATATACAATATTAATAATACTATTATTCATTTCAAATACTCACTAATACAATTTTTTTAATATATCATAGCTATTTATTCATTACAAAATAGTTACATAAATATGAAATTGATAGTTAATTTTTTTATCATAATTGGTTATGCTACAATAAATCAAACTTTAAATTCTCGGTATTACTAGAACATGTTAGCAGAAAATCTTTTTATCAGTAAAACTACAACATTATTTAATAATGCTCTAGCATCTTTAGAAACTTTACACATAGCATTCTGTTTTGATGATAATTATGCAATGCCTGCCGGTATTGCAATGTCATCTGTGATAGTAAATAATCCAGATAAAAATCTAGTTTTCCATTTGTTTGCCAATAATGTATCAAATGAAAAAATCGAGCGATTCAATCAGTTAAATAAAGAAAATACTTCAATAATTTGTTATGAAATTAGTAATGAATTTTCGATAAATCCTGATACTTTAGTTTTACATGTTTCTGCTTCAACGTGTCTAAGATTCGTTGTTCCGCAAATCTTAAATAAAGTGACTTCTCGTGTTTTATATCTTGATTGTGATGTACTATGTACCAATAATCTTGATGAACTTGTTTCCACTGATTTAACAAATAAGTTTTCAGCCGTTGTACCTGATATCGGTAAAACACAAGAAAAGCAATGTGCGGCTTGCGATATTCCTTATGGAGAATATTTTAATGCAGGTATGATTTATATCAATACGGATATGTGGGTTGAACATAACCTAACTGAAAAAGCATTTAACATGATTAACAGCGGTAAAGTCTATAAATTTGCTGATCAAGATGTATTGAATATTTTAATGCAAGGTAAAACGGTATTTTTACCAAAACGTTTTAACACTATTACTTCGCTTACCGTTGGCGGTAATGAAGATAATCTCATTGAAGCCAATACAGCTATCATCCATTATGTAACAGGTAATAAACCTTGGTATCAACTCTATATTACACCACTTTATCAACATTATATAGCTACTTCGCCATGGGCTAATCAAAAATTATCATTGGCTAATGAAAATGCACCTTCAACCACAAGACGTTATGCAAAATTGTTAGCGAGTAAACATCAATATTTTAAAGCTTTTAAATATTACATTTTATATTTAAAACATAAAGCATTTAAAAAATAATTTATTCTAATAAATAGAAAAATGGTTTTAGTTGTATGGAAAATGATATGAACTATAGTGATAAATTTATAAAAAATACATTAGTTTTGAATAAAAAAGCACAGATAAATGAAGGCTATCATATTGCTTATTGTTTCGATGATAATTATGCAATGCCAGCTGGTTTATCTTTAACGTCAGTTATTGAAAATAACCCAAATATTGAGATTAATTTTCATTTATTTACTAATAATCTTTCGAAAAAAAATTTATCTAATTTTGAAACAATAGCCAAACAACTTGATTGCTCCATAACTTGTTACGAAATAGATAATAATTTTTCAGTAAATTCTGACACATTAGTTTTAGGAATATCAATTGCAACATGTTTGAGATTTATTGTTCCTGAAGTTTTACAAAAAATAACAAACAGAGTTTTATATTTAGATTGTGATACCTTATGTGTTGGTAGCTTGGATGAGCTTTTCAATATTGATTTAAATAATAAAATAGCAGCGGTAGTACCTGATGCGGAGTATATGCAAAATGGCCAAGGTAAAAAGTATGGTATTCCTAATGGTGAATATTTTAATGCTGGCGTAATTTATTTTAATACATCATTGTGGAATGAAAATAAATTAACAGAAAAAACTTTTGAACTTATTAATGATGGAAATGTATATACATTTGCTGATCAAGATGTTTTAAACATTGTTATGAAAGAAAATACATTACTACTGCCTTCTGATTTTAATAATCTAACGGCTTTGACTGTAAATGGTAATGAGGATGCAAAAGTTGATAAAACGACTAAAATAATACACTATATAACTAAAAATAAACCTTGGCATCAACCTTATCGAACTGATTTTTTTGATCATTATTTTGCTAATTCACCTTGGAAAGGTATGTTATTACCTTTGTATAATGATAACAAAACCTCTTCAATTCGAGCTTATTCAAAGCTAATGTTTAAGCAGAAAAAATATTTATCAGGAATAAAGCACTATATGATTTATTTAAAAACTAAATTGAAAAAATTATAGTGGTTGAATAATCCTAATTTTTGAGCTTATTTGGTTTATTGATTTGAAAAATTAATCTATTTCTAACTAAGCTTTTTCTTTACCATGAATATTCTTGTATATATTTTTGCTTTCGTTATTGTTATAGTATAGATAGTTATTATGATAGTTAATTTTTCAATTACATGACAATAATTTCATCTCAAATATATAATTATTTTATTTTTTCAAACATTAACTTATTTCTTAAATAAATTTTCCAGTGTTAAATACAAATTGGGCTTATCTATTAATTTGGTGCATTTTAAGTGATTGATGATTTTGCAGAAAATGGTTTGCTTGCGACGGCTATAGATGGTTTTATTGCAAGAGAGCCACAAAGACGTATGGCAAATAAAGTCACTGAAGCAATCAATGCGCAACATTCTCTGGTGGTGGAAGCGGGAACCGGAACAGGCAAAACATTTGCTTATTTAGTGCCAGCCTTGCGTAGTGATAAAAAAGTAATTCTTTCAACGGGGTCGAAAAATTTACAAGAGCAACTCTTTAGTAAAGATCTACCTATAATAAAAAAAGCCCTTAATTACACAGGTAAAATATCACTCCTTAAGGGGCGAGCTAATTATCTTTGTCTAGAGCGGTTGTATCATCAATATGCAGGCGCAGGCGATCTTGATAAAGATTTACGCATCGATCTTGTTCGAGTTAAAAATTGGTCAATTAAAACTAAAGATGGTGATATTAGTAAATGTACAACTGTAACTGAAGACAATCCTGTTTGGTCAATTTTAACCAGTACTAACGATAATTGTTTAGGGAGTGACTGCGAACATTATAATGATTGCTATGTTGTCAAAGCGCGTAAGCGAGCATTAAACGCAGATGTTGTCGTGGTGAATCATCATCTATTTTTAGCTGATGTAGTAGTAAAAGATACGGGGTTTGGGGAACTTATCCCTAAAGCGGATGTTATGATTTTTGATGAAGCACATCAGCTACCCGATCTAGCTTGTCACTACTTTGGGCAACAGTTAACTAGCCGGCAACTGTTCGATCTGGCTAAGGAAATAAATCTTACATATCGCACTGAAGTGAAAGATATGGCACAGTTACAGCAGTGTGCGGATAAACTTCAAAAATGCACACAAGATCTACGATTAGTCATCAACCAACATTCGCCAAAAGGAAACTTACGCTATTTATTCAATCAAGAAGCAGTAAAAAATGAGTTATCTTATTTGGTTGATGCTTTAAATTTTTGTCATGAAGTTTTATTACTAGCTGTGGGACGGTCGTCAACTTTAGATAATTGTTTTGAAAGAATAAAGCAATATCATGCTCTTTTGAGTCGATTACAGCAGACAAATATAACAGGCTTTAGTTATTGGTATGAATGCACTAATAACTATTTTATTTTTGCTTTGACTCCATTATCGGTGGCAGACAAATTCACTCAATTAATTGCTGAACGTGATGGAAGTTGGATTTTTACTTCTGCAACACTATCGGTTGATAATCGATTGGACTATTTTACTAAACGTTTAGGCTTAGATAATGCAGAGTCGCTCATTCTAGAAAGTCCATTTGATTATGCAAATCAAACTATTATGTGTGTTCCACGCTATATTCCTTCACCAAATGAACAAGGGAATGCACAGAAATTAATCGATATTCTTTTGCCTGTTATTGAAGCTAATCAAGGGCGTTGTTTCTTTTTATGCACTTCCTATGCAATGATGAATGCACTAGCCAAACAATTTCGAGAATTAACCACTTTGCCGGTATTGGTTCAGGGCGAAACCAGTAAAGTTAAATTGTTGGAGCAATTTATCCATAAAGGTAATGCACTACTGATTGCAACCAGTAGCTTTTGGGAGGGTATTGATGTTAGGGGAGACACCCTCTCATGTGTTATCATAGATAAATTACCTTTTACTTCGCCAGATGATCCTCTAATTAAAGCCCGTATGGAAGATTGTCAAATGCAAGGGGGCGATGCATTTAATGAAGTTCAATTACCTGAAGCTGTAATTACATTAAAACAAGGTGTTGGGCGATTAATACGCCACCATAACGATCGAGGTGCAATTATCATTTGTGATAATCGATTAGTGATGCGAGCTTATGGTGCAACATTTATTAATAGCTTGCCACCTTCGCCAAGAACACGTGATATAAATAAGGTGATAAATTTTTTATTAGCTAAAAGTTAATTACAAAAATAAATTATTTTGGGAAAAAAATGAGTACTATTTTAGCCATTGATACCGCTACAGAAGCTTGCTCTGTTGCATTACTCTATTGTAATGAAATCACATTCGATTTTAAAATTTCTGCCCGTGATCACACTAAGCAGATCTTACCTATGATTGACAATCTTTTAAAACAATCGGATTGTTCACTTTCTCAGGTAGATGCTGTAGCCTTTGGGGCAGGTCCTGGTAGTTTTACTGGTGTTAGAATTGGTATAGGTGTAGCGCAAGGATTAGCACTCGGTATTGATAAACCAATGATAGGGGTTTCAACCTTAATGACATTAGCTCAGGGGGTGTATCGTACCAGACAGATAACAAATGTTATTCCTGCGATAGATGCCAGAATGAATGAAGTCTATCTAGGTCAATATCAATACATTGATGACCATTGGCAAGCAATTATTCCAGAGTGTGTCATTGCGCCAGAAAAAGTAATAGATAAAGTTCAACATATTTATAATGATAGTTATAGTGCTGGTACTGGATGGCAAACTTATCCAGATATGCTGGAAAATATTCACACAAGCGATATTTTATTACCACATGCTCAGGATTTAATTGTCATAGCCGATAAGAAGTGGCAAAAAGATGAATGGGTTAGTGTTGAAAATGCTGAACCAACCTATTTGCGTAATGAAGTTACATGGCAAAAACTGCCTGGCCGTTAAAAACAAAAAGCCACCTAATGGTGGCTAAATGAATCTCAAAAAACTATGTTCGCTTACTCGCTAAATAGTCCCAAATGCTCTTTAGCATAAGCTTCAAAATCAGTGCAACCACCAATTGGCTTTTCATCAATAAAAATTTGAGGAACTGTTTCTACTGGTTTGCCAACACTTTTAGAAAGATCTTCTTTAGTAATGCCTTCAGCATTAATATCGATATAACGATAAGAAAAATCATCACGTTCTTTAGACAGTTTTTCAGCTAACTCTTTAGCTCGAACACAATATGGACAACCTTGACGACCAAAAATTACAGTATACATTTTTCACCTCTGATAAATTATTTTTTGAATATATAAATACTATACTTTACTTTTTGAGAAAAAAAAGCAGTTAAATATAGTTGTTTTAATAGATTATATCTATTGATACTATGAGTTCATTATAAAGATCGTCTGTAAAAGAGATAACTTTAATATGTTTCTTTTATTCGTAGTATTTATTGGGTTAATTTATTATAACATTCAGGAACCTGAAATTTTTCATATCCTGTTATTAGACTTTTATAAAAATGAAATAGTACATAACCTATTAGTTAAAAATAATTATTGAAACGGAACAACTAAAATAAAACTAATGAGTGGAGTTGAATCTTCAAAAAAATTTTTAATTGTTGTAAAAAAGTTTCAGGTTAACTATACGTTTCAGTATAAATTAGATATATATGCTTGGCAACTTCATTCATCAACTGTATTGGGTTGGTCTGGTAAGAGAGATTGCAACGCACACGCTATGACGATCTAAAAAATATCTTTAAAAATGGTTAAATAAAAAATGCTTTAGATAAGTAATTTAAGCAACCTTGATAAGAATAGATGAATAATATCTTTTATTAATAAGTTTATTGTTACTTATACTTAAAAAACGCTCTAATAAATTCCAGATAAACTGGAATGACATAATAAAGATTTTTTATTATATTAATTGAGAATCAACCGCTATAATTTATTCTAATAAAAAAACTGGATATATATATGTTAAAGAAATTATTATTGATGGTAATCATTTTTCCTGCCACATTATTTGCCGCTCAAAAAGAGTGTCCAGTTAAACCAAGCTATAACATCGTAATAAACAAAGAAAGTGTTCATATTTTCAATAAAAAAAATGATTTAATGATCAAATCTAACGGAAAAGTTGTATTTAATGAAAAAACTGTTTTACTGCAACCTCCACTCGAAAAACAAACCCAAAAATTCCAGAAAGATTTGCGACAGCAATTACCAAAATTAGAACAAGAAGCATTAAGCCTTTTATCAGAAGTTAAAATAACATTTGAAAATGCGATAAAAAATAAATTAGGTAACGATAATGAACTGCATCGTGAATTAAATAAATTATATAAAAGATTAGTGAAATTACTCCATAAATCTATAACATCAGAAAGTGGTAATACTCAATTTTATTACCAAAATTTTAATAATTTAAAAAAAGATGGTGAGGATATAGGTACGCATATTTTTTATAATGTAGTAGGGGGTAGCATTATAAATTTTGATTTTTTTAAAAATTATGGCGCAATAAAACAGATCTCGAAAAATGAATGGAAAGCTCAGAAGCCTAAACTAAAAGCTTTTGATGCTCATATTTGTTCCGTTATCACTGATATTGATGGTCAATATCAACAAATATTAACTCAACTTAACCAATCAACTTATAAGTGAATAGACATTAATAAAAACTTTTGCGAAAATATCCCACTATTATCAATCCAGTTGAAGATACACAAGTTTATGACAGCCAATATTATTGATGGAAAATTTTTAGCGAAGCAAATCAGAGATGATATTGCTAATAAGGTAAAACAACGAATTGAAAAAGGGTTATCTGTTCCAGGGCTTGCTGTAGTGCAGGTGGGATCAGACCCAGCTTCAAAAATTTATGTTAGAAATAAGCAAAAGGCCTGTGATGATGTCGGATTTGCTTCTTTTTCTTATGATTTTCCCACTTCCACAACAGAAGAGTTATTAACTCTTATTGATAAACTTAATCAACGTGATGATGTCCATGGTATTTTAGTTCAGCTTCCTTTACCAGATAATATTGATAAAACTAAAGTCCTTGAACGTATACATCCTAGTAAAGATGTTGATGGTTTTCATCCCTATAATATTGGTCATTTACTACAACGAGATCCGCTTTTACGTCCATGTACCCCTTATGGTGTGGTTAAAATGTTAGAATCAACGGGTATTAATTTAGCTGGATTAAATGCCACCGTTGTGGGAGCTTCAAGTATTGTTGGTCGCCCTATGGCACTTGAGCTTTTATTACTAGGTTGCACAACTACGATTACTCATAGTCGTACCGTGGATTTAGCTAAACATGTCAGCAATGCAGATATTGTTGTTGCAGGTGTTGGTATTGCCAATTATGTTAAAGGTGAATGGATCAAACCAGGGGCAATTGTGATTGATGTCGGTATCAATCGATTACCCGACGGTAAACTCGCTGGGGATGTTGAATTTGAAACCGCCGTTGAACGTGCGGGTTGGATAACTCCAGTTCCTGGTGGTGTTGGTCCAATGACTGTTGCAATGTTAATGAGTAACACGCTTGAAGCATGTGAAAAATTTGGCAAATAAATAGAGAATCATTCTCTTAGTTTTTGATTTGTAAATGTAAGTTAAAAAATGAAAATAATAAGGAACATTTTATGATTATATTTCACACTTCTTTAGGTGATATAAAAATTGATACTTTTGACGATAAAGCGCCAGAAACAGTTAAAAATTTTGTTGAATATTGCCAAGAAGGTTTCTACAACAATACTATCTTCCACCGAGTCATTAATAATTTTATGATTCAAGGCGGTGGTTTTGAACCTGGTATGAAGCAGAAAAAAACCAAGTCTCCGATCAAAAACGAAGCGGATAATGGCTTGAAAAATAATCGTGGCACTTTAGCTATGGCTCGCACATCCGATCCTCATTCTGCTACTGCGCAATTTTTTATTAATGTCGTTGATAATGATTATTTAAATTATCGTTCATCAGACATTAATGGTTATGGCTATTGTGTTTTTGCGCAAGTGGTTGATGGTATGGACGTGGTTGATAAAATTAAAGGAGTAAAAACAGGGCGCAGTGGTATGCATTCTGATGTGCCTGTTGAAGATGTAATCATTAAGAGTGTAACGGTTGAATAATCCAATTCGTTATTTTATTGCAGATATTCATCTAACGGATAATGAGCCTGCTTCGGGTTATTTTGATATAACCGCAGGCTTTTTATCTTTCTTAGAGAGCCTACCTGATTGCTGTGAACTCTATATTCTTGGTGATTTATTTGACTACTGGATAGGTGATGATGTTGATTCAAAGTTACATCAACAAATTTCACTTGCATTGCGATCACTAACAAAACGGCAAATTAAAACCTATTTTATTCATGGTAATCGTGATTTCCTATTAGGCGAAAGATATGCTAAATCATGTAATATGACGATTTTAGCGGATATTAACTGTTTACCTAATGCATATAGTAATATCCTCTTTTTACATGGTGACTTATTATGCACGGATGATCCACAGTATCAAAAATTTCGTAAGATCATGCATAAAAAATGGTTACAAAAACTTTTCTTGAAACTTCCGCTGTTTATTCGTTTAAAGATTGCAGGCAAATTGCGACAAAAGAGCAGTTTACACAATCAAATTAAATCAGAAAGTATTATGGATGTGAATCAACAAGCTGTTGAAAAGATGATGAGTAAATATAATGCCAATATTATGGTACATGGTCATACACATAAGCCAGCGACACATGAATTTTTAATTGATGGTAAACCTGCTAGTCGATTGGTGTTAGGCGCTTGGCATGATGGCGTATCTTACATTAAACAAGACAGTAATTGTGATACATTGCAGCTTTATAACCACTCTTTTAAATAATCACTTTGTAAAATGTTTTGAGTTTTCCCATGAGACAGTAATTTTCCCTGTTCTAAAATAACTACATAGTTCGCTATACGTTTAACTTCATTAATGTTATGAGTGACATAAATGATCGGCACTTTTAACTCGTTAACTAATATATCGATATAGCTTAATAACTCTTTTTTTCTTGGCATATCTAATGCCGATAATGGCTCATCCATTAATAATAATTGGGGATTGGTTAATAACGCCCGACCAATTGCTACTCGTTGTTTTTCACCACCAGACAACATCGTCGGGTAGCGTTTTAATAAGTGGTTAATGTTGAGTACTTCAATAATTTCATCGAATTTTTGTTGATTAATCTTCTTTGCGCCATAAGTAAGATTCTTTAATACTTTCAAGTGAGGGAAAAGTAAAGCATCTTGAAAAACGGTACCAATATTCCTTTGTTCAGGGGGAACAAAAATATTTTGTTGAGTCGAAACCAACGTCACATCATTAAGTAAAATTTTACCCTTATCAGGTTTAATCAAACCATTTATTAAGTTTATTAATGTTGATTTGCCCGCACCTGAAACACCTAAAATAGCTGTCACACCTTGACAGGGAATGGTTTGCTTAAATTCAAAGGAAAAAGTGGTCAATTGTTTAATAATATCTATATTTATCATCATTTATTGTCCCAATAATTTCCTTTTATGCCAGCGGTTTAACATTTCTGATAAAAATAGCGCAACCAACGATAGCGCAATTGAAATAATGCATAGCCTTAAAGCGGCATTTTCTCCATTAGGCATTTGCAATAATGTATACATTGCTAGGGGAAGGGTTCTCGTTTCACCTTGAATATTCGATACAAATGTAATAGTAGCACCAAATTCGCCAAGACAACGTGCGAAACCTAGCACTGTGCCCATTAAAATACCAGGAAAAGCTAAAGGTAGTGTGATTGTCATAAATACTCGTAAACGATTTGCACCTAATGTGCGTGCGACATTTTCTAAACGTGAATCAATTGATTCTATCGCTAAACGAATTGAGCGAACCAATAATGGAAATGCCACCACAGCAGAAGCTAAAGCAGCACCTTGCCAGTTAAAACTAAAGCTAATATCTAAATAGTGATTTAACCAACTGCCGATGATACCGTTGCGTCCCATCGTTAATAGTAATAAATAACCAAGTACTACCGGCGGTAAAACTAAAGGCAAATGTATAATGCTATCAAAAAGCGATTTCCCATAAAATTGACATCTAGCTAAAATCCAAGCGGTCAAAATACCAATAGGCAAACTAAATAGAATTGCTACTCCAGCTATTTTTAGACTAAGTAGCAATGTTTGCCATTCAAATACGGTCAATATCATAATAATTCGTTACTATTTAGTTACAAATCCGTATTTTTCAAAAATCGTTTTAGCTTGTGGTGATTTTAAATATTGGTAAAAATCGTTTGCTTCAGGTTTTAATAAAGTAACGGGATATTCAATAGATGTAAAAGTTTCAGCAGGAAAGATACCAACAATTTTTACTTTATCACTTACTTTTGCATCAGTACTATAAACAATACCCAGTGCTGCTTCATTGCGTTCAACCAACATCAATGCATCACGAACATTACTCGCAGGGGCAAATTGTGGTGCAAGTTTGTCAAATACACCTAAATGAGTTAATGACTCTTTAGCATAAAGCCCTGCTGGAACATGATCGGGATCACCTATTGCTATCCTTTCTCCTTTAGGAAGGATCTCATTCCAATTGGTATTCATGTGAATGTCAACTTTATTTAATTTTGATTGTGCCGGTGCAATCAAAACTAATGCATTTTTAAGTAAATCTTCTTTATCTTTAATTAATTTATTTTCAATAAGGTAGGTCATCCATTTTTGGTCGGCTGACATAAAAATATCGGCAGGAGCACCTTGTTGAATTTGCTTGGCTAAAACCGAAGATGAGGCAAATGAAAAAACGACTTCAACATTTTTATGATCTGATTTATATTCTGAAGCGATATCTTGCATCGCATTCGTTAATGACGCAGCTGCAAATACCGTAACTTTTTCAAGTGCCTGTGCTGTAAAAGTGAATATTAAAGTCGTTAAAGCAAAAATTAATATAGAGATTTTTTTCATTCTATTCCTCACTACCAAAGATAATTGATCGTAATTAGTTAATAATGTACGTTATGATTATTTTACTAATGCTCAATGTTTTTTATTTAGAAAATATGAAAACTGAATCATAGTGCAAAACATAGTAACATTTCGTTATATAAAATAAAACATATCGATGTAATCGAGCGTATTGATAATAAACAAATACATTAGCAAAAATCTAATTTTGTATCACTTAGGTAATAAGGTTGTTAGGATAGAATTTATCTAATTGATTTATCAATTTTCTTTGCCAAAGAAAGAATTATTTCTCACAAATTTTGTAGGAAGCAATAAAAGGGTCTACAATACCTAAATTGTTTTTTAATAGAGCTATTTTAAAGTTTATCAAGGTATACAAATGATCCTCTCGCCCGATATTTTGTTAACACTCAATTTGAACCAACAACTCTTTATTGATCCAAGGCGTATTGCTTTACTCAAAGCCATTGAAAAAACAGGTTCATTAAGCCAAGCTGCCAAACAAATAGGGTTGAGTTATAAAACGGCTTGGGATGCAATAAGTGAAATTAATAGGCTGACAACCAAACCTTTTTTAATTACCACAACTGGTGGTAAAAATGGTGGTGGTACTAAATTAAGTTCCTACGCAGTAAGATTTATTCAACTTTACGATCTTTTAACCCACTTACAACATAATGCTTTTAATATATTAAATGATGATAATGTACCGCTAGATGATATTTTAAAAGCTACCGCAAGATTATCATTACAAACCAGTGCTCGAAATCAATTGTATGGTAGTGTTAAACACATTGAAACAAACCATGTTGCCGGATATGTTACGGTTAAATTAAGCGATAACCAAACAGAATTAAAAGGTTACATCACTCAACAAAGTATTGAAAGATTAAAGCTAAGTGTGGATAAAACGGTACTTCTGCTAATCAAAGCCCCCTTAATTGAGTTAAATGATGCCAATGAAAATAGTTTATCAGTTAAGGTTGAAACCATAAAAACCGATGGTGAATGGACTGAAATTGAATTTACATTGCCATCGGGTATGAAACTTTATGCAAGTAAATTAACCCAAGAAGTCAAGCAGTATGATTTATACAAAGATAAACCGCTAACAATATCAATTCATCCTCAGCATATTATTGTTGCCACATTAGTTTAGTAAAACGAGGTCATTATGTTAACCATTGAAAATGCTCACTACAAGATTAGTGACTATAAAGTTTTCACCATTGAATCACTCACTATCAGTCCAGGACAAAGTATTGCTTTTGTTGGCCGTAATGGCAGTGGAAAGTCTGTACTAGCTAAAGCACTTGCGGGCGAACAAAAATTATTATCGGGTCGAGTGATTAATCAATTTGAATCCGTAGCCTATATTTCGTTTGAACAGTTACAAAAGTTAATTGAAGAGGAATGGCAACGCAATAATACCGATATGCTTAGTGAAGGTGAAAATGATACAGGATTAACCACTCAACAAATTATTCAAGAAAATAATAAAGACGAAAAACTTTGTCTCAAACTTGCAGAACAATTTGGAATAAGTCATCTGTTAAATCGGCGATTTAAATATCTTTCCACAGGTGAAACGCGTAAAACACTCATCTGTCGAATGTTAATGTTAAATCCTCAATTATTAATATTAGACGAACCGTTTGATGGTTTAGATATCTTATCGCGGGAAAATTTAGCAGAAAAACTGGGTCAATTAGCCAAACAAGGCATTTCAATAGTATTGGTTTTGAATAGATTTAATGAAATTCCAACCTTTATTGAAAATATTGGTCTTCTTGTAGATTGTCAGCTATTGAAATTTGGAACTAAAGCAACCATATTAAACGATGAAATAGTTAAGCAGCTAGCAGATTTAGAAAACCTGCCCAATATGCCGTTACCCGAAGCAGACGAACCACCAATTCAATTAGCCGATCAATTAGAACGTGTAAGCTTAAATAATGTTTATATTCAATACGATGATAAATTTATCATTAATGGATTAACATGGCAGGTAAAAGCCAATGAGAATTGGCAAATTGTCGGGCCGAATGGTGCAGGAAAATCCACGCTATTGAGCTTAATAACAGGGGATCATCCACAAGGTTATTGTAATGATCTTACTTTATTTGGTCGCAGACGTGGTTCCGGAGAAACCATTTGGGATATTAAACGGCACATTGGTTATGTAAGCAGCAGTTTGCATCTCGATTATCGTGTAAGTTCCAGCGTTAAAGCTGTGTTAATTTCTGGATATTTTGATTCGATTGGGGTCTATCAGGCCGCTAGTGATAGGCAAGCGAAATTAGCTGATGAATGGTTACATTTACTGGGTCTGAAAGATCATGCTGATAAGCCTTTTCAATCATTATCATGGGGACAGCAAAGATTAATATTAATAGCAAGAGCGTTGGTTAAACATCCAACACTACTTATTTTAGATGAACCTTTACAAGGGTTAGATCATCTTAATCGAGAGTTAGTAAAATGTTGGATAGATCGCTTAATAGAGGAAGGGCACACACAACTGTTATTTGTATCTCATCATGTGGAAGATGCTCCAAAATGCATCACTCATCGATTAATATTTGTGCCTAACTTCGATCATAGCTATCAATATAAATTTGAAGTACTGAATTAGTTATTAGTTTTTAACTATTAAAATCGATTTAAAAAATAGGAATAACCTTAAAAAAAAAGGTGTTTTTATTAAGGATTTTTTGCTTGATCTTTGAAAAAAGTTTATAGCAATTATACTTAGAGAGTTATCCCCGTTGCCTGTGGATAACTCTGTGAGTAGTTTATTGAAAACAGCTCAGAAGCCAATAGCTATCAGGTTTTAAGTTGGTTTGGTCACATGTTAGTCATGATTTATATTGTTGTTATTTATCAATGCGTTATATTAAATCAAGCTGTTGTTTTCGAACTAATCTGATAAGCGTTTTTGTTAACTGAACAAAAAATATAAGATTTTAAAAGGTCAAGCCTTTTTGGGGATAATTTTTATTAATAGGTAAAATATTAGGTTACGATGTAATGAAAAAATTTAAATTGTGTTCCGAATTCAAACCTGCTGGTGATCAACCAGAAGCAATAAAAAGGATTAATCAAAATCTTGATGATGGAATTGCACATCAAACATTATTAGGTGTAACTGGATCGGGTAAAACGTTCACTATGGCAAACGTTATTGCCCATCATAATCGCCCAACAATTATTCTTGCGCCAAACAAAACATTGGCAGCTCAATTATACGGTGAAATGAAAGCTTTTTTCCCTGAGAACGCTGTTGAGTATTTTGTTTCTTATTATGACTATTATCAGCCAGAGTCTTATGTGCCTTCAACTGATACATTTATTGAAAAAGATGCATCGATTAATGAACACATTGAACAAATGCGTTTGTCAGCAACCAAATCATTACTTGAACGTCGTGATGTCGTGATCGTTGCCTCCGTGTCCGCTATCTATGGATTAGGTGCGCCTGAGACCTATATGTCAATGATATTGCATTTAACTAAAGGTACGATAACCGATCAACGAGCAATCCTAACACGTCTTGCTGAACTACAATATACGCGTAATGAAATTGGTTTTAGCCGAGGTACGTTTCGGGTTCGTGGCGATGTGATCGATATTTTTCCTGCTGACTCAGATGAACTTGCTGTGCGCGTTGAACTGTTTGATGATGAAGTTGATCGGATTGTGATGTTCGACCCTTTAACGGGGAGTGCTGTGAATGAAGTATCACGTATTACCATCTATCCAAAAACTCACTACGTGACACCTAGAAATATTATGGACAATGCGATAGCACAAATTAAGCAGGAACTAAAAGAGCGTCAAAAGGTACTTCTTGATAATAATCGCCTTTTAGAAGAGCAACGATTAACGCAACGTACACTCTTTGATATTGAGATGATGACAGAACTTGGTTATTGTTCGGGGATAGAAAATTATTCGCGTTTTCTATCACAGCGTAATCCAGGTGATCCACCTGCAACGTTATTTGATTATTTACCAGCAGATGGGTTACTGTTTATTGACGAATCGCATGTGGCCATTCCACAGCTTGGAGCCATGTACAATGGTGACCGATCACGTAAACTGAATCTGGTTGAGTATGGATTTCGTTTACCATCGGCGTTAGATAATAGACCTTTAAAGTTTTCTGAATTCGAAAATATTATGCCACAAACGATATACGTATCGGCAACACCCGCGACCTATGAAATTGAAAAATCTGGGGGCGAAATCATTGAACAAGTCGTGAGACCAACAGGTTTATTGGATCCAATTATCGAAGTTAGACCCGTTGCGACACAAGTGGATGATCTCTTATCAGAAATTAAACTCCGTATTAATAAGGATGAGCGAGTTTTGGTTACTACATTGACTAAACGAATGTCAGAAAACTTAACGGATTACTTATCTGAACATAATGTGAATGTTAAATATTTACATTCAGATATCAATACCGTTGAACGAATGGAAATAATTCGTGACTTACGTCTTGGTAAAGTCGATGTATTAGTGGGCATTAACTTATTGCGTGAAGGATTAGATATTCCTGAAGTCTCACTGGTTGCCATTTTAGATGCTGATCGGGAAGGCTTTTTGCGTTCTGAGAGTTCATTGATTCAAACCGTTGGTCGAGCAGCGCGTAATGTGAATGGGAAAGCAATTTTATATGCTGATAAGATTACCCCTGCAATGCAGAAAACGATTGACGAAACGGCTCGACGCCGTAAAAAGCAGCAGGATTTTAATACTAATCATGGTATAACACCAAAATCAGTACGCAAAGAAATTAAAGATATTTTGGACGCAGGATTGAGCACTAAAAAAGCAACAGCTAAAATACAGGCGTTTGAACCAAATAAACCGTATAATTATGTGTCGGTTAAAGATGTACAAGCAAGAGTTAAAGAGCTTGAAGCAATGATGTACGAAGCTGCGCAAAATCTGGAGTTTGAAAAAGCGGGTGTATTACGTGACGAGATCAAAAAATTACGTGCAGATTTTATTAAAGTATCTTAGTTAATCATCGAACAAGGAAATCATGATGACAATTATTCGAATTGACCCACAAGATCGTTGGTCAGAAGCAGTGATTCACAATAATGTTATATATTATACTAGTGTGCCAAGCAATTTAATCCATGACGCTTATGAGCAGACTAAAAGTGCCCTAGCAGAAATCGATAAAATTTTAGTCAGTGCCGACAGTGACAAAAGTCATATTTTAGATGTGACGATATTTTTAGTAAATAAAAGTGATTTTGGAGCGATGAATAAAGCTTGGGACGAGTGGGTTGCTAAAGGATCCGCGCCTGTGCGGTGTACCGTACAGGCTGGCTTAATGAACCCTGATTACTTAGTCGAAATAAAAATCATTGCTGCTATAAAAAAATAAAGTTCTACAATTCCGCCATTAAAGATGGCGGATCCCTTTTAAACGATCTGTTTACCTACTTAAATCTTCAGAAATAAAATCTCTTTCTATTAGTAAAATGATCGAATTTTTTAACTTTGATATTTCAAATCATGGTTATTCTTATCCCCATAAGATAAAATTTGGTGTATACTTCAACAACATAATAATTTATATACACATATAATTTTATATGCATATTCAACCTAAAATTGCCATTGTAATGGGCTCCAAAAGTGATTGGGCAACCATGCAACATGCTGCCGATATTCTTGACGCTTTAGCTATCAATTATCATGTCGAAATTGTTTCCGCTCATCGAACTCCTGATAAATTATTTCAATTTGCACAAGAAGCCAAACAACGAGGTTTTGATGTCATCATTGCCGGAGCAGGCGGTGCGGCGCATTTGCCTGGTATGTTAGCGGCAAAAACCTTAGTACCAGTATTAGGTGTACCTGTTCAAAGTGCAGCCTTAAACGGTGTTGATAGTCTCTATTCTATTGTACAGATGCCAAAAGGTATACCTGTTGGAACACTGGCTATTGGTAAAGCAGGTGCAGCCAACGCAGCACTATTAGCAGCGCAAATTCTTGCTTTACATAACCAAGAGCTCTATCAACGTTTAACCACTTGGCGATTAAGTCAAACAGATGAAGTATTAAATAACCCCGATCCAAGAGTAGATGCTTAAAATGACGATTAAATCAGTTTGTGTTTTAGGGAATGGTCAATTAGGCCGAATGTTAAAACAAGCAGGTGAACCATTAGGCGTTCATGTATTCCCTGTTGGCTTAGATGTTGATCCAACAACTATCCCATACCAACAATCGGTCATTACTGCCGAGATTGAACGCTGGCCAGATACCCCTTTTACTCAAATTTTAGCTAATCATTCTCATTTTATTAATCGAGATATTTTTCCGATTATTGCTGATCGACTAACCCAAAAACAGCTATTTGATGAACTAGGTTTACCTACCGCTAAATGGTCATTATTAGAAGATCCGCAAAATTGGACAAAATTATTTGCAGAGCTTGGTGAATTGTTAATTGTCAAACGTCGAACTGGAGGATACGATGGTCGAGGACAATGGCGTATCACTAATCAAAGCGATATAACCGTACCTGATGATATATACCATAATGCGATTGTAGAACAGGCTATCGCTTTTGAAAAAGAGATCTCCTTAGTCGGAGCACGTAACGGAAAAGGTGAAACTGTTTTTTATCCGCTGACGAATAATTTGCATCAAGACGGTATTTTAAAAATGAGTGTCGCTATCCCTAACCAATATCCAATATTACAAGCTAAAGCAGAAAAAATGCTAAAAGCTATTATGGATAAACTTAATTATATTGGTGTAATGGCAATGGAATGTTTTGTCATGGGCGATAACTTATTGATTAATGAATTAGCGCCAAGGGTACATAACAGTGGACATTGGACACAAAATGGAGCTTCTATTAGTCAATTTGAGTTACATTTGCGGGCGATATTGGCATTACCACTCCCACAACCGAATGTATTTGCGCCATCGGTTATGATCAACCTTGTTGGGACTCAATTAAACCTAAATTGGTTGTCTGTTGATTTAGTTCATCTACATTGGTATGAAAAAGAAGTTAGAGCAGGTCGTAAAGTTGGGCATCTAAATTTAACTCACAATCAACCAGAGAAATTGAAACACTCTTTATCTCTTTTAACACCACTTTTACCGGATGAGTATCAATCATCGATTGAATGGGCAAAAAAACAATTGTTGTAGTTTAAATACAAAGGATTGAATATGGTAGACTTTTCAAAAAAAATCAATTATCAACGTGATGCAAGTAAAGCATACGAGGTTTTAACTGATCCCTATTCAATCGTTCGCCAGTTTGAGAGTGATCGAGGAAGAATAATCAATTCCGCTGCGATAAGACGTTTGCAACAAAAAACACAAGTCTTTCCTCTAGAAAGAAACTCTGTTGTTAGAACTCGTCTTACTCACTCAATGGAAGTTCAACAAGTCGGTCGATATATTGTTAAAGAAATCATCCATCGACTAAGCAAATCAAAAAAACTTAAAACCTATGGGTTTGATAATATTATTACCTCGATTGAAAGTTTAGTTGAAATGGCTTGCTTAATGCATGATATTGGCAATCCGCCATTTGGCCATTTTGGTGAAAAAGCAATAAATCACTGGTTTGTTAAACAGTTAGGTGTGGATGTTCAACCAAAATATTCCGTACTTCAACCCCAAGAGTCGGATGATGAGACGATTAAAGAACTAAAAATTAAAATTCGTCGTGATTTATCCAACTTTGAAGGTAATGCTCAAGCCATAAGGTTAGTACATAGTATCCAAAGATTAAATCTCACTTATTCACAAGTCGCCTCAATATTAAAATACACTAAACCTGCTTATTTGCCTAAAGAAGATATACCTACAGAGTTTTCTTATTTAATGAAAAAACCTGGTTATTATTTGTCTGAAGAACCATTTATAAAAAAATTATCTAACCAACTGGAAATTCAGCCATTTCATCGTTATCCACTCACTTATATTATGGAAGCTGCGGACGATATCTCTTACTGTATAGCGGATCTTGAAGATGCAGTAGAAAAGAAACTCTTTACGGTTCAACAACTCTATCACTATTTAGAAAAAGCTTGGGGGAATATTAAAGAGGGTGATTTATTTGACAAAGTAGTAAAACGTCCATACGTTAATCTGGAGCAAAAAAAATTTAACTCAATTGCTATTGGGCAATTTTTTATGTATCTACGAGTGAATACCATTAGTAAACTTGTTTACCATGCTGCTGAACGCTTTGTTGAAAATATTGAAGACATCTATCATGGTTCGTTTAATCATGCATTATTGGAAGATCATGGCGCCGAATATCAATTATTAAAAATATTTAAAAGAGTGGGTGTCGAACATGTTTTTAATCATGAATCGGTAGAAAATATAGAATTGCAAGGTTATCGTATTATCAGTGGATTATTAGATATTTACAGTCCGTTGCTAAACATGCCGACTAATGAATTTTTTAAACTTGCTGAAGAAAACAATCATCATCAATACCCAATTGAAACCAGACTTTATCATAAACTCTCTGCCAAACATTGTGATGCTTATCTACAGGCAACGAACTTGATTGGAAAAAAAGATCCCAAATTTGCCTATTGGGAATTTTATTACCGTTGTCGATTGTTGCAAGATTACATTAGCGGTATGACTGATCACTTTGCTTATGATGAATACCGTAAATTGATGGTAACTTTTTAATCCTATTATCATTTTATCGGATAGAGCACCAAATAGAAGCATAAGCACTATCGTTGTGCATAATAAAATAATACATCTATTTCTGTTAATTAGAATTTTAATAGAGAATAAATTAACACATCAACATTTGTATATTAATAATAACTCCAGCTCAATTAATATCAATTCGGATAATTTTCAACACAATGCAACTGATAAATTGCTTACTAATTTAAATATTTCGTAGGTTAATTAAATTGTATTTTAATTATCCAGCATTTTAATTATCCAGCATTTTAATTAAATAGCATAGAAATTAAAGCGTCCTTCATTGCATAAAACTTCGAATAAAAGAACATTTGTAACTTATTGTAAGCCTATTCAATGACAACAAAAACAAATCGATTTTGCAGTTTTAATAATTTTTATATGAATTTTAAAAGCAAGATATAGGATTGCGTAAATATAGTTTTGTGGCACAGAGTTTGCATATTTCATCTTATACCATATTCGTGAGGAAAAATTAATGAAATTAGTCACAGTAATTATTAAGCCTTTCAAGTTAGAAGAAGTCAGAGAGTCATTATCAAATATAGGGATCACTGGATTAACCGTTACTGAAGTTAAAGGTTTCGGGCGACAAAAAGGGCACGCAGAACTCTACCGCGGAGCAGAATACAACGTTAATTTTTTACCAAAAGTGAAAATAGATTTAGCAATCAATGATGAACAACTTGATGAAGTTATTAGTACTATTTCTAAAGCTGCTTATACTGGCAAAATTGGTGATGGTAAGATTTTTGTAACTTCACTTGAGCATGTCGTTCGTATTCGTACCGGTGAAACGGATGAATCAGCTTTGTAATCATAATTAAGGATATTATTATGTTGAAGAAATGTATTTTACCATTGTGTCTTATTTTTCCTTCGTACGCCTTTGCAGATGTTGTTCTAGAACACGCGGATAATGCGGATAATGGTTTTATGATGATTTGTACTGCATTAGTACTATTTATGTCTATTCCTGGTATTGCATTATTCTATGGTGGTTTATTACGATCTAAAAACGTGTTATCTATGTTATCACAAGTATTAGTTACTTTTTCACTGATTTCTGTGTTATGGATCGTTTATGGTTACACGCTTACTTTTGGTGAGGGAAACTGGTTTTTTGGTGATTTCGAACATTTGCTTTTAGTTGGTATTGATATAACGGATGTTAATGGCTCCATTTATGAACTCATTTGGGTTGCGTTTCAAGGATCCTTTGCTTGTATTACATGCTGTTTAATACTGGGTGCTTTTGCTGAAAGAATACGCTTTTCTGCTGTACTCATCTTTATGGTGTTATGGTTTACGTTCTCATACATACCAATGGCCCATATGGTATGGGGTGGTGGTATTTTAGGTGATGAAGGTGCTTTAGATTTTGCTGGTGGCACGGTTGTTCATATTAACGCTGCGGTTGCTGGTTTGATGGGTGCTTATCTACTTAAAAATCGAATCGGTTATAATCGTGAGCCATTAAAACCATTTAATCTTCCTTATGTTTATCTTGGCGCGGCAATTCTTTACATTGGTTGGTTTGGATTTAATGCAGGCTCTTCAACCCATGCTGATGAAATTGCTGGATTAGCGTTTATTAACACTGTTGCAGCAACAGCAGCAGCGGTTTTATCTTGGTCATTTGCCGAATGGGTTTTACGAGGAAAACCGTCATGTTTAGGGGCCGCATCAGGTGTAATAGCTGGATTAGTTGGAATCACACCTGCAGCAGGATTTGTCGGGGTAGGGGGCGCAATGCTAATTGGTCTTATTTGTGGTTTTGCGGGTGTTTGGGGCGTCTCTTCACTAAAAAGAATCTTAAAAATTGATGATACTTGTGACGTATTTGGAGTACATGGGGTCTGTGGTATCGTTGGTTGCTTATTGACGGGTATCTTTGCTTCAAAATCATTAGGTGGAGTAGGCTATGCCGATGGAATAGGCATGACGACTCAAGTTGGAATCCAACTAATGAGTGTGATTACCTGTGTTATTTGGACATCTGTTATCGCTTTTGTGGCTTATAAAATTGCGGATATTTGTGTTGGTTTACGCGTTAGTGAAGAACATGAACGAGAAGGCCTTGATATTAACACTCATGGTGAAAGTGCTTTCAACAGTTGAGTTAAACTATCGAAATAGTTTATAGAAATAAAATCTCTTTATTAAAAAGTTTACCGACAAAATGCGGTAAACTTTTGATTTATATTTGTTAGAATGCTTGTCTGCTTTATTTGTCTTCTTAGAACTGACCTTTTATCTTCATAAATAATACTTCTTTTGTTTACTTATCCTTAGGGTTAATGTGGATAAAAAAGTTGAACATATAAAATTATTGATTAGATTAACAAAACGATATAAATAAAATCTACAGCATAACCGCTGTAGATTTTTTTATATTATTTAAGATTAACTGATTAATCATCCCAAAGCATAATGGCATTATCATCCGTTAATATGAGTGGCGGAGCAAAAAGGTGTTCTTTGATTTTTGTCGGTATCACATTAATATTATTTAGATCGATCTCAACACAAGGGTAAATTTTTGCCATTTGTTTTAAACGACTACCAAGTAATTGTTTGACTTTATTTGATTCTTTAGCTAATGCTAATTCATCTTTTAAAATACCAATTTGTTTTTTATGATGTTCTGATTCAAAATTTTCACCAAATATAAAACGAAATTCTTTATTGCTATCATTATGGTGTTTACAGTTGAATTCCTTATCTTTATATTCACCATGATGTAATTTAAGCTCTTTAATGCGCAATGCAATAATTTCATTAATACTATCAGGATAATTTAATTTAGAGTCTAGAAAACTTAATGTATTTGTTTCAGGTATTGATTCACTGCTCTGTACTAGGGTAAATAATGGTTTTTTATGTGTCTTCATTCTATAACTTCCTTTTTATTCAGGACAATAATATAACAATGTATAGGACAATTAAAAAAACGATTGTTACTATGTTGTAAAGATGTCAATGTAATGTTTTAGTATAAAAATAAACTAAAACTGCCAAGTTCTAATTCCAATTCCTTATTAACTTTCATGATGTTCTAATTTTGAAAAAATAAATCACCATAAAATTGACCATTTATAATATTAATGCATTTTATATTTTTGATAGGCTAAGATATTTTCCCATTTCCTCCTTTGGAACCATGCCACCACCTGTTGCCCAGACTAAGTGTGTCGCATTTGTTAAAATTTCTGATGAAACATTAATTCTTTCTAAATATGTTGAATTTTTTTCAACATGTAATAAACCAAGCATTCCCGCTAAAGCTGAGGGTTCTAATTGAATTTGTTGTTGTTGATTTAATAAACCGAGTAAATCGTACATCTCTTGATCATTAATGGTGTAATAACCATCAATTAATCTTTCCATTGCTCGTCCTACAAATCCAGAAGGTCTGCCTACGGCTAAACCGTCAGCAGCGGTGATATTATCAAGACCAATATCTTGAACAGAAATATGGTCATGTAATCCAGTGTAAACACCTAAAAACATACAAGGTGAATGAGTTGGTTCTGCGAAAATACAGTGTACATCATCACCAAACGCAAGTTTTAATCCAAAAGCAACACCTCCCGGTCCACCACCCACTCCGCAAGGAAGGTAAACAAACAATGGATGTTGTTTATCCACTTTTATGTTCATTTCAGTAAACTGTTTTTTAAGGCGTTCGCCAGCCACTGCATAACCTAAAAATAAGGTTTTTGAGTTTTCATCATCGATAAAAAAGCAATTAGGATCAGACGCCGCAGCTTTGCGACCTTTTTCAACGGCAACACTATAGTCTTGTTGGTATTCGATAACATTTACACCGTGTGAACGTAATTTCTGTTTTTTCCATTCGCGAGCATCACTAGACATGTGAACATTAACTTTAAAACCTAATTTGGCACTCATAATACCAATAGATAGGCCTAAGTTACCTGTTGAACCTACTGCAATACTATATCGACTAAAAAATTGGGTGAATCTGTCAGAAAATATTTTGGTGTAGTCATCCTTTTCGGTTAATAAGCCATTTTCAATAGCTAGCTTTTCTGCGTGGGTCAGTACTTCATACACACCACCGCGAGCTTTTATGGAACCGGAAATTGGTAAATGGCTATCTTTCTTGAGGAACAGACTTCCTGTGAACTTGTGTTGATAACGGTTTTCAAGAACCGCTTTCATATTGGGAATCGCAACAACCTCGGACTCAATTATTCCTTTCGTTACTGCTGTTTCGGGAAATGCTTTACATAAGTAAGGCGCAAATCTTGCTAATCGATTACTTGCATCCTTAACATCTTGCTTAGTCAGTGTTACATAAGATAATCCATCTGTCAAGCTCGTTATATTTGGGTTAAACCAAGCTGTTTCTTTTAGTTGTATTAAATTAGCGACTAAAGGATATTTTTGTATTAACTTTTCAACATCTTTAGGGATCATAATTTATTCCTGTAATATATTTTAAATAATATAAGATAGTAAAAAAGTACCTGCTAATGCGACTAATGATGCAATAAAGGTGGCTGATGTATAGTAGTTAAATATTTCATTTAATGTTGCGCCACAATATTGCTTAACTAACCAAAATAAAGAATCGGTAACAATTGTGCATCCAATAGCTCCCGAACCGATGGCTAATGTGATGATTTCTGGACTTACGTCAGGGTAACGAGGTAACATTGGTGAAACGATAGCTGTTGCACCCATCATTGCGACTGTTGCCGATCCTACCGCTGCATGTAAAATGATTGCCACTAACCATGCCAATAAAATTGGATGCATATCTAAATGGGAAAAAATGCCAGCTAAACCATCACTTAATCCACTATTTTTTAAAATACCGTTAAATGCTCCACCTGCACCAATGATTAATAAAATATTTGCAATGGAGGAAAAGCACTCCTCTGTCTTAAATAACAGAATGGACATAACCATATTGCGTCGAATGCCCAACATATAGTAAGCAACAAACGCTCCAATAAACATTGCTGTAATAGGATTACCGAAAAATTCTAACATTGAGTAACTAAAACTATTTTTATCCATAGCAAAGACGGCTACTGTTTTTATTAGCATCAAAACAATCGGCAGTAATATTGTGAATAATGTGGTACCTAAAGAAGGAAGTTCTTCTTCCGTTCTCACTTTCATATCTGAAAACTCTTCAGGTACGGTCTTAAAAGGGATTTTATTGTTAATGCATTTTAAAAAGATAGGTCCACCAATTAATGATGCTAATAATCCGATACCTAATCCGTAAACGATTACAGTTCCAACATCAGCACCCAACGCATTTGTTACAAACAGTGCAGCAGGATGAGGTGGAACAATACAATGAACGGCCATTAGTGCCGTACAGAGCGGAATAGCTAGCATTAAAAGAGAAGTTTGAGTTTTTTTAGCAATTGAAAAAGCTAATGGAATTAATAAAACAACACCTACTTCGACAAATAGGGTAATACCACAAATCAGACCTACTAGCACCATAATAACTTGTGGTGATAACCATCGACATTTTTGTAATGTCAGCCCTATGCGTTCGGCAGCACCTGAAATTTCCATCATTTTGCCAAGAATAGTGCCTAAACCAATTACCGCAGCTAAAAAACCTAATGTACTACCAATACCGTCTTCGATCGCTGCAATCATTTTTAGTGGTGGCATTTTCATTAACGCACCCACATAAAAGCTGGCAAGTAATAACGCTAAAAAAGGATGAAGTTTAAATTTTATGATCGAGATTACTATAAGGATAATACTGGTGATTAACACACTAATAATCCACAACTGCGAATCCATATTACCCTCCATTCTTTTTCATTAATTGCTAGCTTTATTAGAAGTTTTTGGTGATAATTTGACAAATGATCAATAATGGTTTTAACTTGAATTAAATTCATCTATAAGTGTGATTAAAATCAAAAAATGCTAATATTTCAATAAATTTCGTGTAAATAATTATTTAGAAGCGTAAGCTTTGAAATGTTTGCACATGAAATAGTATAGTAATGAGTTAGTAAAGGAGAATTATTATGTATGATGAAAATAGATTTTTAAATAAAAATCATGTTATTAATTGTTATCAGCTCTCGAAGCTGCACACATTTGAGTCAGTCGCTCGCTTGTCATTTATCATTTGCATTAGCAGCTGAAGAACTTTGCATTAGTCCAAGTGCAGTAAGTCATCAAATTAATAAACTGGAAGATGAACTTTCATTTAAATTATTTCAGCGCTATCATCGACGAATAGCCTTGACTCATGAAGGTATGAACTTATTTAAAGTAGTCAAAAAGTCTCTAAATATTTTAAATCAAGAAATATTGGAAATTAAAAATCAAGAAGCTTTTGGCACTTTGACTATCTTTTCAAGACCTTCTTTTGCTCAAAATTGGTTAATTCCAAAATTATCACTATTTGCTAGGCACTATCCTTATATATCGTTAAACATTGTTTCGGGTAATGAAATTATCAATTTCAGTCGCCATCGGGTTGATCTAGCCATTTATTATGATGATCTGACTTATGATGATTTAACCTGTGAACATTTATTAAATGAAACCATTATTCCCGTTTGTAGTCCTTATTATGCACAACAAAATGATTTATGTAACAAAATTGAGAATTTATCGAAATGCTTCATACTGCATGACACTCAAGCATGGGGATATGATTCAAGTTTTGATGAATGGGAAAGTTGGGCAAAACATTTTTCCTTATCTTATGATTTTAACGAAATGCAAAATATATGTTTTGATCGTTCCGATTTGGCTGCAATAGCTGCAATAAATCATGCTGGTATTGCGATAGGAAGAAAGCAAGTCATTAAAAATTACCTCGAATCAGGCTTACTAATTACTCCATTTGAGGGAATGGAAGTAAAGTGCTCTCAACATTATTATATCTGTACACCAAAAGAGCGATATAATCCTAAAGCTGATTTATTTATTAAATGGTTAAAAAGTTATATGTAAGACTTTTTTATCAAAACATTAGATTAATTAATATACTCACCTTTACTAAAGGTGCGGAAGTTAACCGCACTCATTCATAAATTCCTATTATTTTTTTAAATGTTTTAAATTTGATAGTGCAATGGCCAATAGAATAATTATGACGCCCATCCATTGGTTAAAAAACACTAACTCTTTTAGATAAAGATAAGAACAGGTAACCGCCACGGGTAATTCTGCTGCTGATAGTATTGCACTTAATGAAATCCCTATTTTAGGCATGCCCACTGCAAATAAAAATGGTGGCAAAACGGTACCGAACAAAGCTAATAAAAAGCCTAACTGATAAAGTTTATCACTGATATCGAGTTTAAAGAAAAACATAGGCGGAAAAATTAAAAATGTCACAATGCAAGCGCCTGTTATCATCAATGCACTTTTTTCTAATTTCGGTAAATCATTACCAATATTACTACTGGTTGTGATGAATAATGAGTACATCAATGCAGCTAAAAAACCAAACAGACAACCAGTTAAATTCAATTTAATGTCTTCATTAAAAATACCCGCAGCCAAACAGCTACCAAAAATAATTGCTACTACGGTTAAAATTTGAATGTTAGTTGGTTTATTTTTAAAGATAACATAATCAATAATGATACTAATCCAAAGATATTGCATCAATAAGATAATAGCAATTGAAGCGGGAACTAATTGTACACATTGATAATAACAAATGCCCACTAACCCTGGAAAAATACCAACGGCACACGCTTTCCATTTTTTAGTTAATTGAGGTTTTGGGGTTAAATCAGGTTTAGATTTATTTAGTGTTTTAACCAGAAAATGAATCAACCACAACATTAGCATACCTAAAAAGCATTGAACACCCGTCACTTCACCAAGTGTGTAGCCATCTTTATAAGCGGTTTTTACAATAGATGAGAGCACTCCAAAGCTACATGCTCCTAAAAAAACTAATAAACCACCCAAAAATTTTTCTTTCATATTTAAATCTCATTACTCTAACAAAATATTTTATTTAACACACACAATTAGAGCTCACAGGGGATATCCCCTGTGACTCTTAAATTATTTAATAATTAGTATAAAGAATACTAAACGAATCAGAACTGAATGAACGTTATTAGGTTTAGCTCATTAGTTTGACCAGTAATTTTGACCAGTAAATTATTGCACAACAGGCTCTAACTTACTGTGGCGGTAGTTAAATGTAAAATAAAAAACTACTCCTAATACCAGTGCATAAGATGCAAAAATGATCCAAATTGTTTGCCAATCTTTAACACCGTCATGCGTGCACATGTCAACAACAAAACCACTCAATATTGACCCTAAATAAGCACCAATGCCATTCACCATGGTCATATATAATCCTTGTGCACTCGCTCGAATATTCGGGCTTACTTCTTTTTCGATAAAAATAGAACCCGAAATATTGAAGAAGTCAAAGGCACAGCCATACACAATCATCGACAGCATTAACAGTACAAAACCAAATGGTGTTGGATCACCAAAAGCAAACAGACCGAATCTGAGTGTCCAAGCAATTAAGCTTATCATAATGACTTTTTTGATGCCAAATTTCTTAAGAAAGAATGGAATGGTCAAAATAAATGCCACTTCTGCCATTTGTGAAACAGATAACAAAATTGCTGGATACTGTACAATTAAGCTATTTTTAAACTCTGGAATTTTACCAAAATCATGTAAAAATGCACCACCAAATGTATTAGTGATTTGCAAGATTGCGCCAAGTAACATCGCAAATAGAAAAAAAACAACCATAGTGGGATTCTTAAATAGCACAAATGCATCTAAGCCTAAACGGGAACTCCAAGATTGTTGCTGTGATTTATTCATGTTAATGTTAGGTAACGTGGTGCTATACACCGCTAGCAAAACTGATGCCGCGCTCGCTACATAAAGCTGAGCGTTGCTCAATTCAAATTTCAGTAAGCTAATCATCCACATTGCAACAATAAAACCAATAGTACCAAATACCCTAATTTTAGGAAAAACAGCGACGGTATCTAATTTTTCCTCATCCAGACAGTGGTAACTGATTGAATTTGATAATGCAATGGTTGGCATAAAAGCAAATGCATTACATAACATCACCCAAAATAGCATTATCGAATTATTGACTGATGCAGCATAAAACAGAGCAATAGCACAAATGCAATGGCAAAGCATATACAAATATTTAGGTTGTAAAAATTTGTCTGCAATAATGCCAATAATACATGGCATTATTAATGCGGCTAAACCTTTTGTACTAAAAATCATTCCTACTTCGGCGCCTGAAAAGTGCAACGTGTTGAACAGATAACCGCCGAAAGTCACTAACCAGCTTCCCCAAATAAAATATTGGAAAAACATCATTATTTTCAATCTATTTTTAATGTTCATTATTTATCCCTAAAATAATGTGAACTTTTTATATCAAATAATAAATAATAAAAAGTATTGATTAAAAACGCGCTATTGTTTTAGTGATTAGCTGTAAAAATGTTGATTTAACACGCTCTGCTGTTTCAATTACTTCTTCGTGACCTAAAGGTTGATCTAATATGCCGCATGCCATGTTAGTTAAACAAGAGATACCAATGGTTTTAATACCTGAATGATGAGCAATGATTGCTTCCGGTACTGTTGACATACCCACTGCATCCGCCCCTAAAACTCGAATCATTCTCACTTCGGCCGGCGTTTCATAGGTCGGTCCTGTCCACCATGCATAAACACCTTGTTGTAGTGTAATATTTAGTTCGTTTGCTACATCAGACACGATTTTACGTAATTGTTTATTATAAACTTCGCTTACATCTAAAAAGCGAACGCCAAGTTCTGGATTATTTGGTCCAATTAATGGGTTATTAGCTGTTAGATTAATATGATCAGTGATGAGCATCAAATCGCCTGGTTTAAAACTCGTATTCACAGCACCACAAGCATTAGTAATAATCAGTTTTTCAACGCCGAGCATTTTCATTACACGAACAGGAAAAGTAACCTGATCTAATGTAAAACCTTCATAATAGTGAAAACGGCCTTTCATCGCGATTACAGTTTTATCGCCACTTTGACCAATGACTAATTCGTTAGCATGTCCAACTGCGGCAGATTTCGCAAAATGAGGAATTGTGTCATAAGGAATGTGAACCGCATCTTCAAGCGTATCGGCAAAAGGGCCTAAACCTGAACCAAGAATAATCCCAATCGTTGGTTTTTTATCGGTATGTTGTTGAATAAAATTAACTGCTTGCTGTATATCAGATGTTTGATGCATGACTGTACCCTTTCAAATTATCGAAAAAAACAAAAAAATTGGTGATTAAACATAATCACAAAAGACTTAGATGTCTCAAAACTAACAATTATTGTTAGTTTTGAGAAACAGAGTTATAAATATCATACTATTCAATAATAGAGAATAATCGATATAAATAACCCTATTTTTCATTTATAAAAAAAAGATCACCTAAAAATCTACAAGAAAAACAAAGTATTTGTTATTCATAGTTGTATATTATGCTGATCTTCATGGAATAAAGAAAGATGCTTATTAATTTATCTTTCATTTAATTATGGGATAAAAATAGTTTTATTATTTTTTAATGTGCTATTTTGGAATGCATCACATTGATAATATGTAAAAAATACTTTTTCAGTATCGTATGGTTATTTGATAACGCTTAGTTCTGATTAAATTTAATCTCATCCCAAAATACGCCCGCAATCGGAATAAATAACCCCTTTATCACCTCGAAAAAAACCAATCAACGTTAAGTTATTTTGTTTGGCGTTATCAATGGCCATAGATGTTGCGGCAGAAACAGCCAAAAGAATTTCAATTCCACAGATAGCTGTTTTTTGAACCATTTCGTAGCTGGCGCGGCTAGAAACTAGAATAACGCCTTTCTGTTCTCGATTACTCAATTGTTGCTGTTTTGCTCGATAACCGAGTAATTTATCTAATGCAACATGCCTACCGATATCTTCAAAGCCAGCTAAAAATTGCCCATTCAAATCAAGCCAAACAGCAGCATGGGTACAGCCAGTTTGTTTGCCAACCAATTGAACTTGAGTTAAGTATGAAAGAGAGTCTCTAAAATTGGATAATTCTATTGTATCGTTTATTTGAAGCGGTGAAATACTTTGACAAACTTGCTCAATTTGCTCAGTACCACAAATTCCGCATCCTGTTCTGCCAGTTAAATTACGACGTTTTTCTTTTAATTGAGCAAAACGTCTTGATGATAATTCAATATTAACTTCAATTCCTTGCGATCTTTCAACGATATCAATGCCATAAATATCATTAACTGATTCAATTATGTTTTCAGTTAATGAAAAACCAATAGCAAAATAATCAAGATCTTTAGGTGTTGCCATCATAACAACATGCGAAATTCCGTTATAAACTAAGGCAACGGGTTTTTCGATAGCTACTTTATCCGCTCGTGGGTTTTGTAATGTACTGTTACTGAATTTGGTTACTTCCAATGAAGTGGTTCCGATCGTCATAATTGAACTCTGGCTATTTTAGTTGTTAACAAATAGGTTTTTTATGATCAGCTTATCAATGTTAATAATGAGTAAATCAATATACTTATTATTTTAAAAGCAGCCAATAATTAATACGCTCAAATCCTATACGTTTAATATTATGGTAAAATAAAAAGCTAATATCAATTGCTAATTTATCAAGTCAAACTATGTCATTACAAGAAATTACACACATAATAATGCAATTTATTCAGACACATCAAATGTGGGCATTGCCAATTATATTTTTACTGGCTTTTGGTGAATCAATGGCTGTTATTTCGTTACTTGTGCCAGCAACTGCCATATTATTGGGGGCTGGCGCCTTAGTTGGCGGTGGTGCGATATCGTTTTTTCCTGTGATGATTGCTGCTTCAGCCGGAGCAGTTTTAGGGGATTGGGTATCTTATTGGTTAGGTAAGCACTACCATCAACAAGTGATTGCCTCATGGCCATTAAACAAACACCCAAAACTTATTTTTCGAGCCGAACAATTCTTTCAACGTTATGGTACGTTAGGCGTCTTTATCGGTCGGTTTTTTGGTCCATTACGAGCATTTGTACCGCTCATTGCTGGCACGATGCATATGCCAGCAAGTAAATTTAATTTAGCTAATATCGCTTCAGCACCAATTTGGGCATTTGTGCTTTTGGCTCCCGGTGCATTTGGTGTACCTTGGTTAGAAACCCTATTTGGTTAAATCGTACCAACATTATAACTACGACGCCCACTTTTGCGACCAAGCGCTTCCAAATTGGTTTGTAAAGGTGGGAATGGTAATTTTAAATTGTGTTCACGGTAAGCTTCTAATATCAGTTTATGAATTGCACTGCGTAGCCGCATACGGTGTCCCATTTCTGCTGCAAATACGCGTATTTCAAACAACTGAATACCTTCTTGAATATCCACTAAAAACACTTGTGGTTCAGGATCTTTAAGTACATATTCACACTCTTCACAAGCCTGCTGTAGCAATTTGATCACCAGATCGCTATCCGCATCAATGGTTGCTGGAATGGTTAATACAATTCGGGTTATTGAATCTGATAATGACCAATTGACTAGTTGCTCGGTAATAAACGCTTTATTGGGCATAACAATTTCTTTACGGTCCCAATCGACAATAGTAATGGCACGCGTATTGATTTTGGTGATATTTCCCGTTAAATCCCGAATGGTAACGGTATCGCCAATCCGCACAGGTTTTTCAAACAAGATGATTAAACCTGAAATAAAGTTTGCAAATATCTCTTGTAAACCAAATCCTAAACCGACACCTAGTGCCGCAATAAGCCACTGAATTTTTGCCCAATCAATACCGATAAACGAAAACGCAATCATACTGCCTATCATCAAAACGATATATTTTGATACGGTTGAGATGGCATACCCCGTGCCTGGGGCTAAATCTAAATGTTGAAGAATACCTAATTCAAGTAGTGCTGGCAGATTTTTTACTATTTGAACGGTAATGGTCATAACTAAAATGGCAATACAAACAGCGCCTAAAGTAATGTACTGTTCAACTTCGGTTCCATTTATTATTACACTCGTGCCCCAGAGTTTAATATTGTTCATAAAGGCAAAAGCTGAGTGCAATTCTGACCAAAGTAATATCATACTGATTAATGCTATCAGCATAATAATCGATCTAACTAACTGTAACGATTGAGCACTAATTGCATCTAAATCTATGACAGGTTCATCCATATTGTCATTAATTGTTAGTTCTTCCTCATGACCTCTAGCGCGTTGCATACGTTCTAGTCGGCGCTGTTTTGCTCGTTCAAATTCGATGCGACGTTTTTGGATCCACATCCAACGACGAATCATAAAATAGATAACTAATAAACCGAACCAAATAAAAACAGAAGCTTCAAGGCGACCTAATAGAACTTGAGCCGTTGATAAATATCCTAAAAAGGCGGCAATAATGGCTAACCACGGAGCACTCAATAAGATAAACCATAAAATATGGCTTAAGAGATTATCACCAGAGCCTTTTTTATCTATATACAATGGAACACCCGCTCGGTGAATTGAGTTGCTCATAAATACTAATGCAAAACACAAAATAATAAAAGCACTACGACCAATAGTAGCAGCAAATTGGCGGTTACTAAACTGATCAAAACTCATCACAATCATTACAAGGGGGATCACTAACCAAACTGAAAGTTTATAATATTTCATTGCTTCACGGACGTTAGCTTTTGACCAGCCAAAATGGGTAATAAAGAGTCCTGATTCTTCCGCAAAATGAGCCGTGATTATAAAGACCCATAAAATCGGTGCTGCAGCATTAACACCATAGCCTAGAGCTATAGCTACCGGATAATCCCAATTAATTTGTTGTAATGCATAACCAAACACAGCCCATAAAATGGGTACAGGTAACGCCATGATTAACGAGTAGACAACCACTTTTAACGTTAATGAATAACTGTCTTGCGTTACTTTACCCACACGCGCAGCGGATTTGTTTAAAAATGCATAATATTTAGCTCGCATTTTGAAATGTGCGAAAACAAATATCATAGATAATGTTAATAAGAATAGTAATTTAGGTGAAGATAATATTTCACAACTGGCATTATACAGTTGAGTTAGCGTATCAATAGAAAAAAGAACATACACCACATCTTTAGCTAAATTTACTGGATATTCCAACGAAATTGGATTTACATCGGCAACCCAGAAAAAATAACGATGTGCCGCATCATTAACTTCATCGATGGCATTGGTTAATTGTGTATTGGATATTTTTAATTTTGTTAACTCCAAAATAGTGGTATCTGTACCTGAAATTAACGTTTTAAGCAATTCGCTTTGTTCTCGAATTGATCGGCGATACTGGCTGGCAAGTTTTGAACTATTAAGTGGGTTTGATAATGTAGGATAGTTCTCTAATGCCTTTAAATTAGTACTGTAATTTAATTGTTGAACTTTTGCTTCCGCTATTTCTGCATCAAGTGGTTGTGATTTTGGTTTTTCTGGTAGATTTAACAATTGTTGGCGAAGTGTTTCGCCAAGTGCAGTTGAAAAGCTTAACCATTCTCCTTGTTCAGCAAGGGTTGATAATGTATTTTGAACATGTGATATTTGCGTAGTAATATTATTTTGTTCATTAGTAATGCTGGTTAAATGTGTTTTTTGAAGTTCTAAATTTTGACGGAGTTCATCATTTTTATCACTTAATTGATTGACTGTTTGTGATAGTTCTTCTTCATTATCAATGGTAATGGCTGTTTGTTCAGCTAATGTTATTGATGTAAACAGCAATAAAGCACAACATAAAATACTACGCATCCACATAAAGCTATATCCTTTCAGCTAATTTTTGACCAACACGTGTTGTATTACCAACTTTTAAGTGGCTATCAAATTCAATTGTGTTAGATGCAAACAAGGTAATGACGGTTGAACCGAGTTTAAAACATCCCATATCTTGTCCTTTAACTAATTTTACTTCACCTGAATAGACCCAACGTTTCATTATGCCTTCACGTGGTGGAGTAATACAGCCTTCCCATTGTACTTCAATACTGCCAACGATGGTTGCACCAACTAAAATCTGTGCCATTGGTCCGAAATCGGTTTCAAATAAACAGATTACCCGTTCATTGCGAGCAAAAATATTTGGTATACATTCAGTAGTTGCTTGACTCACAGAAAAGAGTGAACCCGGTACATAAATCATTTCACGTAAAACCCCATCACAAGGCATGTGAAAACGGTGATAATTTTTTGGTGAAAGGTAGGTGGTTGCATAAGAGCCATTTTTAAAGAATTTAATCATATCGGAATGGCAAGCAAGGAGTGATTCTAAAGAATAATAATGTCCTTTTGCTTGTAATAATAAATTATCTTGAATCGTACCAAATTGGCTAATAGTCCCATCAGCAGGCATAACTATAGAGTTAACCGCGCTATCAATTGGGCGTGCATCTTCTTTTAGTTTACGTGCAAAAAAATCATTGAAAGTTTTATAGTCTTCGGCATTTTCTAATTTTGCTTCACTTAGATCTATTTTATACAGTTTCATAAAGCCCTGAATTATCCAAGTAGTAACTTTACCTAATTGCTTTTTCGCCAGCCAACCAAATAACGAGGTTAATAACTGTTTAGGAAGAAGATACTGAATAATTGCTTTTAACTGATTTGACATGGATTACTCTCAAATTTTGTATAAAAGAATCATTATACCAATAATTTATTGGAATGTATAAAACCCATAAAATCGGCAATTTGTGTGATAGATCACACTTAGTTTAAAAATTTTGCCAATATCCATTAAACAATGGCAATCAATTAAAAGTCTCTATATTTACTTCTATCTAAACTATCACCATTAATAAAACTAAGGGCAGTGTTAATGGAAGATAGATATATTGTAGCAATAGACTTAGGGGCATCCAGTGGTCGGGTAATGCTGTCATGCTATCAACAGCAAAATCAAAAAATAACGCTTGAAGAGATTCACCGATTTAATAATGAATTTAAAGCGATAGGTAATCATTTTTGTTGGGATTTAGTTTATCTGGAACAACAAATATTAATCGGTCTAAATAAAATTATTCAGCAAAATATCAAAATTGATAGTATTGGTATTGATACTTGGGGGGTTGATTATGTATTGCTTGATAAAAATGGACAAGTAGTTGGCCCCACTTACGCTTATCGTGATCACCGAACAGATAATATCATGTCACTTGTGCAATCAGAACTGGGCAAAGAAACGATTTATCAAAAAACAGGTATCCAATTTCTTACTTTTAATACGCTTTATCAACTCAAAGCGATGATGATTGAACATCCCACTTGGTTATCACAAGTAACCGATTTAGTGATGATCCCGGATTATCTTATTTATAGGTTAACTGGCCAATTAAATCGCGAATACACTAACGCCTCTACCACTCAATTAGTTAATGTTGCTACTCATGACTGGGATGATGACTTGCTCAACTATTTGGGTGTTCCGCGTAAATGGCTTGGTGAAATTACTCAACCTGGGAATCAAGTTGGAATGTGGCGAGCACCAACAGGCGATCAAATTCCTGTCATAGCCATTGCTAGTCATGATACGGCTAGTGCAGTTATTGCTGCACCCATTACCGATAAAAACAGTGCTTATTTATGTTCTGGTACGTGGTCATTAATGGGGATTGAATCAAAACAATCGTTTACTGGGCAACAAGCATTAAATGCCAATATTACCAACGAAGGTGGCGTTGATGGGTATTATCGGGTATTAAAAAACATAATGGGACTTTGGTTATTCCAACGAATCTGCGCTGAATACGAAGTTAAGGATATCACCTCATTAATTCAATTAGCACAACAAGAATCCCCATTTGCCTACATTATCAATCCAAATGATTCTCGTTTTTTAAATCCTCAATCAATGACAGAAACCATTAAACAAGTTTGTTTAGAAAATTACGGTCATGCACCTGAACGTTTATCGGAGTTAGTACGATGTGTTTTTGACAGTTTGGCTCATTTATATCGTGATGTAATTAAAGAATTGGCAACGATCACAAATGAAGAAATCAATACGTTACATATCGTTGGCGGTGGCTGCCAAAACACTTTTTTAAATCAGTTATGTGCCAATCTTTGTCAAATCAATGTTACTGCTGGGCCAATTGAATCTTCAGCACTCGGGAACGTGGGTTATCAATTGATTTCGTTAGGCGCTATTAAAAATGTCAAAACTTTGCGTCAGATCATTGCTCAAAATTTTGATACCAAATACTACTATCCAAACAATAGTTAATTAATAAAAAAATTATAAATTTTATAAAGGAGTATTCCATGAATGTAGTTGAAAATGCATATCAAATTGCCAAATCAAGATTTGCTGAAATAGGTGTAGACACGGATGCTGCCATTGCCGCTATGGCTCGCTTGCCAATTTCAGTACATTGCTGGCAAGGTGATGATGTGGCTGGTTTTGAAAAGCAAGAGGGCGAATTAACTGGAGGTATTCAAGCAACTGGAAATTATCCTGGCAAAGCTCGTAGTGCTGATGAACTCCGCTTAGATTTAGATAAAGCATTTAGTTTAATTCCTGGACCTAAACGTCTGAACTTACATGCCTGTTACCTAGAAGCCGATCACAAAGTTGATCGTAACGAGATCAAACCCGAACATTTTGCCAATTGGGTTAAATGGGCGAAAAAACAACAAATTGGTTTAGACTTCAATCCTACTTACTTTTCGCATCCATTGAGTAATGACGGGACTTTAACTCACACTAACGACCAAATCCGTCAATTTTGGATCGATCATGGCAAAGCGTGTCGTAAAGTATCAGAATACTTTGGTAAAGAGTTAGGTACGCCATCAATTATGAATATCTGGTTACCAGATGGCATGAAAGATATCACCGTTGACAAATTTGGACCAAGACAGCGTCTAGTCGAATCTATTGATGAGATTATTAGTGAAAAAATCGATCCAAAATATCATATTGATGCAGTCGAAAGTAAATTATTTGGTATTGGTTTAGAATCCTATACTGCTGGCTCTAACGAATTTTATTTAGCTTATGCTACCTCTCGTAAAACGGCATTGTGTTTAGATGCTGGTCATTTCCATCCAACAGAAGTTATTTCAGATAAGATTTCAGCTGTTATGCCATTTGTTGAACATCTTTTACTACACGTTAGCCGTCCGGTACGTTGGGACAGCGATCATGTCGTGTTATTTGATGATGAAACTCAAAATATTGCCAGTGAGATCATTCGTAATAAATTGTTCGATCGTGTTCATATCGGCTTAGACTTTTTTGATGCCTCCATCAACCGAATTGCTGCTTGGGTAATTGGTACTCGCAATATGAAAAAATGTCTATTAAAAGCTCTATTAGAACCAACAGATAAGCTCAAACAATATGAACATAACCGTGATTTTACTTCCCGTTTAGCATTATTAGAAGAACAAAAATCACTGCCTTGGCAAGCAGTTTGGGACAAATATTGTCAACTTAATGATGTCCCAGTAGGGCAAGCATGGTTAGACGAAGTTCGTCAGTATGAACAACAAGTATTAAGTCAACGATAATAAAGGTGATAACTATGCAACAAATACAATCTTCATGGTTTGTTCAAGGCATGATTAAAGCGACCTATGACATGTGGTTAAAAGGTTGGGATGAACGTAATGGCGGTAATGTAAGTCTGCGATTATTGGAAAGCGATATCATATCTTTCAAAAACGATTTTTATCAAAACCCACGTCATGTAACGCTTACTCAAGATGTAAGTAAATTGGCCAATCAATACTTTATAGTTACAGGTTCGGGTAAATTCTTTCGTAATGTGATTTTAGATCCTGATGATACTTTAGCGGTTGTAAAAATTGACGAACAAGGCAAAGGCTATTACATCATGTGGGGATTGATTAATGGTGGATTGCCAACTTCAGAATTGGCAGCACATTTGCAATCACATATTGTCCGAATTGAGAAAAGTCAGGGTAAAGATCGTGTCATTATGCACTGCCATGCGACCAATTTAATTGCGTTAACCTATGTGCTTGAACTTGATACTGCGGTCATTACCCGCTTGTTATGGGAAATGAGTACCGAATGCTTGGTAGTCTTTCCTGACGGTGTTGGAGTGGTGCCTTGGATGGTACCGGGCAAAGATGAAATTGGTTATGCAACCGCGCAAGAAATGGCAAAACACACTTTAGTACTTTGGGCTTTTCATGGCGTTTTTGGCACAGGGCAAACCTTAGATGAAGCCTTTGGCTTAATTGATACGGCTGAAAAATCAGCGGAAGTATTAGTTAAAGTATTATCAATGGGCGGCAAGAGACAAACCATTACGACTGAGCAATTTAGGCTACTTGCTCAACGGTTTGATGTTACTCCTTTAGAGGATGCTTTAAAACAATAAATAAGCTTAGTAAAAATAGCCTAATTAATATTGTTTAGATATAAGGATACAAATATGGGTAGTTCGATTTTTCTAGGCATTTTTTGGCACTTTGTGGGTGCCACTTCTGCTGCTTGTTTTTATGCACCATTAAAAAAAGTGAAAAACTGGTCATGGGAAACGATGTGGTCAATAGCAGGTCTGTTTTCTTGGATTATTTTACCATGGTCTATTAGCTACTTTTTATTACCCGATTTTTGGGCTTATTATGGTTCATTTGGTTCACAAATATTGATACCCGTTTTTCTATTTGGCGCAATGTGGGGAGTGGGTAATGTCGGCTATGGCCTTACCATGCGTTATTTGGGTATGTCGATGGGAATCGGTATCGCAATTGGTATTACCTTAATTGTTGGTACCTTGATGACGCCGATTTTACAAGGAAAATTTGGGGAACTGGTTGCTTCAACTGGCGGTAAAATGACATTACTAGGCGTTGCTGTCGCAGTTTTCGGGGTTGGTATTGTTACTTATGCTGGACTTTTAAAAGAGAAAACCCTTGGAGTACAAGTCGTCGATTTTAACCTTAAAAAAGGGTTATTGCTGGCTATTATGTGTGGTATTTTTTCAGCTGGTATGTCATTTGCCATGAGTGCAGCTGTACCTATGCACACAAAAGCGGCTGAATTAGGTGTTGATAACCTTTATGTTGCACTACCAAGTTATGTTGTCATTATGGGTGGCGGAGCGATTGTTAATCTTGGTTTCTGTATTACACGCCTCTGTATTAAAAAAGATCTGTCATTCAAACAAGATATTTCTGTTGCAAAATCGTTACTCATCAGTAATGTACTTTTTGCCATATTGGGTGGTGCAATGTGGTATTTCCAATTCTTCTTTTATGCATGGGGACATGCCAATATCCCAACCGAATATGGTTTTATGAGTTGGATGTTACATATGAGTTTTTATGTATTATGTGGTGGCATCGTTGGATTAGTATTAAAAGAGTGGCTTGGTACTGGTACAAAACCAGTAAGAGTACTTTGCATTGGTTGTTTGGTGATTATTGTTGCTGCCAATATTGTTGGTTTAGGCATGGCAAATTAATTTGAAGGAAAAAATTATGTCTTATCGTATGATTCTAAATGAAACGTCATATTTTGGCACAGGTTCAATTGTTCACATTGTGGATGAAGTTAAAAAACGAGGTTTTAAAAAAGCTTTGGTTGTAACGGACAAAGATCTTATTAAATTCAATGTTGCGACCAAAGTTACAAATTTATTGGATGACAATGGTTTGAGTTATCAAATTTTTGATGATGTCATACCTAATCCTACGATTGGTGTAGTGCAAAAGGGCGTTGAAATTTTCAAACAATCGGGTGCTGATTATCTAATCGCGATTGGTGGCGGTTCACCACAAGATACTGCTAAAGCAATTGGCATCATTATTAATAATCCTGAATATTCCGATGTCCGCAGTTTAGAAGGCGTTGTACCAACTAAAAAACCGGCGGTTCCAACCATTGCCATACCAACTACAGCCGGAACTGCTGCTGAAGTAACGATCAATTACGTTATCACAGATGAAGAGAAAAAACGCAAATTTGTTTGTGTTGATCCGCATGACATTCCAGCAGTTGCCATTATTGATTCCGATATGATGGCGAGCATGCCTGCAAGTTTAAAAGCAGCAACGGGGGTTGATGCGTTAACTCATGCTATCGAAGGGTATATTACTAAAGGTGCATGGGAACTCTCTGACATGTTCCATCTAAAAGCGATTGAAATCATTTCACGTTCACTGCGTGATTCGGTTAAAGGCGTCGAAAAAGGGGGGGAAGAGATGGCACTTGGGCAATATATTGCTGGCATGGGCTTTTCAAACGTTGGTTTAGGCCTTGTCCATGGTATGGCTCATCCTCTAGGCGCATTTTATAGTACACCACATGGTGTGGCAAATGCAGTTTTGCTCCCTCATATCATGGCATACAATGCTGATTTTACCGCTGATAAATTCCGTGATATTGCTAAGGCAATGGGGGTTGTTGGCACTGAAAGTATGAGCATTGAGAAAGCCAGACAAGCGGCTATTGATGCCGTAAAACAACTTAATCAAGATGTGGGTATTCCAGCTAATTTGAAAGCAATTGGAGTGAAACGTGAAGACATCCCTGCACTTGCAAAAGCTGCTTTTGATGATGTATGCACGGGCGGTAATCCTCGTGATACAAATGTGAGTGAAATTGAACAACTTTATCATGCTATATATGAATAAAACATTCATCCGTTAATAACGTCGAGATAGATTAGATGATATTTATTTAATCTATCTTGTTATTTATAAATAAGATTAAAAGGAATGATTATGTTAAGAAAAGCAACAATCATGCAAGTACATCCAGATAAACATGCGGAATATAAAAAAAGACACGATGAAATATTTCCGGAGTTGGTCACAGAACTCAAAGCGCACGGTGCGCACAACTATTCGATCTTTTTGGATACTAAACGCAGTTTACTTTTCGCATATGTAGAAATTGAATCCCAAGAGCGTTGGGATGCGGTTGCTAAAACTCAAGCTTGTCAAAAATGGTGGGCATTTATGCAAGATATTATGCCAAGTAATGCCGATAATAGCCCAATAAGTGAAGAGTTATTACCCGTATTTTACCTCAATTAATGTGTTGCTCTCTTTTACTGATTTAAAAGAGAGTTAACTTTAATAATCTAATCTAATTTAATTCAATAAATTTAGATTGTTATTAATCTTATCTTTGAATTTTGCTCGATATTGGGATGGCGTTTGTTGCGTCTCTTTTTTAAAAACAACAGAAAAATAGTTACTATCATCATAACCACATTCTGATGAAATCATACTGATCGAGTATTGAGTATTTCGCAGTAATGACATCGCATTACATAAACGACGTTTTTGCAGATACTCATTAATGGTCATGCCAGTTTGGCTTTTAAATAAACGACTAATCGAACGTTTAGCAATATGATTTTGTTTGCAAAACATCTCTAAATTAAATGAACTGCCAATATTGTTATGCAGTGTTGTAAAGAGCAGATCCAACTGATGAGTTGCTGTAGGGGATTGTTCATTAGGAACTTGCTTGATTCTATCTAACAAAATCAATAACTGTAAAAATAACGCTTCGGACAAATGCACTGAAGCTAAATTATTTTTTTTTGATTCTAAGGTTAATTGATCAACTAACGGCGAGAGCTGCTTAATAAATGAAGGATTAATACGCCAAACGCGTTCCGTATGTTTAGCATTATGTTTAGGAAGATATTTTTCAATTATTGTTGATAAAAAAAGCGTTTCTCGCAAATATAATATATTAAACAATTTAAGATTATTTACTGATTCATAACCATGAATATCTTTAGGTGTGATATATAAAATATCGCCACTGGTAATAGGATAAATATAATCATTCCAATGATGCAAACCATTACCCGAACAGACAATGACAATTTCATGGAAATCATGATTATGCAAAGGAAAAGGCTGTTGATCATCTCTTTTTTCGACAGTAACAGTATTTATTTCTGAAATAAAATAGTCCTGCTTATATAAACGTAAATGTTTATTCATAACCTGTTCCTGACGTCCTTGTATAACCATTAATGATAACGTTTTTCTGGATCATTACGTAATATTTGTGGACCAACTTTAAACTCTTGTTTAAAACATGTTGAAAAGTAGGCGCTATCATTAAATCCACATTCCTGAGCAATTTCGGTAATTGATTTACTAGTATATATTAATTGGCTATAGGCCTCTGCTAAACGTAATTTTATTAAATATTTTTGAGGAGTAATACCTAATTGGTTTTTCATGTGGCGATGAAAAGAGCGCAGTGACAGTGAAAATTGTTGAGTGATCTTATCCCAATCAATAGCTTCTTTAAAATGAATTTGTAGCCAGTGTAATAACTGTTTAACTCGAGTATCTGTCGAACCTGATCCTTGATTCACATACTGATTTTGTTTAAACAACAAAAGTAGCTGAAAAAAAAGGCTTTCCTGAACGGGATTTGGCTGTTCATTAACTTGATTGAGTTGATTCAAAATGGTTTGCACATGTTGGTTACATTTTTTGTCCACAAAATAGTGCGATTGGCTAGAATTTTGGGTAGGTATTAATTCGCCAATGCCATTGATGAAATTGAATTTATCGGGCTGTTTATATAAGATATTTGTTAAATGTAGATTATTAACGTTTTCGTATAAATGGCAATCACTTGCATGAATATAAAACATCATGCCTGGATAAAGGTCAAAAAGCTGACCATTTAAAATATGTTTACCCGAACCCTTTGTAACAATAACAATTTCATTAAAATTATGAGTATGTTCAGGATATACGGGTTGTGGTGCTCGAGGTTCAAGGGTGATGTTTTGCTCACTAGAAACAAAAAAATCCTTATCAAGCAGCTTCTGAATCATAGATGACCTCATCGTTTTACTAATCATTATATCTATATTCTAAGAGTAAAATCTTATCTGACCTTTAATATCTGGACATGGAAAATCTTTTTTTGGCTGTAATTTATAGGTAGTTTGGACTTTTTATCAAATTTGTGCGAAGACTCACACTTTTGACAACCTATTAAACTTACAAGCTGAGCTATTAATTATTCGCTTAATCTACTGAATTTTGCTTACCGATTTTCCTTTCTTCACTTGGTGTAATACCAAATGTTTTTTTATATAGCGTTGTAAAATGAGTACTATTGATAAAACCGCAAAGTAAAGATATTTCAGTAATGGTCATATCACTTTCACGAATTTTTGAGCGTGCAGATAATAATCGTAGTCGTTTGATGTAGTTTTCTGGTGTTAAACCTGTTGCTTGTTTAATATGCCTGAACATTGTTCTAAGCGTTAAATGAAAATGTTGAGCAATAGTATGCCAATCATATTCATCAAAGCAGTTTTCTTGTAAATGATTAAGCAGAAGGTGAAGCTTATAACGTGTGTTATTTTTTTGTGCTTGCCGTTTTGATTGATCAATAATGGTAATTAATTTAAAAAATAAAAATTCACGATACTCTAATGAGTTTTGCAAATCGAACATTTGATCGATAACAGCATTACACTCTTTTCTGAGGCTAGGTGCTAACCAAACATAAGAATTTAAATCACTTGCGGAAATTCGATTCAATAACATTTCTATCTTATTTAAAAACATAAATTTTCGACGAGGATTAATCAAGATATTTGTCAGTTTTAAAGTGCCTAGATCATCATAGAAATGATAATCATGGCAACGTACTAAAAACACATCACCTTGTTGAATAAATAAAGGTTTACCATTAATAACGTGCAGTCCATGGCCTTGCTCTACAATGACCAGCTCATCAAACTCATGGTTATGCTCAAAACTATTACCTTCTGGATCACTTTTATACAGTGCTAATTTATCTAATTCAGAATTAAAATAAGTAATGATTTTTAAATGGTTCATAATGCTTACCTAACTTCTTTTAATTAATTCTAGTTATGCTGAGTGAAAATGCTGAGTTAAAAAAGGTGTAGTCGTAATGATTGTTAAAATTATTTTCACTTTCACTCCTCATACAATAATGTAATTAACTTTCCGTTTAAAATAATAATTCTAAAAATGTGAACTGACACTTAATGATCTTTTTACTACTGCCATTTATACCGCTAATCTGGCAGTGTCAAAGTAGCTGCCTTAAGCACCGCATAGCTATACTCCTAAAAATAGATATTTTAAAGGAGAAGACTATGTCACAAGCGATGCAAAAAAATAATGATCTTGTTATGATTCGAGACACAACGTTTATTTCTAAAGCCGAAAATTTATTACCCACAATTCATCAAACAATCATCAAAGCGCAAGATATCATCACATTAGTCAATGATCCTAAAGCGGTTCATGGATGGTCGGCTAAAGTCATTAGCCCTGCGACAGTTTATTTCAATCAAAGCTTTCAAACTGGCGAAAGTTTTATTATTGATTTTGGACAACATGGTGTTGGCTATTTATCTTTTTTGTGTGATGCGGTAGGCAGTCCTCCCGATGCTCCTGCACATATCAAGTTTACCTTTGCGGAAACTTTGGTTGAACTTGCAGAGCCATTTAGTCAATATCAAGGATGGTTAAGTAAAAGTTGGTTACAAGAACACGACGAATACATTGATGTGCTACCTGCACAAATAACTTTATCCAGACGTTACTGTTTTCGCTATTTGAAAATAGAGGTTGTTTCACTATCGCCTAAATACAATTTGACGTTTAAAGATCTCGAGTTTAAAACGGTAAGTTCAGCGCCTAAATACTGTATTGAGTGTCAAACACAAGATCCTCAACTCGCTAAAATAGATCAAGTATCAGTGCACACATTGCGAAACTGTATGCAAGAGGTGTTTGAAGATGGCCCTAAACGAGATAGACGATTGTGGTTAGGAGACTTACGTCTTCAAGCTTTAGTCAACAATGTTACATTTAAACAACATGACCTTGTTCGCCGTTGCTTATATTTGTTTGCAAGCCATAGGCGAGAAGATGGAATGGTTTCGGCCAATATTTTTGTCAAACCACAAATTATTGCTGATGATACATTCTTATTCGATTATTCGCTGTTTTACATTGATGTCTTATATGACTATTTCATGGCAACAAGTGATCATAATACGGTCAAAGAATTATGGCCTATAGCCTTACAACAGATCGACATCGCGCTAAAACGTTGTGATGAATATGGGCTACTAGTTGATAGTGATGACTGGTGGTCATTTATTGATTGGCATGAAAAACTCAATAAACAAGGTGCTTCACAAGGTGTTTTAATCTATTGTTTAGACAAAGCGATAAAACTATCTCAAACCTTTCAACCAGAAATATCCTCAAATTTACAACAAAAATTGGATTTTCTTAAACACGCTGCCGACCAACTATGGGATGACAAATTAGGATTTTACATAAGTGGAGCGCAACGTCAAGTTAGCTATGCAACGCAAATTTGGATGATTCTTGCTGATGTAGGGGATCGTAACCATCAGCAAAAATTGATGAATAAGTTGCTATTAACTCCTCCTGATATCTGTATGAATACACCTTACTTACGTCATCACTATATTTTAGCCTTATTAAAAGTCGGTATGAAAAAACAGGCGATAGACGAAATTAAAGCCTATTGGGGAAAAATGGTTGAATATGGCGCTGACACTTTTTGGGAACTTTTTGATCCCAATGATCTCAATTATTCACCTTACGGAAACAAAATAATTAACAGTTACTGCCATGCATGGAGCTGTACACCTGCTTGGTTTATTCGTCAACACTCTCTTTAACCAATCAATATTATTAAAGGATCATTAAAATGATGCATTCAATATTTAAACTTTGGCAACAACGAATTGGTTATGGGATTGCTGATTTATCCTGCAACTTAGTATGGCAATTAATTTCGTTGTATCTTATGTATTTTTATACCGATGTAATGGAACTTCCTGCTTACTATGTTGGTATTATGTTTTTAGTTACGCGATTGGTTGATGGTGTCGCTGATGTATTAATGGGACTTATCATTGATAATACATCAACCCGTTGGGGACGTTGTCGCCCATGGTTATTAATCGGCGCAATTCCTTTTGGTATACTATGTGTGTTGGTATTTTATGTGCCCGATTTTGGTACCACAGGTAAACTTATCTATGCATTTGTGACCTACTTGTGTCTGTCATTTATCTACACCATTGTTAATATCCCTTTTAGTGCAATGTTACCGTTTTTAACGGCCGATTCTTTAGAACGTACAACCTTATCCTCAGTAAGAATTTTATTAGGATCGTTAGGATCAACCATTGTTGCAGTGGCAACATTACCTTTAGTTGCAACGCTAGGTAATGGTAATCAAAATCATGGTTTTTTATATACTGCAATCATTTTTGGTGGCATTGCAACTTTCTTTTTAATCGTCAGTTTTAAAAATGTTGAAGAAAAAATCTCAATAACCCAAGATAAAATGACGCTAACACGAGCATGGCAAGGTCTAAGAAATAATACCCCTTGGAAAGTATTTGCTTTCAATATCTTTCTCATGTGGGGAGCATTCTTTTTACAAACGGGCACGTTAGTTTATTTTTTCAATTATTATGTCCAAAGCACTGAATTAACCGCCATTATTGCAGGTATATCAACTTTTGTACCATTGCTTGGAACGCTCACCGTTCCTTTCTTAGCTAATCGTCTTAAAAAACGCCATATTTACCTATTTGCTAGCACCATTAATTTAGTCGGAATGGGGATTATGATGCTATCTGGCATTAATCATCTTGGCTTAATAATTGGTGCGGTGATTTTATCGATTGGAGCAGGTCAACGTTTAGCGATCTATTTTTCAATGCAAGCCGATCCTGTTGATTATGGTGTTTGGAAAACAGGCATTAATACTGCCGGTATCTTAACCTCTATAAACGGTTTTTTAGGTAAGGTTGCGATGGCAGGTGCAGGTGCAATTACAGGCTTTTTGCTCTCTTCTGGTGGTTATATCGCTAATGCAGAACAAGTAACAAGTGCACTTTTTGCCATCAAGCTTTGCTATCTCTATCTACCTGCAATTTTAATCATAGCTTCTATGTTTTGGATTGGTAAATTTTACAAACTTGATGACATTTATGCGTCCATCTGTGCAGAACTTGATGCCAAACGATTAAATGAAAGTGAATAAGAAGATAAGTAAGCGTACTAAAGGGTATTTTGATAATTTAAAAGGAGAGGTCTATGTAGCTAAAAATTGTCGTTGCAGACTGATGTTTATATTTGCTCCCAACACGTGCATCATTTGAATGGTAGACAGAACAAGGTGTTCTTAGGTTAACGGGTGAGAGTGAATTCAATATTGATACTACAAGTAAAAAACATCAACCATCCATTAAAACGACAGTAAAAAAGATTTAGATGTTAAAGATGGCGATCGGTGGAGAGTGAATAGTTGAATCTCAATTAGTTTAGACGGTAAATGTGAGTTAGCCAATCACTCTTATGCCGCTTTTTTAATACAACCACTGGTCGATCTCAGTGGTTAAGTAAATTTAGATAATGCTAGCTTTTATTTGGTTAAAAAGATGATTGGCAAAGTTAATTTAGAACAGCACAAAAAAGATTAAATTATCTATTATAAATACTGGAATCAAAATACCAATTGACCATTTCATATAACCAAAAAAGCTAGGCATAATGATTTTGCTTTGGGTTGCAATACTTTTAACCATAAAGTTAGGAGCATTACCGATATAGCTAAGTGCTCCCATAAAAACAGATCCCATTGAAATTGCAAGTAAAGTTTTTTCAAGTGTGGTCATTAAAAGTTCGGCATCGCCAGAGGCTAAATTAAAAAAGACTAAATAAGTGGGCGCATTATCTAAAAATCCTGACAACAAACCTGAAAGCCAAAAATACATACTATTAATTGGAGTGTTTTGCGAATCACTTACCAAAGCAACAACGGGCGCCAAAGCACCGTCATGACCCTCTCTTAAAATAGCCAGAACAGGAACGATAGTGATAAAAATTCCTAAAAATAGCTTGGCAACCTCAATAATTGGATCCCAATTAAATTCATTTCCTGCTCTTACTTGCTTCGGGGTTATAAGCATCGATGTAATAGTAATTATCACAAAAATGATGTCGCGCACTAAATTTGGCAATGCAATATGAACCTCTAAAAACTCAAAACTAATCGGTGATTGCCAAATACCCGACATAAGTACACCAGCAATAATTGCTACCAATAAAAATATATTCTTAATCCCATAAATTTTAATTGATTTGTTGTGTGATAAGGTCTTGCCCATTACGGGTAATTCACCATATTGCCGACTAAAATATTTGTGATCAATCATATAAAAAATAGCCAATAACAAGCTCGATGTCAGCAAAACAGGCAACAGCATATGTTGAACTGTCCAACCAAAATCGACGCCTTTTAAAAAACCAATAAATAAAGGAGGATCACCCAGCGGTGTAAGACCGCCTCCAATATTGGCGACTAAAAAGATGAAAAAGATAACAATGTGCACGGCATGTTGACGATCACGATTAGCTCTAATTAAAGGTCGAATCATTAGCATGGCTGCACCTGTTGTACCCATTACTGATGCAAGCAGAGTTCCTATTGCCAGCAAACCAACATTTAATTTTGGGGTACTTACTACATCACTTTTAATTAAAATCCCCCCCGAAACTGTAAACAGTGCCAGCAGTAATAAAATAAAAGGGATAAACTCAGCAATAATGGCGTGCGCTGTTAAATTTAACGTTGTTTGCCAGCCAAACGTTACCAATGCAAACAATAAAAATATCAGCGTCCAGCCTAATGTGACTTTACCATAATGATGATGCCAAAGCCGTGGTAAAAACAGCGGCATTAACGCAATTGAAAGTAAAATTCCGACAAAGGGAATACCCCAATAAATTGACAAATCATGACCACTAAAATCTGCAGCATAGATATCAAACGGCATTAATATTAATAAAATAGATGATAGTAATGATAAATTAAAGTGGGTTTTCATATGCTATTACAGGCGTTAAAGCAAAGAATTATAGCCGAAATGTTCAACGTTTACCAATCAAACTATTAATGAAACTTTAGGCAAAAACTGGTTAAACATTGAAATAAAAAGTTAGGAAGATTTGTATGCTAAATTGGATCTTAGGGTAATGATCCCTTAGTGAATGTTTTATCGACAAAATAATGAAAAATACTCTTTCAGCATTTGTAAAAAATATTCAGGAGTCTATACCGTTTCAATTTTTTATATGAATTTAATATTTAAAAACGGATCAAACTAATACAAGGCTTAACCTTTTTACTAATATCCTTTGAGCTTATCTCTTATAAACTGTGTTTTTAATAACGAAATGGTATAGACTCCTGAATATTTTTTACAGAATAAATTGTAACATTCTAATATAATTATATTTTTATGTTCATTTAAATCTAATCATTCAAAATTATCTAAATTCTATTCATTATCTTAGTAATACTTTTAAAAAGTATTTTTTACCATTGTGCTGTCAGTTACTTTGTCAAAAAGTTTCAGGTTATGGGTATGTTTGAGTAAAATGAAATTTCTAGATATAAACTTTAATAAAATTCAGTGAAAAATTATTCAATAAAAATTCTGCAAAATCTATTGGTCTTTTTTGATTATGTTTAAGTAACAAATTTTTAAGTACTTTTTGTTAATTGATTACTGATATCAGTAAGTTAACTATCTTATTAGAAATATAAAAATATTTTAAAAAAAGATTGCAAATCACATAAAACAAGGTATTTTTGTAACCAATTTTAGATTAATTTTTAATGTGAATTAATTCCATTTCTTTATTGATAATTATAAATAATTAAATAAGCAATTTATTGACAAAATAAAACTATCTAATAATTCATAACAATAACAATAACAATAACAATAACAATAACAATAACAATAACAATAATGTATTTTTAATAAGCATGAAGTACTCATAGAGGATAACATGAACAAAGGATTAACTAAACTGATGAATCAGTTGAGCGGTGGTTTAAATCATGACCCGGTTAATGGTGTAAATCAAATAGCCCTTCATAAAGATGAAACTCGTTATCATTTTATAGTGTCACCAAAATCAAATCACAATAATAAAGAAGGTGCACGATTATCAAAAAAGAATACCTCATTTAGCTCTACAAATTTTTCAGGATAATCTATAAAGGAATAATAAATGTCCATAAAAAAAACAACGAAATTCATTTTTCCGGTTGGTGATGAAGAATTAAACCAAGATACCTACTATAGGACATTATCCGAAGCTAATAACGGTTTTTACCCATTTGGAGAAAATGGTTTATGGCATGGTGGAATACATCTCGATGAAAAAGTACTGAACAAACTTGGCAATGATGAACAATTACATTGCATGGCTAATGGTGAAGTCATAGCTTATCGTATCAATGATGTCTACCCTAAAATAACCTATCCAGACGAAAATGTACCTACTGCACTACGAGGCTCTCTAAAAAATGTTGCTTATTTTTCGACTGGTTTTACATTAGTAAGACACCTATTACAAATGCCAAAAACAACGGATGCAGAAGCTGAGCAACCGGCAATAACCTTATACAGTTTGTATATGCATCAGCTTGATTGGTATGGTTATCAGGAAAAAATGAAAGATGAAAAAACAAACGTACAATATCCTCACTATTGGCAACTTGGTTCAGGAAAAGCTGACGAGAATAAGACGGATACTGTTTTCGGCAGCGTAATTAGAGCAAATGGCAGTGGAACCGAAGTGGTTGGCTTATTGTTAAAAGGAAGTAAGATTTGTTTAAGTGAAAAACACGCAACTAAAGCCGGTTGGTTTAAAATTGTTTCGATATCAGAAGGGACATTGGTGACCTCAACCGAATTTAAACAGCAATTAGATACTATTACTGGTTATGTTTGGCATAGCGATGTATCACCCGAACCAACAGGAAAAAAAGCCGATACCAATCAAAATTATGAAGTTGTAAAAGAAGACAATAACACTGTAGATTCTCCAGAAGTGAACGTAAAGGGCATAGCCGTATACGAAACTGCTGATGATAAACAAAAATTGACTTATTTACCACTAACGGCAACATTTGAATTAGATGGGCAAGAAAACGGATACGCTAAAATTAGTAAAATTAATGATTGTGACGTTCCAAACCTATTAGTAAAAGAAAATGGCAGTACAGACGCACCACATAAAGGTTATGTCAAGGTAACCTCACTGACTTCATTAACGTTTAAACCTGAAAAATTCAATGACATTGTGGTATTAAAATCGCCGATTGCGATTTCAAGTGGTGATTTTATTGGTTATATCGGACATAATCAACAGCAAACAGACCATTTTAATGAGCCTGCACAAGCATCTATATCCACAATAAAACGACCATCAGATACAAAATTACCGCCTTTGTTACATGTTGAATTATTTACCTGTGAGGATTTATCAGCATTTATTACCAAAACCCGCGCTTTAGCCGATAATTTACCCGAGAGTGAAAAAAAACTAATTCTGATTGCAAAAGGTGCAAGATTGATACAAGCATCAAAAACGGATGGAAACTTAACTTCAGGATTAGGGATAAAGTTTACCAGTGATAAAGATAGTTATTACGTTAAAATTAACCTGGAATATACTTTAAATTCAAAGGAATACTATGCTGATAACAATCTGGCTGCACAATCTAAAGTTGATAAAAAAATTGAAGAAAATGATAACGACTTATCGAATAAGACTTTAGAAATCACTTTAACAGCCGACAATAAAGAACAGTTAGAAAATAGATATAATAAAACTTATCCGCAGTTAACCAAGTCTGATATTCCGGATAAGGTTGAACTTGTTGAAGTTGATCACAATAGTTCATCTGTCAAAATACGTTTTTGTGTGAATACTAAACATTATTGGATAGCGTCAAAAGATGTCTCTCACTTATTTGGACAAGATGGGACACTCAATACCGTAATACCTTATTGGAATAATTTTCCGCTATCATTTGATAATTTACCTCCTGCAACTAAAGATAACACGGTACATTTTCCACGGACAGTATCATTAGATTCATTAAGTAATGAGAATTTAATCACTATAGAAGACGAAAGCACGGATTCAATTTGGGTAAAAGTCACCGCAGGAAATGAAGAGCGTTGGTCAATAACAGGTTGGGTAAACATCAAAAAAGATGCTCAAGAGCACGTTAAACGAATCAGTCCCTGGCATTGGCAAGGATTTGAGACAGTAATCGAAAAAGCTTCTGTAGGAGAATTTTATACTAAAATAAACGATAACCGAGCAGGAACATTAGATATTAAAGAATACACTGATTCAATGAAAGCTATGCATAAAATCTTAATTGAATCACTGTTATATTCTGTTCAGCGAAAAAAAGGACTGCCACCTTTTACTGTTGAATTTCTGAAAGATGGCCTACGCAATAGTTGGATAGCCGAAATGATAGGTCACTTAATAATAAAATATGAAAGTGAATGGTATGCAGACGAAGCGCTAACCAAATGGAACGAAATAGATAATTTATTTGAGAAACAAACACAGAAACAGAAAAAATTAATTGAAAAATGGTTAGATGACAATAATATAACGATGCCTTTTAAGCGAAACTCAGCGTTAAACAGTGTCGATGAAGCACACGAGGAAACCAAAATACATTGGCAACTGGAAAAAGAGCAACGCATTAAACCATCCCTTTGGTGGCAAGAAGTGGCACAAAACCAACAACAAGCCCAACCAACAAACGACCAAACACCCGCACTAAGCAACCTTTCTGCTGATGGTAAAGCATGGTTTATTCATCCAGTGTCAATAATGGGTAGATTTATAAGTCCAGGTATAGTGACATATCATATTTACCACGATGGAAAAATTGAAAAACATATACCACTGGAAATATCGAAAGGCTACGAGCAAAAATATAAGTATGTTTATCATGATGAAAAGAATAATGAACATGAAATATGTATTTGTGATTGGCATACTACTAAGGAAAAAGCAAATGGTGTAGTAATAAGTGCGCCGAATAGGAAAGATCCAAATATTATTGAATATAAAGAAAATTTAAAGGAAGGAGATACCCAAAAAAGAGTTAAATTTAAAAATGGAGATATTGCAGAATATGGTAAACATAGTGATCTAGGCATGATTTGGCGACGATATAAAGCATTAAATAAAAATATCGAAATAGTTAGGATGCCAGATAAAATTAATTATACTAAAGACGATGTAATAATTAGTTATGTCTTTAGCAATACAAAAAGGCGCTATACAGGACCAGATCCTTTAGCTGGTTTTATTGGTGCTTTAGCTGAAACAGGTTTGCAGTTAACAACTACTGGTAGTTGTTTTGCTGAAGGGTCCTGTTTTCCTAGTTCTGAACATGTAAATGGAAAAAGTATTGATACTCTTTATTTAAATGATAACGATGAACAAAAATTTATTAATGCCATGCATAAATTTAATTTTAATGAACAAATAACAGGTAACAATAAGAAAAAATTTGATAATGCAAAACAAGATTTAAAAAAGGATCTTCATAATACTCATCTACATTCAGAATTTAAACCAGGTTCTATAAAGGAAATAATATTATGAAAAAATTTCAATTATATACTAATTATCCTATTAGTTATAATACTCACTGATTGCAACATGAAACAGTCGAGCCACAGACTAATAATAAAGAAATTTTAATAACCAATTCATATTCTGGAGAAAAATTAATAACAAGTAAAAATTGTGTATTATCCGTGAATAGAATTTGTAAAAAATAATGGCAATATATAACTTACTTCCAAGCAAGTAAGTCGGATTTGCAAGAATGAAAATGATTAAATAACTTAAATATCAAAGAGAAAAGTTGCAATTTATTTAAACGCAACTTATTCAAAATAAGAAAAGGATAAAAGGTTAAAAAATGAAATACTCACATTATCTAGTACCACTTTGTTTACTATTTAGCTCCTACTGTTATAGTCAGCACTATCAAATAGAAGACAAATATCGTGGCGACCCATTGTTTAGAAAAATCGATATGAATAAATTAGATAAAGATTGTACTTATCCTGAAAATTATAGACAATTGAGCGAATCAGAACAAGAAAAAATAGATAAACTTTGCCCTATTAGAAAATTTAATCTCAAATTTGATTTAAAAAAGTTATATAAATTGATTTATAAAGAACCGGTAATTATCTATAACGGACAAAATTTTCAACTGACATTAAGTATGTCAGAAAATTATAATATCGAATCTGATGGTACTATTTATGAAGGTGATATATTCCTATCAATAGTTAAAGATAATATTGTAAAAGATAGGATTTATTTGGCTAATAATTATATTAATCTTTCTGATTTTGCAGCTGCTTACCAGCATTATTTTATAACCTCAGAGGGAGAGATAAATACATTATATTTGATAGAGGTAGAAGAAGGTATTTCTCCAATGTTTTGGAAACACTATAAAATTGATAATCAAAAAATGAAATTTGTACTTCAAGATATGTTGGTCAATGTTAAAAATGGGGTACGATATCAAATCGTTTATCCAAATCAATTCAATGTTATTTCGAATAAATCAGTCACAAAAATTGATTCACAAGAACTTAAATCATGTGAAGATGAATATGATAAAGAAGAATATTATAGTTGCTATGTAGATGTTTATAAACATTACCATAATAGATTAAAACAAAAAATTAACTTATTGAATAAAAATAACAATACAATAAAAAAATCTTATTTAAAATTACAGAAAAAAATGGCTTCAAGTTGTTTAGAATTACCACCTCCAGTTTCTGGTAATAGAGGAGAGACAGATCCTTATTTATCTAAAGTTATGTTTTGTTTAATTCAAAATTATAAACAAGAAATAACCAATATTGAAAAACAACTCGCTCATTAGCGAGGAAGTTGGATTTGGAAGAATAAAATAATAAAAAAGTTAAATGATTACAGAGAAAAAGTTGTGATTTTAAACGCAGCTTTTTCAAAAATAAGGAAATAATTAAGGTTAACAGATGAAATATTCACATTATCTAGTACCACTTTGTTTACTATTCAGTACCTACAATCAATTCTATTTGTAGTTTTAATCATTATCTGGTAGTGAATAAAAAGTATAACTATAAATGATATATAATAATTTTAACAGTGTAAGCATAAAATATGATTAAGATTAAGCGGTTTGGTATTTATTATTACATTGATAAAAATAGGGAAATACATAATTGATAAAAAAGTAAATTTTATGATTTTTATGACCAAACAAAATATTTACTTTTTTAGAAAAAGACAGATTATTATCAGTTAAAGGATTAAATCAACAATTAAATTTGTTAGGTCACTCAATATTAAGTGATAAAAAATGTTAGGTTTGAGTTATACCTTAAAAGGAAAAAAATACTTTTTAAACCATATTCCAAAAGAAACTACAAATCACGATCATCATTTACATGTTGAATATTATGATATGAAGAAAGTTAAGGAAATCAAAGAATGAAACCATTAATTTATCCCATTATTTTTTTCTTAGCTATGTTAGGAAATGTTAATATTGCAATTGCAGATACTTTTAAAAATGAACTCAAGCATTATAAAAAAATAGATCTACCTTACACTTCCAATGACATAACTAAATATTATTGGGAAGATGAAGCAGGAGGATTACATATATCACCAAACTCCAAAATGCCATTCAGATTTTCGGCTAAAGAGTTCTCTTATAAACCAAGCTTAGTTAGAATTCCATTAAAATATTCTTTTTATTTTCCTGCTGTTTATTTTAATTATAAAAATATTACTTATAAAGGTATTATCTTTATGACACATATCGATAATGATGAACCAATATTTTATTTTCAATTAAATAGTTATGATAAAAAAGGTAATTTTATTGATGCAATTATGTTAGATGAAAGATATTCAGCTGAGGGAGAGGTATTAAGATGGAGTGATTTTAAAATACTTACTGATGGACAAATAATAGTCAATCAAATGGAGCAAATGCTTATTGATGATGATATGGAGTTTAAGAATGGAGATATTCATTTTCTCACAAAGAATATATATCAAATGAGTTCAACTGGTATTTTTAAAAAGGTCAAAGAAACTATTATCTATGACCGATATAATTAAAACGTAAGAATATAATAATTAACTATTAATAAAGAGTTAATCAAGATTTTAGGGAAATATGCAATGAAAATATCTTATTCTTCAGGCTTGTTATTATTAATATATACATCATTTTGTTATAGTGACACCTATATTATTGATGAAAAATATACAGGTGCACCATTTGTGAAAGATGGTGATATGTCCGGATGTGGTTTTAATTATGATTATTGGCAAGATTTAACAAATGAAGAACGAAAATTGGAGGCAGAGCGTTGCTCTTTAAACACCACTAAATTTAATTTTAATAAACTCTATGATTTAATCGATAAAAAAACGGTCATCTATCGTGATGGCGATTTTGAGCTTATTATGGACAGAAAGCATCAAGAATCTGATAAAAAAGATAAAATAATTTATGATTATGATAATCCAATTCATGACATAGTTTATGAAATAGATTTATCTTTAGTTTACAAAAAGGAAATTAAAAGTAGGATAAGTTTAGCAAGCTATTCTTATAATTCTGATCGTGCTTTTTACCTAAATAGTCAATACTACTATTTTGATGCTAGCGGAGATATCTACATAATTTCATTCAAAGAATACAGTGAAAATATTAAAGATATAAATCATATTCATTATAAAATAGATAAAGATAATTTAAAGTTTATTAAGTTATGATGATTAAAAATCAAATCAAAAACTCAAAATTTATTGTTATTAGGATATATGATTTTATAGGATGAAAAAGATCAAAGCATAAAAGACTTAATTTATCCAATTATTTGCTTGGTTGTGTTAGAGAGTATTAACAATACAATTGCAGATACTTTTAAAAATGAACTCAAATATTATAAAAAAGTAAACTTGCCCTATTGCTCTAAGTTTTTATAAAAATTCTATTACTAGGCGGAATATAGATTATTTTCGTCTTCTGATTTTCTATATAACCATCTATTAGAGAAGACTTTCATAATACTTGGTTATCAAATTATATTAGCAATAATCAATTCAACACATTGAAAAATAAAAAAATTATAAAAATATTGCAGGGAATTTTAAAAGTGAACGTAAAGGGCATAGCGGTATATGAAACTGCTGATGACAAACAAAAATTGACTTATTTACCACTAAAAGCAACATTTGAATTAGATGGGCAAGAAAACGGATACGCTAAAATTCGTAAGATTAAAGATTGTCATGTTCCAAACTTATTAAAAGAAAATGACAGTGAAGACGCAGCGCATAAAGGTTATGTCAAAGTAACCTCACTGACTTCATTCACATTTAAACCTGAAAAATTCAATGACATTGTGGTATTAAAATCGCCGATTGCAATTTCAAGTGGCGATTTTATTGGTTCGGGCATAATCAACTCAAAAAAGATCGTTTTAATGAGCCTACACAAGCATCTATATCCACAATAAAACGACCATCAGATACAAAATTACCGCAACTGTTACATGTTGAATTATTTACCTGTGATGATTTGCCAGCATTTATTACCAAAACACGAGAATTAGCCGATAATTTACCCGAGAGTAAAAAAAACCTAATTCTGATTGAAAAAGGTGCAAGATTAATACAAGCATCAAAAGCAGATGGAAAATTAAATTCAGGATTAGGAATAAAGTTTACCAGTGATAAAGATAGTTATTACGTTAAAATTAATCTGGAATATACTTTAAATTCATGGGAATACTTTTCTGAAAATAATCCGATAACAAAATCTATCTTTAATAATAACACGAAAGAAATTGATGACAGGCTATCTGACGAAAATAGAGAAATCATTCTAACACACTACCATAAACATCAGTTAGAAAATAGATATAGTAAAATTTATCCACAGTTAACCATGTCCGATATTCCGGATAAGGTTGAACTTGTTGAAGTTGATCACAATAGTTCATCTGTCAAAATACGTTTTTGTGTGAATTCTAAACATTATTGGATAGCATCAAAAGATGTCTCTCACTTATTTGGACAAGATGGAACACTCAATACCGCGATTCCTTATTGGAATAATTTTCCGTTATCACTTGATAAGTTACCTCCTGCAACCAAAGATAACACGGTACATTTTCCACGAACGGTATCATTAGATTCATTAAGTAATGAGAATTTAATCACTATAGAAGACGAAAGCACGGATTCAATTTGGGTAAAAGTCACCGCAGGAAATGAAGAGCGTTGGTCAATAACAGGTTGGGTAAACATCAAAAAAGATGCTCAAGAGCACGTTAAACGAATCCGCCCATGGCATTGGCAAGGATTTGAGACAGTAATCGAAAAAGCTTCTGTGGGAGAATTTTATACTAAAATAAACGATAACCGAGCAGGAACATTAGATATTAAAGAATACACTGATTCAATGAAAGCTTTGCATAAAATCTTAATTGAATCACTGTTATATTCTGTTCAGCGAAAAAAAGGACTGCCACCTTTTACTGTTGAATTTCTGAAAGATGGTCTACGCAATAGTTGGATAGCCGAAATGATAGGTCACTTAATAATAAAATATGAAAGTGAATGGTATGCAGACGAAGCGCTAACTAAATTGAAAGAAATAGATGATTTATTTGATAAAGAAACACATAAACAAAAAAAATTAATTGAAAAATGGTTAGATGACAATAACATAACCATGCCTTATAAGCGAAACTCAGCGTTAAACAGTGTTGATGAAGCACACGAGGAAACCAAAATATATTGGCAACTGGAAAAAGAGCAACGCATTAAACCCTCCCTTTGGTGGCGAGAAGTAGCACAATCTCAAGCAACCCAATCATCAAACAACCAAACACCACAAACACCGGCACTAAGCAACCTTTCTGCTGATGGTAAAGCATGGTTTATTCATCCAGTGTCAATAATGGGTAGATTTATAAGTCCAGGTATAGTGACATATCATATTTACCACGATGGAAAAATTGAAAAACATATACCACTGGAAATATCGAAAGGCTACGAGCAAAAATATAAGTATGTTTATCATGATGAAAAGAATAATGAACATGAAATATGTATTTGTGATTGGCATACTACTAAGGAAAAAGCAAATGGTGTAGTAATAAGCGCGCCGAATAGAAAAGATCCAAATATTATTGAATATAAAGAAAATTTAAAGGAAGGAAATACCCAAAAAAGAGTTAAATTTAAAAATGGAGATATTGCAGAATATGGTAAGCATCCAAAAAAAGGCTTAATTTGGCGACGATATAAAGCATTGAATAAAAGTGTTGAAATAGTTAGGATGCCAGATGAAATCAATTACAGTAAAGGTAATGTTAAAGTTAGATATAGTTTTTCAAATACGAAAAGACGTTATACAGGACCAAGTGCTTTAGCCGGTTTTATTGGTGCTTTAGCTGAAACAGGTTTGCATTTAACAACTACTGGTAGTTGTTTTGCTGAGGGGTCCTGTTTTCCTAGTGCTGAACATGTAAATGGAAAAAGCGTTGATACTCTTTATTTAAATGATAACGATGAACAAAAATTTATTAATGCCATGCATAAATTTAATTTTAATAAACAAAGAACGGGGAAAAATAAGAAAAAATTTGATAATGCAATACAAGATTTAGATGGAACTCTTCATGATGACCATTTACATTCAGAATTTAAAGCAGGTTCGATAAAGGAAATAATATTATGAAAAATTTCAATTAAATACCAATTATTCTATTAGTTACAATACTCACTGGTTATAACATAAAACAGTCGATCCTCAGACTAATGATAAAGAAATTTTAATAACCAATTTATATTCTGGAAAAAAATTAATAACAAGTAAAAATTGTGTATTATCCGTAAATAGAATTTGTAAAAAAAATAATGGCAATATATAACTCTCTTCCGAGCAAGTAAGTCGGATTTGCAAGAATGAAAATCATTAAAAAACTTTAAATATCATAGAGAAAATTTGCAATCTATTCAAACGCCACTTATTCAAAATAAGAAAAGGATTAAAAAATGAAATACTCACATTATCTAGTACCACTTTGTTTACTATTTAGCACTTACTGTTACAGTCAGCACTATCAAATAGAAGACAAGTATCGTGGCGACCCCTTTTTTAGGAAAATCGACATGAATAAATTAGAAAAAGATTGTACTTATCCACAAAATTATTGGCAATTAAACGAATTAGAACGAAAAGAAATATATAAGTTTTGTCCTTTTAATAAAAATAATCTCAAATTTGATTTAAAAGAGTTATATAAATTTATTTATAAAGATCCTGTAATCATCTATAACGGACAAGATTTTCAACTGACATTAAGTATGTCAAAAAGTAATGATATTGAATCTGATAGTACTATTTTTGGAGGTGATATATTTTTATCAATAGTTAAAGATAATATTGTAAAAGATAGGATTTATTTGGCTAATAATCATATTTCTTTTCCTGATTTTGATTTTCTTGCAGTAGGTTACCAACATTATTTTATATCCCCAGAGGGAGAGGTAAATACATTATATTTGATAGAGGATGAAGAAGGTATTTCTCCAATGTTTTGGAAACACTATAAAATTGATAATCAAAAAATGAAGTTTGTACTTCAAGATATGTTAGTCAATGTTACAGATGGTGTACAATATCAAATCATTTATCCAAATCAATTTAATATTATTTCGAATAAACCAGTCACAAAAATCGATTCACAAGAACTTAAATCATGTGAAGATGAATATGACAAAGAAGAATATCATAGTTGCTATATAGATGTTTATAACCATTACAATAGTAGATTAAAACAAAAAATTAACTTATTGAATAAAAATAACAATACAATAAAAAAATCTTATTTAAAATTACAGCAAAACATGGCTTCAAGTTGTTTAGAATTACCACCTCCAGTTTCTGGTGATAGGGAAAATACCGATCCTTATTTATCTAAAGTTATGTTTTGTTTAATTCAAAATTATAAACAAGAAATAGCCAATATTGAAAAACAACTCGCTCACTAGCCAGAAAGTTGGATTTGGAAGAATAACATAAAAAAGTTAGATGATTACAAAGTAATAGTTGTGATTTATTAAAACGCAATAAAATCCTATTTATTATTCTATTGATATTTTAAAATATTTTTAACCATTGTGGTGTCAGTTATTTTGTCAAAAAGTTTCAGGTTATGGGTATGTTTGAGTCAAATGAAATTTTTTATACAAAATCTTAAAAAATATCCTACAAAGAACTTAATAAAAAATCTGCAAAATCCAAATTCTATTAATCCTTTTTTGATCATGCTTAAGTAACAAATTTTTAATGATATTTTATTAATATAATTAATAATATCAGTAAGTTATGCATGTAATTTGATTTAAAAAAATACTAAAAAAAGATTGCAAAAAACGCAAAAAAAGGTATTTTATAGACTTCTTAGATTATTTTTTATCACAGCTTTATTCAAACGTTTTATTTCTAACGAATTTTCAAATAATCAAATTGTTAGTGAAAAATAATCCTAAATACTTATTAATAATAAATAATTCAATAAAACACATTTGCAGTGCACATGAAATATATCGAGGATAACATGGATAAAGGACTAACCAATTTGGTGAATCAGTTGGGTAATGATTTAAGTCGTGGTTTAAAGCATGGTTTGGTTAATGGAGCTGGTCACAATCGCTATACGTTAAATATTGATGGTTTGTCTGCTGAGATTTCAATTTTACAGGTTGAAGGCAATGAGCAACTTAACCAGCCTTGGCATTACATGATTACTTTCACCAGCTCGGATAAACAACTTTCTGTTGAGTCATTTCTTAATCAAAATGCCCGTTTGAGTTTTAACCCCGCTAATTCTAGCAGTTTAAGCGCCTTTGCAACTCAAGGACTTAATGCCCTTAATTCCTTAACTTCGGCTAATCCATTAGATGCATTAAAACAGTCTGAGCCATTAAAACAGTTAGATAAACTTAAACAATCCAATCCACTTGATTCACTTAACTCTTTAACTCAGTTTAATCCGCTTAATCCGTTAAACTCACTATTATCTCAAGGTGGCTCCCGTACTCTTTATGGTGTGATAACCCAGTTCAGTCAATTATCAGTCAGTAATGATGAAGCCCGTTATCAGGTTGTCTTATCCTCGCAATTAGCCAAACTGGCATTAAGTCATAACTGTGCTATTTTTCAGAATCAAAGCGTTATCAGTGTGGTTGAAGAGGTCTTGCGTGGTCATGGTTATACCGGGATTGATTATCGTTTAGCACTTAAAGAGCAATACCCTGAACGTGAATTTATCACCCAGTGGCAGGAGAGTGACCTTGAGTTTATTCAAAGACTGCTTGCGGATGTGGGGGTCTATTTTCGGTTTGAAACGCATGGTGAACATAATTGTGATGTGATGGTCATCAGTGATTATGAACAAGGTTATCAGCAGGTGGCTGATATTGTGTACAAACAACCGAGCGGTACACTGGATAACGGCGTTGAAAGTGTCTGGGATATAACCTTACACAGTCAGATGGTGGAATCATCGGTACAAGTACAAGATTATAACTACCGCGATGCGCAAGCTAATTTACTGGGTGAAGTTAACAGCCAACAGAAAGATAACACCACTTACGGTACTGATTACCGTTATGATGAGCACTATAAAGGATTAAATAGCAATGGTGACAGCAATAATGGAATTGATAGTGACACCAACAATAATGATGATGAAAACAGTGGTGATATTGATACCGACGATAGTAATGGCAATAATAACGATAATAGCAGTGATATTAGCACTCATTCTGGTAATGCGAGTAATGGTGTTGAAAGTGGAGAATGGTATGCCCGCATTCGCCATGAACACGCCATTAGCCGTCAAATTGTTATTCGGGGTAAAAGTAATCAGGCCAATTTAGCTCCGGGTCAACATATCCGCATCAAAGGCAGTACGATTGCCGGAATAGATGAGGGGGTAATGATATTAACGGTGCAAGGACAGGGAAACCGCAGTGAGGCTTATGAACTGAGCTTTACCGCCATACCTTACCAGCCATTAAAACCTTACCGCCCGGAGCCGATTCCTTTTCCGACTATTGACGGCACTTTACCGGCACGGGTGACCAGTCCGAATAATGACACGTATGGTTATATTGATACACAAGGGCGCTATCGGGTTAAGTTTAACTTTGACTTAAAAGAGTGGCGAAACGGTGAAGAGAGTTTATGGTTAAGACTGGCTAAACCGTATGCGGGCAGTACCTATGGTTTTCACTTTCCACTGATTGACGGCACAGAAGTTGCGGTAGCGTTTACTAACGGTAATCCGGACCGACCTTATATCGCACATGCGATGCATGACAGTCAACACCCTGACCATGTGACCACCATAAACAAACACCGTAATGTAATTCGTACCCCTGCTAACAACAAACTGCGGATGGATGATAAACGCGGACAAGAGCACATCAAGTTAGCAACCGAATACGGTAAAACCCAGCTTAACATCGGGCATTTAGTAGACCAAAACAAAGAGCAGCGTGGTGAGGGATTTGAACTGCGCACCGATGAGTGGGGAGCGATTGCTGCCAATAAAGGTTTATATCTGACCAGTCAGACCGAGCCTAAGGCACAGGGTAAACAACTTGATATGCAAGCTGCCATTACCCAGCTTGAAAATGCGTTATCAATTGCCAAAGCACTGCAAAATGCAGCAACCTCATCTGAAGCTCATGGTGCGGATACCGACAGTCAAGAGCAACTTAAAGCGACATTAACCCAATTAGCCCAAAGTGGCATTATTGCTTATGCACAAGAGGGCATCGCTTTAACCAGCCCGGAAAACATCCAACTGTCAACGTCAAACAGTGTATCGGTGACCAGTGAAAACCAAACTGACATTAATGCGTTAAAAAACATAACCGTCTCATCCGGTGAATCCATCGGTCTATTTGCCCATAAATCAGGAATGAAAGTCTTTGCTAACCAAGGTGATGTTAACGTGCAGGCGCAAAATGCCAACCTGAATATGGCTGCCAAGCAAGATATTAAAATAGACAGTGTGGATGGTGAACTTAGAGTAAGCGCATGTGAAGATTTGACGTTAATGTGTGGAGGTTCATACATCAAACTTAGTAGTGCAGGGATTGAACTGGGCACGGCAGATAATGTTTATATAAAAAGTAATGCATTGCAAAAAATGGGGCCTAACACACTCGAATGCGAGAAACCTAACTTTACAAAAAATGAACTTGAACTGTCTCTAGTGCATGTAAAAAATCATTATTTTAGTTTTTCAGTATAATTGATAAAGGAATAGTAGAATGATTATAAGTCCTCCTTTTTTACCAGATGCGAGAGCAAATGAGTCAGATGAAACTTTTGTTAGTCGTGCAATGACACCGGCCTTAACCGGCAAATTTCCTGTAAGTTTTGAGATGCAATGGCATGGAGGAATACATTTACAAGCACCTGATTCGGATAGTCCAGTCAGAGCCATCGCGGATGGAAATATTGTCTATTTAAGACAACCCACCGCTAGGCCAACTAACCCAACCGAGCTGGGAGAGCATCCTCTTTATGACCCTAATAAAGGATGGACAGATAATGGTTGCATCGTTATAAAGCATCAAACGGAAATTGGCGAAAATATTACAGTGACCTATTACTCGATCTATATGCACCTAAATCGTATAGAAAACGATTTAAAACAAGGTAATAATATATATCGTAAAGCAAAGCTTGGTGGTGCCGGTCAAATTTATGGACAAGATAACCTTATTCATTTTGAAATCATCGCTGCTGATGATCAAATAGAAAATATTATTGGTTCAATAACCTTAAATAGAAATGGCGCTAACTACTATACCAACCGACAAGGACATATTACTCATTACATTAACCGACATGGTAGAACAAGCAGCTGTTTCGGAAATATGTATTTTTATTTACCAGCCGATACTCCAACCTACAATGGAGTTCATAATACAAGCCATTATACACATACCGCTACAGGTGATACATTAGGACAAGCGCTCTATTTAGAGATGAAATACCATAGTGGTAATTGTACTTTTACCGCTTATGATGAAAATGGTACACAAATAGGCCAACCTGTTACTACAAATGGCGATAGTCCAAGAGGAAGTGTTCATGAGTACAATCTTTTTGACCAATCATCAAAAATTTGTTCCTCTATGCCAACGGCAGGTTATGAACTATTACGTTTTGGCAGAATATTAGGCACAGAAACAGCTCAAGATACCCCAACACATTATCGACAAATACCTACTGCCAGTGGCAATACTTGGGTCAATCTTAATACTGAGGCAATCAAAAAATACAGTGATGCGGATTTTCCTTTCTGGAAAGGTTGGAGTGTTGCAGATGATGATACTAATAACGATAGTCGTTGTGACTCTGAAATTGTCAGAACAATTTTAGATAATGGTACCGCTGGCTCTTTTGCTCGTTTAACAGATGCACAAAAGCAAACACGTTTAACTGAAGCCTCTATTCAACAAAAATTACAAAAAATATTCTATAAATTTCCAACCGAATGGCAAAATGCTAATTTCGAAGAACGATTTGGATGGATTAAAAATCCTACAAATCAAGGCGGTAGAAACCAGACAGATGAACAATTCACATGGTTTCAAAACCATGTACAAGCGATGACATTTTGGGAACAAGCCAATATAGGTATAGATGCAAATCATTGGCACTGCCCGCCCATTGAATTTATTAAGCATTTTAGAAAATGTGGATGGCTAAGTGAAAGTGAGCTTAAACAGTTAGTTCCTACATATGCCATTAGAGGGAATAATTGGGAAAGAGTCTTTCCGTCTAATCAACAAAGAAATGATCTTAAATTGAATATAAATAAGATGTTAAGAAAATATTGCATCAATACGCCATTAAGAATGGCTTGTTTTTTTGGTAATGCAATTCAAGAATGTCGTTGGTTTAGAGCATTAGATGAAGATAGCGGTGACTTACGTTGGTATTATCCTTGGCATGGTAGAGGTTTATTGCAACTCACTCAGCCTTACAATTACAAGTATTATTGGCAATTTAGAGGTCGAGATATTTCACAAGAATTTGAGACCTTGATAGCTGAGCATAATGTAGTAGAAAGAATGGACCATAATCTAAGATATGCAAATCGAGATAGATTTCAAGATATACAGTTTCCAAACTTAAATCAGTATTTTATATGGCGTGAGGAAGTGACTAACCAAGCCAATATTGACCCAACCGATTCGGCAGGTTTTTATTGGATTAAGAACAGTATGGCAAAATATGCCGATGAAACACACACTTTAGAACGAGTAACCATTAATGCAGTAAGAAATCAGGGAACAAAGGTCTATTACCGAAGCTCTGCATTTTGGCGTGCCACTGCTAAGGTTAACTTACCTGCTGTAATTGATCACACTTATGACCGCCGTTTAAGTCTTTTTGATCAACGATGCTCTGTTTATGGTAATTGTTTAGCGGTATTAACCGAGATGAAGTTTCCTGATGCAACAAATAACTTAACCTTAGAGTTTCCAGAAGGTTATGAAAGGAGAGAAATGTAAATGATTAAAAAAACCTTTTATTTATTAAGTTTATTGATAACTGTTTTTCCTGTTTATGCTCAACAAATTAAGCAAGAAAGAACCATTCCTAGCATTGATCCATTTGCCTCTGGTTACTTATCAACAAGTTTGTTAATTAATCCATGTTTGGATATTAGCTCAATAGAGAACTATGATAGTGATGGTTACACTACTAGGATGGTCGATGAAGCAAAAGCAGCATATCCAGCTAATACGTGCAATAACTCTGCATTAGCAAATAAGTTATTTAAGGCACGCTTTCTTCAATATTCAACGATTACTTTAGTCGATGACCCTTGGAATTTAGATATTAAAATTGTTGAGCAAAATAAGTTGATATCACAGTGTAAGGATACCGCTTGTTTAGATAAAGCATTGGATACCATTATTAGTCAATTATATCCTCTGTATATCAGCATTCCCATCCACCGCCCACCAACAAGTGGCCAATTATGCAATGGTAAAGTTGATTTGGCTAGTGATAAAAAAATGGACATAGTTATTAAAAAATTAGTGGCGAGTTTAAGTACTGATGATAACTGTGGTAGTGAAGATCTTTCAGCTTATGGAAGTTATTCTTACGATGAGGATAAATCTAAACCTTATACTAATGTGCTTTTTGATATATGCAAAGCGAATGTTGGTGACCTGTTTATTGCGGAATGTAAAGTTTTTGGTAATCAGGCTAATACACAAACATGGATTTATTTATTAAAACCCAATATTGAACCTAAACTACTATTTAATTCTTATGAAGGTCCTTATTATCTATTAGATTCCACTTGTAATGGTATGCCAGATCTTATGACGAGTGGTAGGTATAGCATGGGAGAGCATCACACTGTTTATTATCGCTATAATGGTCAACAATATGAAGCTACATATAGTTATATGCAAGTAGGTATTGGCCGTGATGATAATGGTAATAGTATGTCAATTGCTGATCTTATTGAAAAAAAAGAAATAATTTGCAAATGAATAAATAAAAAAGATATTACCCTTGGCATGGTAGAGGCTTATTGCAACTCACTCAACCTTACAATTACAAGTATTATTGGCAATTTAGAGGTCGAGAGATTTTGCAAGAATTTGAGACCTTGATAGCTAGGCATCATGAGGTAGAAATCATGAACTATAGACAAAGAAAAGCGAATCGAGATAGATTTCAAGATGCAGAGTTTCCAAACTTAAATCAGTATTTTACATGGCGTGATGAAGTGACTAACCAAGCTAATATTGACCCAGCCGATTCGGCAGGTTTTTATTGGATTAAGAATAGTATGGCAAAATATGCCGATGAAACACATACTTTAGAGCGTGTAGCCGTTGACGCAGGAAATCAGGGAACAAAGGTCTATTATCGAAGCTATGCATTTTGGCATGCCTCTGCTAAGGTTAACTTACCTGCTGTAATTGATCACACTTATGACCGCCGTTTAAGTCTTTTTGATCAACGATGCTCTGTTTATGGTAATTGTTTAGCGGTATTAACCGAGATGAAGTTTCCTGATGCAACAAATAACTTAATCTTAGAGTTTCCAGAAGGTTATGATAGGAGAGAAATGTAAATGATTAAAAAAACTTTTTATTTATTATGTTGCTTGATAATTGTTTTTCCTACTTACGCTCAACAAATTAAGCAAGAGAGAGCCATTCTTCGTATTGATCAACTTACCTCTCCTTACTTATCAACAGCTTTATTAATTAATCCATGTTTGGATATTAGCTCATTAGAGATCTCTGGTAGTAATGATTATAGTTATACTACTAGAATGGTAAATGAGGCAAAAGCAAAATATCCAGTTAATACGTGTAATAATCCTGCATTAGCAAATAAGTTATTTAAGGCTCGCTTTCTTCAATATTCGACGATTACCTTAGTCGACGATCCTTGGAATTTAGATATAGAAATTGTTGAACAAAATAAGTTGATATCACAATGTAAGGATACCACTTGTTTAGATAAAGTATTGGATACCATTATTAGTCAATTATATCCTCGATATATCAGTATCCCTACCAAGTTTGAATCAGCAAGTGACAATTTATGCATTAGTGAGGTTGATTTGGTTAATGATAAAAAAATGGACTTGGTTATTAAAAAATTAGTAGCAAGTTTAAGTACTGATGATAACTGTGGTAGTAAAGATTTTTCAGATTATGGAGATAATCCTATCGATGAGGATAAATCAAAACCTTATACCAATGTGCTTTTTGATATATGCAAATCGAACGTTGGTGACCTGTTTATTGCGGAATGTAAAATGTTTGGTAATCAGGTTAATACACAAACATGGTTTTATTTGTTAAAACCCGATATTGAACCCAAACTACTATTTAATTCTTATAATGGTCCTTATTATCCATTAGACTCGACTTGTAATGGTATGCAAGATTTTATGATAAGTGGTAGGGCTAGCTTGAGAGAGCATCAAATTGTTTATTACCGTTATAATGGTCAACAATATGAGGCTGCATATAGTTATATGGAAGTAGGCATTGGTCGTGATGATAAGGGTAACGATATGGCAGTTGCTGATCTTATTAAAAAGAAAGAAATAATTTGTAAATAAATAAAAAAACGAGAGTACATTTGGCAGGAAATAATTAAGGAGAAATGTTTAAATGATAAAAAAAACTTTTTATTTATTAAGTTTATTGATAATTGTTTTTCCTGCTTACACTCAACAAATTAAACAAGAGAGAACTATTCCTAGTATTGATCAAATTGCCCCTCCTTACTTATCAACAACTTTGTTAATTAATCCATGTTTGGATATTAGCTTATCAGGCTTTGATGATAGTGATGATGATACAATTAAGATGGTCGATGAGGCAAAAGCGGCATATCCAGCTAATACGTGCAATAACCCTGCATTAGCAAATAAGTTATTTAAGGCGCGCTTTCTTCAATATTCGACGATTACCTTAGTTGATGATCCGTGGAATTTAGATGGAAAAATTGTTGAGCAAAATAAGTTGATATCACAGTGTAAGGATACTGCTTGTTTAGATAAAGCATTGGATGCCATTATTAGTCAATTATATCCTCTGTATATCAGTATTCCCATTGATCGCCCACCAACAAGTGGCCAATTATGCAATGGTAAAGTTGATTTGGCTAGTGATAAAAAAATGGATTTAATTATTAAAAAATTAGTAGCAAGTTTAAGTACTGATGATAACTGTGGTAGTGAAGATCTTTCAGCTTATGGAAGTTATTCTTACGATGAGGATAAATCTAAACCTTATACTAATGTGTTTTATGATATATGCAAAGCGAATGTTGGTGACCTGTTTATTGCGGAATGTAAAGTTTTTGGTAATCAGGCTAATACACAAACATGGATTTATTTATTAAAACCCAATATTGAACCCAAACTACTATTTAATTCTTATAATGGTCCTTATTACCTATTAGATTCCACTTGTAATGGTATGCCAGATCTTATGACGAGTGGTAGGTATAGCATGGGAGAGCATCAAATTGTTTACTACCGTTATAATGGTCAACAATATGAAGCTGCATATAGTTACATGCAAGTAGGTATTGGCCGTCATAATAACTCTATAGTCATTGCTGATCTTATTGATGATAAAAAAGAAATAATTTGTAAATGAATAAATAAAAAAGATATTACCCTTGGCATGGTAGAGGTTTATTGCAACTCACTCAACCTTACAATTACAAGTATTATTGGCAATTTAGAGGTCGAGAGATTTCGCAAGAATTTGAAACCTTGATAGCTAGGCATCATGAGGTAGAATCATGGACTATAGACAAAGAAAAGCGAATCGAGATAGTTTTCAAGATGCAGAGTTTCCAAACTTAAATCAGTATTTTACATGGCGTGATGAAGTGACTAACCAAGCTAATATTGACCCAGCCGATTCGGCAGGTTTTTATTGGATTAAGAATAGTATGGCAAAGTATGCCGATGAAACACACACCTTAGAGCGTGTAGCCGTTGACGCAGGAAATCAGGGAACAAAGGTCTATTATCGAAGTTCTGCATTTTGGCATGCCTCTGCTAAGGTTAACTTACCAGCTGTAATTAATAATCTTTATAGCTCTACTTTAAATGGTTTCGATCAACGTTGCTCTGCTTATGGAAATTGTTTAGCGGTATTAACCGAGATGAAGTTTCCTGATGCAACAAATAACTTAACCCTAGAGTTTCCAGAAGATTATCCAAGGAGAGAAATGTAAATGATAAAAAAAACTTTTTATTTATTAAGTTTATTGATAATTGTTTTTCCTGCTTACACTCAACAAATTAAACAAAAGAGAACTATTCCTAGTATTGATCAAATTGCCCCTCCTTACTTATCAACAACTTTGTTAATTAATCCATGTTTGGATATTAGCTCAATAGAGAACTATGATAGTGATGGTTACACTACTAGGATGGTCGATGAAGCAAAAGCAGCATATCCAGCTAATACGTGCAATAACTCTGCATTAGCAAATAAGTTATTTAAGGCACGCTTTCTTCAATATTCAACGATTACTTTAGTCGATGACCCTTGGAATTTAGATATTAAAATTGTTGAGCAAAATAAGTTGATATCACAGTGTAAGGATACCGCTTGTTTAGATAAAGCATTGGATACCATTATTAGTCAATTATATCCTCTGTATATCAGCATTCCCATCCACCGCTCACCAACGAGTGGTCAATTATGCAGTGATAAAATTGATTTGGCTAGTGATAAAAAAATGGACTTAGTTATTAAAAAATTAGTGGCGAGTTTAAGTACTGATGATAACTGTGATAGTGAAGATCTTTCAGCTTATGGAAGTTATTCTTACGATGAGGATAAATCTAAACCTTATACCAATGTGCTTTTTGATCTATGCAAAGCGAATGTTGGTGACTTGTTTATTGCGGAATGTAAAGTTTTTGGTAATCAGGCTAATACACCAACATGGATTTATTTATTAAAACCCGATATTGAACCTAAACTACTATTTAATTCTTATGAAGGTCCTTATTACCTATTAGATTCCACTTGTAATGGTATGCCAGATCTTATGACGAGTGGTAGGTATAGCATGGGAGAGCATCACACTGTTTATTACCGCTATAATGGTCAACAATATGAAGCTACATATAGTTATATGGAAGTAGGTATTGGCCGTGATGATAACGGTAATAGTATGTCAATTGCTGATCTTATTGAAAAGAAAGAAATAATTTGTAAATGAATAAATAAAAAAACGAGAGTACATTTGGCAGGAAATAATTAAGGAGAAATGTTTAAATGATAAAAAAACTTTTTATTTATTAAGTTTATTGATAATTGTTTTTCCTGCTTACACTCAACAAATTAAGCAAGAGAGAGCCATTCCTCGTATTGATCAAATTGCCCCTCCTTACTTATCAACAACTTTGTTAATTAATCCATGTTTGGATATTAGCTTATCAGGTTTCAATGATAAAGATGATAATATTATTAGGATGGTTAATGAAGCAAAATCAAAATATCCAGCTAATACGTGCAATAACTCTGCATTAGCAAATAAGTTATTTAAGGCACGCTTTCTTCAATATTCGACGATTACCTTAGTCGATGACCCTTGGAATTTAGATATTAAAATTGTTGAGCAAAATAAATTGATATCACAGTGTAAGGATACCGCTTGTTTAGATAAAGCATTGGATACCATTATTAGTCAATTATATCCTCTGTATATCAGTATTCCCATCCACCGCTCACCAACAAGTGGTCAATTATGCAGTGATAAAATTGATTTGGCTAGTGATAAAAAAATGGACTTGGTTATTAAAAAATTAGTGGCGAGTTTAAGTACTGATGATAACTGTGGTAGTAAAGATTTTTCAGATTATGAAGATAATCCTATCGATGAAGATAAATCTAAACCTTATACCAATATCCTTTTTGATATATGCAAATCGAACGTTGGTGACCTGTTTATTGCGGACTGTAAAATGTTTAGTAATCAGGTTAATACACAAGCATGGATTTATTTATTAAAACCCGATATTGAACCCAAACTACTATTTAATTCTTATGAAGCTCCTTTTTACCCATTAAACTCTATTTGTATGGTATGCCAGATTTTTTTACAAGTGGTAGGTATAGTTCGGCAGAACATCAAATTGTTTATTACCGCTATAATGGTCAACAATATGAGGCTGCATATAGTTATATGGAAGTAAGCATTAGTAATGGTGATGATGATATGATGATTGCTGATCTTATTGAAAAGAAAGAAATAATTTGCAAATGAGTAAATAGAAAAGATTATACTGAATTGATCCTTGCCAAAATATTAGACAGTATTCACCTCTATAATATTGTTTAGGTAGTCGGTTTTTCATATTACTGCGACATATCCAGCCATTGGTTGAATGACGACAAATGTAATGATAATAGATTTGTCATTTTGATAAATGTTGATGGTAATAAAATGTTATGTGGTTTAGGCATTGTTCAAGAGTGAAAGTATAAGAGTGATATTAAGAGGGACTATGAGGATATGATAAAAAAATTTATTGAGTCTATTTATAAAATGTAGATTAAACTGTGTAAAACTTGAATGCAGGCACTATAGAAAGAAAGTAATTATTCATAAAAAGTACTTTTTTAATAATGTAATGGTATAGACTCCTGAATATTTTTTACAAAAATAATTTTAACTTATTAATATAATTATTTTTTTATATTAATCTAAATGTAATTATTAGATATTTCCTAAATTCTATTCAATATCTTAGTAATACTTTTAAAAAGTATTTTTTGCCATTGTGTTGTCAGTTATTTTGTCAAAAAGTTTCAGGTTATGGGGATGTTTGAGTAAAATGAAATTTTTTGATATAAAATCTTAAATAATCCTCAATACTAAATCCATAAAATCCAAGATCTGTTAATCCTTTTTTGATCATGTTTAGACCAAATTTTAATTATATTTTGTTGGCAAAATTGAATATCGGGAGTTAACTCAAAATCACAAGATTGCGTGATTTATTGCAGTGAAAGTTAGCAAATCTATCTAAATATAACTTGGTAACTGCTATTTATGAAAAAAGATAATAGGGGATAAGTATGTTTTATAAATGACGGTTTATTGGCTAAGAGAATTGTTTTATAAATTTAGTCATCTTAAAAATTAGGGTAAAATTTTTGATATTTTTTGTTATGTGATTACAACGTATCAGCCTGAATACACTTTTTAATTAGGCAAAGTTTTTTAAGCTAACCTGATTATCATTACGATTGTCTTGTTTATCGATAACGATAATATTTTTTATCAACATTTTTGGATTCATCTGTTCATTTTGTCTTTTATTTTCTCCTTTTTCTTTAATAGCACAATATGTATCTATTTTATTTATTTTAGCGGTTATAAAATAATCAATTGCAATTTTGGGTGATCTTCTAATTTTTTATATAGGAAAAAAGACTATGAACAGCAACGAAACAACGGCGTTTATTGAAAAACTACAATCCATTGTGGGCAAGAAACATACATTAACCGATCCTGCACGTACCTTATTTTACCGTCAAGGTGCTCGTTTTGGTAAAGGCGATGCGTTGGCGGTGGTTTTGCCCGGAACGCTTGTTGAGCAGTGGCATGTATTAAAAGCGTGTGTGGAAGCTGATGTCATAGTGATCACTCAATCTGCAAATACTGGATTAACAGGGGGATCAACACCAGACGGTAATGATTATGATCGCCCAATTGTAATTGTTAGTACTCGTCGTTTGGATGGCATTAATGTTATCGAAAATGGCGAGCAGGTGGTCTGTTTACCTGGTAGTACGTTGTTTCGTTTAGAAAAAGAGTTGAAAAAATATAAGCGTGGTCCGCATTCGGTCATTGGTTCCTCTTGTATTGGGGCGTCGGTGATGGGGGGAGTATGCAATAACTCAGGAGGCGCACTGATTCAGCACGGGCCTGCTTATACACAAATGGCGGTATTTGCTCAGCTTGATGCACAAGGTAAGTTGCAATTGGTAAATCATTTAGGAATTGAATTAGGTAATGATCCCGATACCATTTTGCAAAATCTTCAAAATCATAATTATTCCGATAAAGATATTCAGCGAGATGCTGGTTTGGGGCATGATCATGATTATTGCGATCATGTGCGTCAAATCGATGCTGATACACCAGCAAGGTATAACGCTGATCCAGCTCGTCACTATGAGGCTTCAGGTAGTGCAGGGCGGTTGATGGTATTTGCTGTTCGGTTAGATACGTTTCCTTTAGAAGAAAATACGGCGGTATTTTATATAGGAACGAATAATACCAATGAATTGGATGATATTCGCCGTCATATTTTAGGACAATTTAAAAATTTGCCCGTATCGGGAGAGTATATTCATCGAGATGCCTTTGATATAGCGGCAGTATATGGTAAACATCTGTTTTTGGCGATTCAAAAGCTGGGCACTGATACCATACCAAAGATGTATGCATTAAAGAATTTTGTCGATCGAATAATGAGTAAAATTCCTTGTTTTTCTGGTAGCTTTTCCGATAAATTCGCAGTAACGGTATGTAAATTATGGCCAAATCATTTGCCAAAATCTCTGCGTGATTATCGTGATCGTTATGCGCATCACTTGATTTTAAAAATGTCAGATGAAGGTATTGCCGAAGCTGAAGCATTTTTGAAATCTTACTTTGATAATAGTTCAACCGCTGAAAAACGTGATGGCAGTTATTTCCGTTGTAATAATAAAGAAGCGGAGGCTGCAATGTTGCACCGTTTTGCCGTTGCTGGCGCAGCTACAGTGTATCGTAATGTACATACCAAAACGGTTGAGGATTTAGTGGCGTTGGATATTGCTTTACGACGCAATGATAAAGATTGGTTCGAAACGTTACCTGAAAGTATTAGTCAGCATTTCATCTATAAATTGTATTATGGTCATTTTTTCTGTTCTGTATTCCATCAAGATTATATTGCTAAAAAAGGTACTGATTGCAGTAAAGTGGAAGAGGAGATGTTAGCTATACTTGATCAGCGTGGAGCACAATATCCAGCAGAGCATAATGTTGGGCATTTGTATCATGCTAATGAGGATTTGAAAAAATTCTATCATGCGTTAGATCCAACTAATAGCTTTAATCCAGGAATAGGTAAAACATCTAAGAAGAAATATTGGCAGTGATAATCGGGCAGATTTTATCTGCCTTAATATTCCCATTATTGGGAAATGCTATAGTGATAACGAGTCTAATAAAATGTTACCCAATGTTTAGCATTGGGTATGTATCATTTATTAATTCAATATAGTTTTAAAGCATTTTCTTTAATTGATATAACACTTCAAGCGCTTGTTTTGGTGATAAAGCATCAGGATCAATCTGTTTGAGAGTCTCTTCAACTTCTGATGGTTCGCTTATGGTCTCAAAGCTCAGTTGTGATTGGTCAACGTGACTATTTGCTGCTTGTTTTGAAATGATTTCAAGCTCTTTTAGCTTTTGTTTGGCACGTTTTAATACCTGTTTGGGTACACCTGCTAATCCTGCCACCGCAATACCAAAACTTTTACTGGCAGCGCCTTCAGATACTTCGTGGATAAAGGCCACCGTGTTGTCATGTTCTATGGCATCAAAATGAATGTTATAAACACCTTGCATATGCTCAGGTAATTGAGTTAATTCAAAATAATGGGTAGCAAAGAGCGTCATCGCTTTGATTTGGTTTGCTAAGTTTTCAGCACATGCCCAAGCTAAAGATAGCCCGTCATAAGTTGAAGTACCGCGTCCAATTTCGTCCATTAGCACTAGACTTTGTTCAGTGGCATTATGCATAATATTAGCCGTTTCAGTCATTTCGACCATGAAAGTTGAACGGCCTGATGCTAAATCATCCGATGCACCGATTCGAGTAAATATGCGATCAACCGGTCCAATGGTTGCTTGCGATGCAGGTACAAAACTACCAATATAGGTGAGTAAAACAATTAAGGCTGCTTGGCGCATATAAGTACTTTTCCCACCCATATTTGGCCCAGTAATAATTAACAATCGTCTGTCAGGCGATAATTGCAGGGAATTGGCGATAAATGGGGTTTGTAATACTTGTTCAATCACCACGTGTCGACCATCTTTTATATTAATTCCGGCTTTATCTGCAAGCATTGGTTGCTGATAGTTTAATGTTAACGCTCGTTCAGCAAGGTTAGTGAGTACATCAAGTTCAGCGATAGCATCGGCACTCAGTTGCATATCGGCAAGCTGTGGCATAAGTAAATCAAATAATTCATCATACAACTGTTTTTCAAGTGCTAAAGCACGACCTTTTGAGGTGAGGACTTTATCCTCATACTCTTTAAGCTCTGGAATGATGTAGCGCTCAACATTTTTAAGCGTTTGGCGTCGTGTATAGTGAATAGGCGCTAAATGGCTTTGTCCTCGACTAATTTGAATATAATAACCATGTACAGCATTAAACCCTACTTTGAGTGTGTCTATACCTAAGGTTTCACGTTCTCTTATTTCTAATTGTTCTAGATAATTCGTGGCACCATCTGCAAGATTGCGCAGTTCGTCAAGTTCGGCATTGTAACCAGCGGCAATGACACCACCATCACGAATTATTACCGGAGGCGCTTCAACAATTGCTCGCGTTAAAATATCTGCAATGTGATCAAATTGGTTGATTTTAGCTCGCAAGCCAACTAAAGCTGGCGCACTCAGTTGGTTTAGTAATTGCTGCATTTGAGGCAGTAAGTTATATGCATCACGCAAACGGGCAAAATCACGTGGGCGAGCGGTACGCAATGCCAGCCTAGCTAAAATTCGTTCAAGATCGCCAATCAGTTTTAATAATGGTTGAATATCATCAATATGATTTTGTAACTCACTGATTGCCTGCTGACGGTTTTGTAATAAGGTTATGTTACGAATAGGGGCATGGAGCCAGCGTTTCAGCATACGGCTACCCATTGGGGTTTGGGTTTTATCTAAAATTTCAGCAACCGTATTTTGTGTACCTCCAGATAAATTTTCGGTGATTTCAAGGTTGCGCCGCGTTGCCGCATCAAGTACCACAAAGTCGAAAGCTGATTGTTTGATGATTGAACGAATATGCGGTAGGGCGGTGCGCTGTGTATCTTTCACATATTGCAGTAAACAGCCAGCTGCGCTAAGTGCATAACTGCAATCTTCCACCCCAAATCCGACTAAATCATTAGTACCAAATTGTAAATTAAGCTGCTGTTTAGCGGTTTCAAGATCAAAATCCCAAATTGGGCGACGTCTTAAACCGTTGCGTTGTTCAATCAAAGTCATTGATTGAAAATCTTCCGGATAAAGCAGTTCGACCGGATTGGTGCGCTGCAATTCAGCCTGCATTGACTCGTAACTTTCCGTTTCAAAAATAAAAAATCGTCCAGAACTAATATCGAGTGTGGCATAACCATAATGGTTTTTTGATTGCCAAATTGATGCTAATAAATTATCTTTCCGATCTTCTAATAATAATTCATCACTGACGGTACCCGGTGTGACAATACGGACAATTTTTCGCTCGACGGGGCCTTTAGTTGTCGCAGGATCGCCGATTTGTTCACAAATCGCAACCGATTCACCAAGGGAAATTAATTTAGCTAAATAGCTTTCAACCGCATGATATGGCACGCCTGCCATAGGAATCGGTTCACCATTAGAAGCACCACGTTTAGTTAACGAAATATCTAAAAGCTGTGAGGCACGCTTGGCATCATCATAAAACATCTCATAAAAATCCCCCATACGATAAAACAATAAGATATCGGGATTTTCAGCTTTTAACTTGAGATACTGTCGCATCATTGGAGTGTGGTTGTCAAAATTGTCTTCGTTTATCATGGCGGTATTTCTTTTTTATTTAAAGTTCAGGCGATTACTGTATTACACTATCTAACTTTCAACAAAATCTAAGATTTTGCTATTTTATGGTCGGTGACGGCAATAACGTTTAATTTGTGATATACCAAAAGGTATAATCAATAAAGTTTATGCAATTTAATTGTGTATTAAATCATAGATAATAAGCGGTTATTATAACCTATTATTTAGATGGTTTGTATAAATTCAAAATAGGTGGTAATAAGTTGATATTCTTGGTTGCCTTGTGCTTGCAATAGTCAGTTATATTGCCGAAAGTTATATTACAAAAGTTATAGTCACTAGGTCATTTTTTATCAGTTTAAAACTTCTGTTTTAGCAATTGTACTCAACAATCTTAATTTGAACTTTTTAAGTTGCATAATCAAATCCACATAAGGGTTTATCTGCTGATATAAAAAACCAAGCGTCAAGGTAGGTCGTTATGTTGTATAAACGTCAATACGAATTGCGCATTGTGAGATTTAAACTTTGAAAGTATTTTGAAAATCCTTACACATAATCTTCCCTTATTTATTTCAAATTTATCTTTACCATTGAAAGTGAAAAATTGAGCATTTAAACATAATTTTAAGCAATAATAAGCATATAGACTAATAAAATACATAATTTATGCAGTATAAAGTGAACGATGGTCATGTAGTTAAGTCTGCCGTTACTATGGTTTTAATTTTAGGTACTATTTTTTGCTTATTTATTTTGTTAGGTCAAATGTTTTGAATAAGTAAATGATTTTATTGCTAATCATCTTATTCCAGTAATTTTCTGTTAAAACTATTTAATGAATTCATGTCTAAATTGATCGAATGATCTTGAATAAACCGTTAAAATTTGATAGCTTACAGCAAAGATTTTTTACATTTAAAAACACAAAAAAGAAGGTAATTGTTATGACAATCAAAGTAGGTATTAATGGTTTCGGCCGTATTGGTCGTATTGTTTTCCGTGCTGCTCAAAAACGTTCAGACATCGAAATCGTTGCTATCAATGATTTATTAGATGTTGAATATATGGCTTATATGCTTAAATATGACTCAACTCACGGTCGTTTCGACGGTACTGTTGAAGTTAAAGATGGCAAATTAGTCGTTAACGGTAAAACTATCCGCGTTACTGCTGAAAGAGATCCTGCAAACTTAAAATGGAACGAAGTAGGTGTTGATGTTGTTGCTGAAGCAACAGGTCTTTTCTTAGATGATGCAACTGCTCGTAAACACATCCAAGCTGGTGCTAAGAAAGTTGTTTTAACTGGTCCTTCTAAAGATAGCACTCCTATGTTCGTAATGGGTGTTAATGATAAAGACTACGCTGGTCAAGATATCGTTTCTAACGCTTCATGTACTACTAACTGTTTAGCGCCTTTAGCTAAAGTTATCAATGATAACTTTGGTATCGTTGAAGGTTTAATGACTACTGTTCACGCTACAACAGCTACTCAAAAAACTGTTGATGGTCCATCTCACAAAGATTGGCGTGGTGGTCGTGGTGCTGCTCAAAACATCATCCCATCTTCAACTGGTGCAGCTAAAGCTGTAGGTAAAGTTATCCCTGAATTAAACGGTAAATTAACTGGTATGGCTTTCCGTGTTCCTACTCCAGACGTTTCTGTAGTGGATTTAACTGCGCGTTTAGCTAAACCAGCTAAATACGAAGATATCTGTAAAGCTATCAAAGCAGCATCTGAAGGCCCAATGAAAGGCGTTCTTGGTTATACTGAAGATGCAGTTGTTTCAACTGACTTCTTAGGTGAAGTTTGTACTTCTGTATTTGATGCGAAAGCAGGTATCCAAATCAGCGATACTTTCGTGAAACTTGTTGCTTGGTATGACAACGAAGTAGGTTATTCTAACAAAGTATTAGATTTAATCGCTGTAGTTTCTAAATAATAGAAGCAATTCATAATTATTTCAATAAGCGGCCTTTGGGTCGCTTTTTTATTACAAGATTGTCATCAATTTATAAATGTACAATTTATAAATGCAATAAAAAGCCCATTTGGTTAAATGGGCTTTTGCATTCAAACTAATAAAGAAATTAGTTGGTTAGATAACAACAACTTCAGCTGCTGCTGGTCCACGAGGGCTATCTTGAATAGCAAATTCGACTTGTTGACCTTCAGCTAAAGTTTTAAATCCGTCGCCGGAAATAGCTGAGAAGTGAACAAATACGTCTTTACTACCATCGGTAGGGGTTATAAAACCGAAACCTTTACTCTCGTTAAACCATTTTACTTGGCCAGTTTTCTTATTCATTTACTAGACATCCTAACAATAATTAATAATTTGCCTTTAAGGCACGAATAGACCTTCACTTAGTATTATTAATTCAACTCAAAACTAAAAATATGATTAACATTACATAAAAAAAGTTAATCGTTTTCATAATAAAATACTGCGTTATAAGTCTGCTACTATTACCGCATAAATTATAATCGAAAGCAAGGTTTTAATGACAATTTTTTAATCTTAGAGTGCCGTTTTATATAAATTTTTGTTTAAAATCAACTTAATTTGATATAAAACAATTTAAACATGACAAAAAATTATATTTATTTCGAAAGTCAAAGTTTACACTAAAAAAAAGAGTCACTAACTATTTTTTAGCGACTCTTTTTTTAACGTTTACTTAATATAAATTTTGTAAATTTTTTAGTTAAGTCTATTTTTTGTTAGCTCTTTCGAAAGATTCGATAATTTCTTTACGAGCCGCATCTGCGTTTTCCCATCCATCAACTTTAACCCATTTACCTTTTTCGAGTGCTTTGTATTGTTCGAAAAAGTGTTTGATTTGAGATTTAAGTAATTCTGGTAAATCTTCAACATCTTTAATATGGTCATATTCTTTTGAAAGTTTAGTATGTGGTACCGCAACTAATTTAGCATCTTCGCCCGCTTCGTCGGTCATTTTTAATACGCCAACTGGGCGACAACGAATAACTGAACCTGGTTGTAATGGGTACGGAGTTGGGACTAATACATCAACAGGATCACCATCAAGAGATAATGTGTTATTGATATAGCCATAGTTACAAGGATAAAACATAGCTGTTGCCATAAAGCGGTCAACAAATACTGCGCCAGTATCTTTATCTACTTCATATTTGATTGGATCTGCATTGGCAGGAATTTCAATCACAACATAAATATCATCGGGTAATTCTTTACCAGCTGGTACATTTAAAAGTCCCATTTTTTGTATCCTCTATCTAGATTAATAATAGTTTAGTTCATCAGTAATGAGCGTACATTATAAAACTTATTCTGTATCGCTCAATTTTTTTAAATATTGAAAAATTTGTCTTGCTGTTTTAGGCGGCTTATTGGATTGTAACTCTTTTTTGGCTAAACGAGCTAAAGTACGCAGTTGTTGCCTGTCAGCATTTGGGTATAAACCAATAATAGTTTCTGCATCACCCGTTTCAATAAGTTCATCGCGCAATTTTTCTAATTTATGAAATATTGCTACTTGTTGATTATGGCGATTTTTAAGTTTGTTTAGAGCAAGGGTTATCGGTTCGATATCACGATTGCGAAGCAACTTGCCAATATATTGAATTTGTCTTCTATAACCTTCTTTTTTGATTTTTTGCGCTAATTCGATAGCGTAAAGTAAATCTTCATCAAGAGGAATTTTAACAATTTCATTTTTGCTTAGATTAACTAGCTCAATTCCGAGTTTTTTTAGTTCTTCAGCATCTCTTTTGATTTCGCTCTTACTGACATAAATGATCTCATCTTCGATCTCGTCGATAGTTAAGTTTGGCTCTTTGATTGTCTCTTGATTTTGATTCATATGATTTCTTTTGTTAACTAAAATGCAATTCTGGCTTATTATAACGTATCACTAGCAGAATTGTAGAAAATAATAAAATGAGTATAGAACAAATCAAGAAAGACGCTTTAACCCAAAAAGAAAATTTATCCGCTATTGTTGCCCATGCTATTAAGCAAGCTAAACCAAGAGTTGATTCGGTTGAAGTTTCGATTAATCAATCCACGGGTATAAGTATCAGCACTCGTATGGGGGAAACTGAAAACGTAGAATTTAATAGCGATGGTGCATTAGGCATTACGGTTTATCAAAACCAACGTAAGGGGAGTGCATCAACAAATGATTTATCCCCGCAGGCGATTGCCCAAACCATTGATATGGCCATCAACATTATGCAATATACTTCACCCGATCCTTATTCTGGTTTAGGTGATGTAGATTTGATGGCATTTGATGCTCCAGATTTAGATCTGTTCTATCCAAGTGATTTGAATGTCGATAAAGCCATTGAGCAAGCCAAACAAGCAGAAGAAGCTGCTTTAGCTTATCCCGAGATTATTAATAGTGATGGCAGTTATTTTGGAAGCCGTTATGGTATTTATATGTATGGGAATAGCTTAGGTATGTTGAATGGTTACTGTGCAAGTTCTCATTCTCTATCTTGTTCAGTTATCGCAAAACAAGATGAGCAAATGGAGCGCAATTATGCTTTCACTTCATCACGGGACATTGGCGATCTAAAATCACCCCTATGGGTCGGCCAACAAGCTGCCGAAAAAACGATTGCCCATTTAGGGGCGAGACAAATTGAGACCATGCAAGTACCTGTTCTGTTTTGTGCGGATGTAGCGGTCGGATTAATTAGACACTTAGTGAGTGCGATAAGTGGTGGTGCAATTTATCGTAAATCTTCGTTTTTGTTAGATAGTGTGGGTAAAACAATATTCCCATCTTGGTTAACTATTTTGGAAGATCCTTTCATTTTAAAAGGAATTGGTTCTTCACCATTTGATAGTGAAGGAACAAAAACCGTTAAACGTAATATTATTGAGCAGGGTATTTTACAAACTTATTTATTGAGTAATTACTCAGCCAGAAAATTAGGTCTAAAATCAACAGGACATGCTGGCGGTATACATAATTGGTTAGTCTCATCAAGTCAAACAGATGCAGACTTTAATGCAATGTTAGCCAAATTAGATAAAGGTGTGGTTGTGACCTCTTTAATGGGGGATGGTGTTAATTATGTCACGGGAGATTATTCACGTGGAGCAACTGGATTTTGGGTGGAAAATGGTCAAATCCAGTATCCAATCAATGAATTTACTGTTGCTGGTAATCTCAAAGATATGTATCAAAATATCGTGGCGATAGGGAATGATCTTGAAACAAGAAGTAATATTCAATGCGGATCAATTTTAATGGAAAACATAAGTATAGCTGGAAGATAATAAAACATGCAAAAAGTGGAAAACAAAGGGATATTACAAAAAATAGCATTGTGGATGCCAGGATTAATCAGTTTATTGCATTATAGACGGGAATATTTTAATTCTGATATAAAAGCAGGCTTATCGGTCGCGGCTGTTTCGTTACCTGTATCAATTGCATACGCTGAATTAACGGGCGTAGGTGCAATAGCTGGATTATATTCAACTATTTTACCCCTTATTGTTTATGCACTTTTTGGCTCTTCTAAACAACTTATTGTTGGCCCAGATACTGCTACCTGTGCGGTAGTTGCAGCCGTTGTTTTTCCTTTAGCTGAGGATGATCCTATTTTACGTTGGCAATTGGTTATATTGTTAACCATTATGATTGGAATATGGTGTATTATTGCCGGTAAATTGCATTTAGGGGCGCTAGCTGATTTGCTCAGTCAACCGATTTTAATCGGTCTACTTAACGGGATTTCAATCACAATTATCATTGATCAGTTTGCTAGGACGTTAGGTTTTTCTTATGACTTTTCATATTTAATTGAACGAGTCGTATATTTACCTTTCAAAATATCTGAAATCCATATTTTAACCGCATTGGTCTCGTTTTTTACTTTACTCATATTAGTTGCTTTGAAAAGATTAAGACCTCGCTATCCAGCTCCGCTTTTTGCCGTAGTGATAATGACCTTTTTTTCATGGTTATTTAATTTTGAATCGTACAGTATACGTATCATCGGTCAAGTTAGTGGTGAATTTATACCTGCTGAATCATGGATTGGTTTTGATAAAGCAAAAATGCGAGAATTAGTGGTTCCATCATTGAATATAGCGGTTATCTGTTTTGTTAGTATGATGATAACGGTTCGTAGCTTTGCCTCTAAAAATAATTATGAAACAAACGCCGATGTAGAATTTAGAGCCTTAGGTATGGCTAATATTGTAGCAGGATTATCACAAGGATTTGTGGTCAGTGGCACTTCATCGCGTACAGCTGTCAATGATGCCAATGGTGGTAAAACTCAGCTCGTTTCAATTATTGCTGCGATATTAATTGGTTTAGTGGTTCTGTTTTTCTTATCGCCTTTACAATACATTCCCACTTGTGTATTGGGGGTGATTTTAATTTATTCTTCACTTTCTCTTATTAATTTCCAAACTATATTTCGTTTTTTCAAGTTTGATCGTGATGCGTTTTACTTAAGTTTAATCACGTTTATCTCGGTGTTATTGATTGGCATTATCCCGGGTATGGCGCTTGCGGTTTTGCTAGGACTCTTTCTGTTTTTACGCCGTGTTTTCCGACCGAAAGATCAACTTTTAGGGATGGATGATAGTGGTCGTATTCACTCTTTAGGTAAAGAGGTTAAACCACTAAAAAGTACAATTATTTATCGATTTAATTCTCCACTGACTTATTTCAATATTGCATATTTCAAGCGAAAAATTATAAGTTATATTGACGAATCAGAAGAGCCAATAAATTACGTGATTGTCGATGCGATTCCTTGTTTTACTTACAAAGATGTCAGCGTTTTACTCGGTGTTGAAGAATTAGTTAAATCTTTAAAAGTTCGAAATGTTATTTTGATCCTATCTGGTCGGCGAAAAACACTCAAAAATTGGTTTAAACAGATGAATATACAGCTTGATGAAGAGTATATTGAATTTGCTTATGATCTCTATTTTTCAGTCAGGTTAGTGCAAAGTAAAGAGCATATAAACAGTGACGATGACGATGTGAATAGCATAGAACATATAGACAATAATGATGAAGAAGATGTAAATAGCAAAGACATTGATAATTAATCATTGCGTGGTTTATGAGGTATTTTATGAATAAAAAAATAATTAAGATCGAAATGCTCAGTACTGGTGATGAGGTTTTATATGGGCAAATAATTGATACCAACGCGGCGTGGTTGTCTGAATTGCTTTTTCAGGAAGGCATCTTAATGACTTCCAGACACACGGTTGGCGATGATTTAACGCAACTTATTTACACACTTAAACAACATAGTTTAGATAATGATATTATTATTGTAAACGGTGGTTTAGGGCCAACAAGTGATGATTTAAGTGCACAGGCAGCAGCATTAGCCAATCACGAATCCCTTATATTGCATCAAGAGTGGGTGGATAAAATTGAGCAATATTTTTCAAGCCGTGGTAAAACGATGTCGCCAAGTAATATAAAGCAGGCGATGTTACCCCAAAGTGCTACTTTAATTGATAATCCTATGGGAACAGCATGTGGCTTTAAAATGCGGATCAATCAGTGCCTTTTATATTTTACTCCTGGTGTCCCGAGCGAATTTAAAGAAATGGTTAAAACCTCAATTTTGCCTGAAATTAAATTAAGCTTTCCAACATTAGAAAAGAAATTATGTTATCGACTGATGACCATGGGACAAACAGAAAGTGATTTAGCAACGAAAATTGATAATAAACTAAATATACCAACTGATATTGTAGTTGGATATCGAGCAGCAATGCCAATGATTGAACTGAAATTAACGGGGTCAGAACAACAAAGAAATAAGATGGATGAGTTATGGCAACAAATTAAATCAATTGTGGCTAACAACTTCTTGTATGAAGGTGTTTTAACTCAACATGGCGATCTAGGCTTAGCAATGCTTGTTTCCAGAATTTTACTCGAAAAAAATCAAACCATCGCTGTTATTGAACAACAATCAGCAGGCGTTATTGCTCATCAATTATTTGAGTGTGAAGCGCCGCTGGTTAAGTCGGAAATCGTTCCATTGTTTCTTGAGGATTCTAAAGACTATTTTTTAGACATATTAACTAAAAATAGGGCTGATATCGTACTTGGGCTAGTTAATTTTAGAGAAAGGAATACGGAATTTACCTTGATCATAGCTACGTCACAGCAGTTTTTGAAATTTAATTTGAGATACACAGGTCGACAACAGAATCGTCACATCACTCAAAAAATTCTTTGTGCAATCGCTTTAGATGCTTTACGCCGCTATTTTGAAAACATGCCAATTATTGGTACGAATGTTTGGTTAGATTTGATTGAATAACGATTGATAGTTTTTTGTAAAAAATCCAGCTAGCTTGGGTTTAAAAATAATATTAATATGGACATTTTGCTACAAAATTAAGTACAATAATAGATCTTTCAAATAAAGCAATTTAGTAAAACAAATTAGAGGTAAAAATGGCTCGTGTAACTGTCCAAGATGCAGTAGAAAAAATTGGTAATCGCTTTGATCTCGTTTTAGTTGCAGCAAGACGTGCTCGTCAATTACAAATTGAAAATAAATCGCCATTAATTCCAGAAGAAAACGACAAGGAAACCGTTGTTGCGTTACGTGAAATTGAAGATGGCCTTGTCAACAAACAAATTCTTGATACTGCTGATTTCCAAGCTCGTCAAGATGAAGAAGCGGAAGTTCGTTCTGCACTTCATGAATCGATTCTTCTTGATAATACTCCCTCGTACGAATAAATTCTGATGAGAATTGCTTATGCAATATTTTGATGGTTTAAAAGAGGTTGTCACATCTTATCTTCCAGCTAAACAAGTTGAAATTATTCAAGATGCTTATCTCTTTGCTCAAAAGGCGCATGACGGGCAATTCCGATGTAGCGGTGAACCTTATATCACTCATCCAGTTGCGGTTGCAACAATTTTAGCCGATATGCGACTGGATTATGAAACAATCATCGCTGCACTCTTACATGATACTATTGAAGACACACCTGTCACCTTTCAAGATATAACGGAAAAATTTGGTAAACACGTTGCTATCTTAGTTGAAGGTGTTTCTAAATTAGATAAATTAAAATTTCGCAACAGACAAGAGGCACAAGCTGAAAATTTTCGCAAAATGGTTCTCGCCATGACCGAAGATGTGCGCGTTATTTTAATTAAACTTGCTGACCGTACCCATAATATGCGAACACTGGGCTCATTAAGACCCGATAAACGCCGTCGCATAGCAAAAGAGACATTAGAGATTTATGCTCCTTTAGCACATCGTTTAGGTATTCATCATATTAAAACTGAGCTTGAAATATTGGGCTTTACCGCGATGCATCCTAATCGCGCAAAAGTTTTAGAAAAAGTCGTTGATGTCGCTCGCGGCACCAGAAAGGAACTTATTGAGCAAATTTTGTCAGAAATTAGAGGGCGTTTAGCCGATGCTCATATTGATGCAGTCGTAAAAGGTTTAGAAAAAAATATCTATGTGATTTATCAGAAAATGCAAATGCGTGAACAGCATTTTCACTCAATCATGGATATCTATATTTTTCGTGTTGTCGTTAAAGATATTGATGCCTGCTACCGAGCTTTGGGTTTAGTACATAATCTATATAAACCACGTCTTAATCGATTTAAAGATTATATTGCCATTCCTAAAGCCAATGGTTACCAATCGTTACATTCATCGTTAATTGGTCCTCATGGTACTCCAGTAGAAGTGCAAATACGCACTGAAGATATGGATCAAATGGCTGAAATGGGTGTAGCTGCTCATTGGGTATATAATGAAAAAGATGAGATTACGCATACTACTGCCCAAATTAAGGCTCAACGCTGGATGCAAAGCTTATTAGAGCTGCAACAAAGTGTTGGTAATTCATATGAATTTATTGAAAATGTGAAATCGGATCTGTTTCCTAAAGAGATCTATGTCTTTACGCCTAAAGGCCGCATTGTTCAATTACCTGAAGGGGCAACGGCCGTTGATCTCGCTTACGCAGTCCATACAGATATTGGTCATCAATGTATTGGTGCAATTGTTGATCGCAAACCTTATCCACTATCCCAACCATTAAGTAATGGTCAAACGGTTGAAATTATTACTTCACCTGAGGCTCGACCTAATGCTCGCTGGCTCAGTTTCGTGGTAAGCGCCAAAGCAAGATCGCGTATTCGTCAAGCGTTGAAATCGTTAAAACGTGAAGATGCCATGGAGCTAGGACGTCGATTACTCAATTTGGCGCTAGTTAACACAGGTGGAATTGAAGCTCTTACTGATCAACAGATCAAGAAAATTTTACAAATTACCAAATTACAATCCTTTGATGATGTGTTGGCTGAAATTGGCTTAGGTAATATTATGAGTCACTTTATTGCCAAAGGCTTAAAGCATAATGAATTATTGCAAGATCAATCTGATCCAAGTTCAACTTTAGTGATAACGGGAAGTGAAGGTGTTTTAGTTATTTTTTCAAAATGTTGTCATCCAATACCTAATGACCCTATCATTGGTCATGTGAGTGCAGAAAAAGGTTTAACCGTACATCATGAATCTTGTCGTAATATAACAGGTTATCAAAATAATCCTGATAAGTATATTCCTCTTAAATGGGCGACAAATATTGACCAGTTCTTTGTTGCTGAAATTTGGGTAGATATTTTAAATAATCAAGGATCATTAGGTCATGTTCTTTCCATCATAAACGATGAAAAAGCTCATCTACAATGGTTGAATACGGAAGAAAAAGATCGACAAATTTATACTATCATCTTACAAATTGAAGTGAAAAACTCTCAACAACTTAATGAGTTAATGCGTAAACTGTCTTTACAACAAGATGTTGTGAGTGTGACTCGTAATATCAATTAATTATTATGGTAAACCGTTTTTTCAATCACATTCCATTAATTAACTTAAGTGGAATTGGTAGTAGTTTAGAAAAAAAATTCCATACTCTTGGTATTGATACCATTCAAGACTTATTATTCCATTTTCCCTTACGTTATGAAGATCGCTCTTCATCATGTGCCATTGGTGATGTAGCTATTGGCGAACATACCACGATTGAAGGTTGTATTATAAAAACCGAAGTGATTTTAAAACGCAAACAAATGTTAGTTTGTCATATTCAGGATGAATCAGGCATAGCGATATTGAGATTTATGAATTTCAATGCTGGCATTAAAGCAAGTTTGGCTCAAGGAAAATGGGTAAGTGCTTACGGTGAAATAAAAAGTGGAAAAAATTATCCAGAAATTATTCATCCACAATATAAAGTTAAAGCAAGTCGTGAAGATAATGCCTTAGCCGATGCGAGTCAGGAAAGATATACCCCTATATATCCGACAACCTATGGGTTAACTCAAAATGTGATTCGTAAGTTAATTCAATCTGCTTTATTACTGTTAAAACGTAATCCTCCTGCTGAGATTTTACCTCCTCAATTAGCGAGCCATTTTTTACCCGCGTTAGATTCATTAAATATCATTCATAATCCACCAATTGATACCGATATTAATCAATTAGTCACTGGTGAGCATTGTGCGATTAAACGATTTATTTTTGAAGAGTTACTTGCTTATCACTTAAGTATGTTGCTATTGAAAGTCGATAATCAAAAGCAACAAGCTTATGCCATGCATACAAGTCAGAAGTTTATAAAACCTTTTTTAGCATCATTACCTTTTAGTCCTACGAATGCTCAGCAACGTGTCGTTGGGGATATTTATAAAGACATGGCTAAACCTATTCCAATGATGCGTTTAATTCAAGGGGATGTGGGTTCAGGTAAAACTTTAGTTGCTGCATTGGCGGCATTAAATGCCATAGAAAATAATCAACAAGTCGTCTTAATGGCACCGACCGAGATATTAGCGGAGCAGCACTATAACAATTTTAAACAATGGTTTGAACCCCTTGGCATCACTGTGGATTGGTTATCTGGGCGTTTAACGGCAAAAAATAAAAAGCAGCGTTATGAAGGCGTACAAAGTGGCAATATCACTATGTTAATTGGTACGCATGCTGTTTTTGTTGAAAAAGTGGAATTTGCAGCTTTAGGCTTAGTGATTATTGATGAACAGCATCGCTTTGGTGTTAATCAGCGATTAACATTGTGGGAAAAAGGTATAAAAGAAAGTATGCATCCTCATCAATTAATTATGACGGCAACACCGATCCCAAGAACGTTGGCAATGACTGTCTATGCTGATTTAGATGTCTCGGTGATTGATGAGTTACCACCTGGTCGCACGCCTGTTACAACGGTCGTTATTCCTAATTCTCGCCGAGATGAGATTATTGAAAAAGTCAATCAAGCTTGTTTAAGTGCACGGCAAGTTTATTGGGTTTGTACCTTAGTTGAAGAGTCAGAAACACTTGATGCCCAAGCTGCCGAAATGTTAGTTGAAGAATTGCGTGAGCGATTACCTAATTTATCCATTGCATTAATACATGGCAAAATGAAATCAGATGAAAAACAGTTGGTGATGCAAAACTTTAAAGCTGGTAACACTCAACTCTTAGTTGCAACAACGGTAATTGAAGTTGGTGTTGATGTACCCAATGCAAGTTTGATGATTATTGAAAATGCTGAACGACTGGGATTAGCTCAATTACACCAATTACGTGGGCGAGTTGGCCGGGGTAGTGCCGTTTCTCATTGTGTTTTAATGTACCAAGCTCCACTTAGTAAGGTCGCTCAAGCCCGAATGAGAGTCATGCGTGAAAGTAATGATGGTTTTGTTATTGCCCAAAAAGATCTTGAAATTCGTGGCAGTGGTGAAATTTTAGGGACTCGTCAAATGGGTGTGGCAAACTTTAAAATCGTTGATTTAATTCGTGATCAACATCTGATTAGTGAAGTACAAAAAACATCTAACTATCTACAACAAAACTACCCACAAGTCGCTCAGCAATTAATAGCTTGTTGGCTTCCAGATCGTCAAAAATACATTAATGCTTAGTGCTAAACGATTATTTATTTTTTAAGCCTAATCAATCAGATTAAATATAACTCTAATATGGCTGATCTTTTTTATAAATGATTTCTTTTTGGGAATTTCTTTGTAAAAAAGTTACAGGTTACACCTACGTTTCAGTAAAAAATGGCTGGAATAATGGTATGAGTTGTAATGATTTAACGTTAAATATCCGCATTTATCAGTAAAATCAGACATAGTAAAAGATCTTGTTTTTTGACTGAATAAAAGTAGGTTTGTAAAAAAGTTTCAGGTTACACCTATGTTTCAGTAAAAAATGGTTAGGATAATATGAGTTGTAGTGATTTAACGTTAAATACCTGCATATATCAGTAAAATCAGACATAGTAAAAGATCTTTTTTTGACTAAATAAAAGTAGGTTTGTAAAAAAGTTTCAGGTAACACCTACGTTTCAGTAAAAAATGGTTAGGATAATATGAGTTGTAGTGATTTAACGTTAAATGCCCGCAAATATCAGTAAAATCAGACATAGTAAAAGATCTTCTTTTTTGACTGAATAAAAGTAGGTTTGTAAAAAAGTTTCAGGTAACACCTACGTTTCAGTAAAAAATGGTTAGGATAATAGTATGAGTTGTAATGCTCTAATACTATATGCCACATCTATCAGTAAAAAAAGACCAGTGTATGGATTGTTAAATAGCGTTCAAAAAAGTGATCAATATAAAATAATTGAATACGCCCATTTTTTAATTGATGTCGTTGTAGATCGGTTCATAAAAACTCATTTGATCCAAAAAAATTAAAAATTAGATTGAATGTTGCAACCTAACTCAACATAAGTAAACAAATGAATATTTTTGATATCAAAGTAATATATAACGATTTGATTATTTATGCTTTGCACGGATATGGCTATCGTGTAATATAGTCGGCATCGTACAAATGAAATAATTGTGAATGTTCTATGAAATCATCTATAAAATTACTTTCTATACTTTTAATTACATTGACATTATTGGGATGTGGACTGAAAGGACCTCTTTATATGCCTGCTGAAAACTCAACAGCATCAATGGATTCGGATTCAATTAACCAAACATCATAATGGAATAGCTTATGGATTTTCTACATTATCAAAACGGTCAATTATTTGCTAATCAAGTTGCTATATCTGATTTAGCTGAGCAGTATGGTACACCATTATATGTCTATTCATCAGATTATATCACTAAACAGTTTTTAGCTTATCAACAAGCTTTAACCGATACGAACCACTTAATCTGTTATGCAGTTAAGGCTAACAGTAATTTATCCGTATTAAAACAATTGGCAAATTTAGGCGCAGGATTTGATATTGTATCTCAGGGTGAGTTGGAACGCGTGCTAAAAGCGGGGGCAGATGCTAACAAAGTTGTCTTTTCTGGTGTGGCAAAATCAATTGTTGAAATTGAACGTGCACTGACAGTGGGTATCAAATGTTTTAATGTTGAGTCCGAACCTGAGCTTTACCGAATCAATGATATTGCTAAAAGATTAAATAAGATTGCAGCAATTTCGTTAAGAATTAACCCCGATGTTGATGCCAAAACTCATCCTTATATTTCAACCGGATTACGTGAAAATAAATTTGGTATTAGCTATCAGTTAGCATTGGATGTGTATCGTAAAGCCCAATCATTATCGAATATCAAAATAGCAGGCATTGACTGTCATATCGGTTCTCAGTTAACTGAATTATCGCCATTTTTAGATGCTGCTGATCGTATTGTGGCATTAGTTGACGAATTAAACGCTAATGACATTAATATTGAACATATTGATTTAGGTGGTGGACTTGGTGTTTGTTATAATGATGAAAAAACCATATCCCCTTTACAACTTGTTACTGAGTTGAAAAAGAAATTTGCCAAATACGCTAATGTTGAGCTTCTCTTTGAGCCTGGTCGTTGTATTGTGGCCAATGCGGGACTATTAATCACAAAAGTAGAATATACTAAGCATCAAGATGGTAATCATTTTGCCATTGTCGATGCGGGTATGAACGATTTAATTAGACCAGCCCTATATGATGCTTGGATGCGAGTTTTACCAGCAAAAGAACCAAAATCATCAGATGAGACCTTGATATATAATGTCGTCGGCCCAATTTGTGAATCAAGTGATGTGTTGGCTTATCAACGTGAGCTTTCGGTTCAACAAGATGATTTGTTAGTGGTTTGTAGTGCTGGTGCTTATGGATTTAGTATGGCATCGAATTATAACAGTCACCCAAGACCTGCAGAGGTGATGCTAATTGGCGAGCAACAACATAAAATTATTCGCCAGCGAGAGTCATTTGACGATTTATGGCGAGGTGAATCTCTATAATAAATAAAATTTCTGATGATTTAGAAATTCAGTGATAGGGTTTCATTCATCAGTCATTGTGATGACCTTATTAGGTTATATAACTCAATAGATAATTATGTTTTTTTCAATAGAAGGTAGAAATAGATGAACTTTTCAAAAATGCATGGACTCGGAAATGATTTTATGGTCATTGATGCGGTAACCCAAAATGTTCATCTTTCGACTGAAATGATTAAACGTCTTGCTGATAGATATACTGGAGTTGGTTTTGATCAACTTTTGATTGTTGAGCCTCCTTATGCTCCAGATACCGATTTTCATTATCGAATTTTTAATGCTGATGGTAGTGAGGTTCAGCAGTGTGGAAATGGAGCTCGTTGTTTTGCGCGTTTTGTTCGCTTAAAAGGTTTGACTAAAAAACGGACTTTAAAAGTTAGCACGATGAAAGGTAATATTGTGTTAACTGTTAATGATGATGAGACGGTAAGAGTTAATATGGGGCAGCCTACTTTTGAGCCGAGCAAAGTACCATTTAAAGCAATCAAAGAAGAAAAAACATACATCATTCGAGCCCAAGAGCGCACAATATTATGTGGCGTTGCTTCAATGGGTAATCCGCATTGTGTTCTTCAAGTGGATAATGTCATTACCGCAGAAGTAGAAAAATTAGGACCATTATTGGAGTCGCACGAACGTTTTCCTGAACGAGCCAATATTGGTTTTATGCATATTATCGATCGTAATAATATCAATTTACGAGTATTTGAACGTGGCGTTGGTGAAACTCAAGCTTGTGGAACTGGAGCATGTGCGGCTGTCGCGGTTGGTATTAATCAAGGATTGCTTAACAGCAAAGTTAAAGTAAACCTGCCTGGGGGTAAGTTAGTCATAGAATGGCAAGAAGCAAATAAACCGCTTTATATGACAGGCCCCGCTACGCATGTTTACGATGGATTTATTGCGATTTAGATTTGGTTTGATAGTAAAGTCGATTAGTAAAATTTCATTCTTGGTTAATAAATTATTTAAAAAACTAACTATTATGATTTTAAGTAATTTTTTAGACTAGTGTGTCATATCGGTTATAACAGAGATTCAGCATGGTTGCTAAAACAACACAATCTTATAAAACAAAAAATACAAAACCAACAACTCGTAAAATGAAATTGAATGATGAGATGGTTAGTCAATATTTGAATGACAATCCAGATTTTTTTATTAGAAACGCAAGTCTTTTCGAAAATATGCGCATTCCTCACCCAATTAGAGGAGGCGTTTCACTCCCTGAATGGCAAATGGCAAGGCAGCGCAATAAAATTAGTCATCTTGAGGCTGAAATAACTTTGTTAATGGAATATGCGCGTTCTAATGAATTGTTGTTTAATCAATTTATGGATCTGCAAATTCAAATATTTAAAGCTGATGATCTTGATGAATTGGTACAAATATTAAAAAATTGGGCAAAATCGTTGGGTCTTAATGGTGCTTATTTATACCTTTTTGATGATAAATGGTTAATTAACGCTCCTTCAAAATATCAACACTATGCTTTAAATCGTTCAGGTTTTGATTTTATTCGAGTTAGGCATCTACAATACAGCAACCAATATCTAGGTCCATTAAATACTACTGAACTGGATTTTTTATTATCTAAACGTAATTATATCGGTTCTGTTGCTTTATCCTTATTAGGACAATTTGGTGATTTGGGGATCTTAATGTTTACCAGTTCTGATCCGCATCATTACCAAGAAAAACAAGGTACACTATTATTGGAAAAAGTGAGTCAACTATTACCTATATTAATTGAAAAATGGGTTATGCGAAAAAAATAAGGTAAGTTATGATTCAATCCTCTCAAAATAATCTTTGTTTACTAACCGAACCGGTTGATCGTTTTTTAAATTATCTAAAATCGGAAAAACAGCTCAGCCTAAATACCCAAGTCAATTATCGACGTCAGCTTTATGCGCTTATCGCCATCGCAAAAGAAGTGGGTATCACCAAATGGCAAGATGTAGATTCATCAGCAGTAAGATTATTAATTAGTCATAGCAAACGAACCGGTTTACAGGCAAGAAGTTTATCTTTAAGGTTATCGGCGCTACGCAGTTTTTGTGATTGGATGATAAAAAATGAATCTATTAGTGCCAATCCCGCTCGTGGTGTTTTAAATCCCAAATTAGGGCAACATCTTCCTAAAAATATTGATATTGATGAAATTAATCAATTGCTCGATATTAATTATAATGATCCTCTTTCTGTTCGCGATAGAGCAATGCTTGAACTTATGTATGGTTCAGGGCTACGATTGTCAGAATTAGTTAATCTTAATTGCCGTGAATTGAACTTGAATGAGGGCGAAGTCCGAGTGATGGGTAAGGGGAACAAAGAGCGAAAATTACCATTAGGTTATGAGTCTATTAAATGGATTAATAATTGGTTATCAATGCGTAATTTATTGGATCCCAAGGATGATGCCTTATTTATCTCCAAATTAGGTAAACGCATTTCACCTCGTAATGTCGAAAAAAGATTTGCACAATGGGGTGTTAAACGCGGATTATCAGTGCATGTTCATCCGCATAAATTACGGCACTCATTTGCCACTCATATGTTAGAATCAAGTGGTGATTTGCGAGCTGTACAAGAGTTGTTAGGTCATGCAGATTTATCGACCACACAAGTTTATACTCATTTAGATTTTTCACATCTGTCTGAAGTTTATGATTCTACCCATCCAAGAGCGAAAAGAGGAAACAAGTAATGCATATTTATCGTTCCATGAACACAATTAAGGCAATCACTTTCGATCTGGATGATACTTTGTATGATAATAGTGACATTGTTGAAAAATCCGAAGAGGAAATTGTCAAATATTTACAGCGTTATGAGGGTTTACAGCATTTGACCGTATCAGGACTGCATTTAGAGAAAAAAGCGGTGCTTGCTGCCAATCCTGAAATTTATCATGATGTTGTAGTTTGGCGAATTGAAATCATCAAATCTCTTTTAAATAAAGCAAAAATTCCATCAGAAAAATGGTCAAACATTATTGACGAAACAATGGATACATTTAATTTTTGGCGTCATAAAATGCATGTTCCACCGTCGACTCACGCCTTATTAACTAAATTAGCATCCAAAGTCCCTTTAGCGGTGATCACCAATGGTAATGTTGAGGTTAATAAAATTGGATTAAGTGATTACTTTCAATTTTCTTTACGTGGGGGCGCTGATGGACGTTCAAAACCTTTTCCTGAAATTTTTAATTTAGCGATTTCCAAATTGGGTGTACCAGCAGGTAATATATTACATGTAGGCGATAACCTGTTGACCGATGTGAATGGTGCCATCAATAATGGTTTATTAGCCTGTTGGATAAATATCTTTAATCAAGATATTTTTCATCTTGCCGATGCTCGATGTTTACCCCATATTGAGATAAGCCAATTGCCTGAATTGGATAATCTGTTATAATTTTGTAAATATCTGTATAAATAGACAGTAAAGCTAAGTAGGATTTACATTTAATTAAAAACCTTTCTTTATATCCTATTTATTTACAGTCAATAAACAATACTTAGATACACAATGAATATATTTGTAATGCTTATGAAATTGAAACCAACTCGTATTTGTTATAACCAAAATAGGTTTAAATATAATGGAAATTAAAAAATCATTATTAGAAGACCTCAATACCGAACAACAAAATGCAGTGACTACCGATAACCAATATACTGTTGTACTTGCAGGTGCGGGGAGTGGTAAAACACGTGTTTTAGTTCACCGAATTGCATGGTTGTGCATGGAAAAACATTATTCTTCCCAATCCATCTTTGCCGTAACTTTTACGAATAAAGCGGCGGTTGAAATGCAAGAGCGTATCCAAGCATTAGTTGGCGAAGGGTATTTTAGTGGGATGTGGATTGGTACTTTTCACGGATTAACGCATCGTTTGTTACGGATGTTTTCACAGCAAGCCAAATTACCTTCCAACTTTCAGCTTATTGACTCGGAAGATCAGATTCGCCTTATTAAACGAATTTTTCGAGAGCTTAAAGTTGATGAAAAACAGTGGTCAGCGAAAGAGTGTGCAGCTTTTATCTCTAATCAAAAAGAGATGGGATTACGAGCTAATGACATCGCACCTGAAGATCCTAAGCAAGCAATGTGGCAAACCATATATCGAGATTATCAAGCAATTTGTGACAGAGTAGGATATGTTGATTTTTCGGAATTAATTTTACGAGCTTATGAACTGCTTAACCAAAATCATGACGTACTAAATTATTGTCATCAGCGTTTTTCTAATATTTTAATTGATGAGTTCCAAGATACGAACTTAATTCAATATCGATTAGTAAAAAAATTGGCTGGCGATACAGCTAACGTCATGATTGTTGGTGATGATGATCAATCCATCTATAGCTGGCGTGGTGCTAATGCCGATAACTTACAATTGTTTATTAATGATTATTCAGATACCGAAATCATCCGTCTAGAACAAAACTATCGTTCAACCAGTAATATTTTAGATGCGGCTAACATTTTAATCGCCAAAAATCAAAATCGCTTAGGTAAAAACCTATGGACGGATAGTGGCGAAGGTGAAAAGATTTCACTCTATGTCGGTTTTAATGATATTGATGAAGCAAGATTTGTAATTGGTCAAATCAAAAAACGTCATGAAGAAGGTGATAAATATTCAAGCTGTGCCATTTTATACCGTAATAATGTTCAATCGCGTATTTTTGAAGATACTTTATTACAAGCAGGATTACCGTACCAAATTTATGGTTCAATACGCTTTTATGAACGGCAAGAGGTTAAACTAGCACTGGCATATTTGCGTTTACTGCATGATCACAGCAATGATATGGCTTTTGAAGCGACCGTCAATACTCCAACCCGCGGTATTGGTAATGTTACACTTGATAAAGTGAGGCTTACTGCTAAACAACATAATCTTTCATTATGGGATGCTTGTTTAATGTTAATCCAAACAAATGCGTTAACTGAAAGACAGCGTTCAGGTTTGAGTCGTTTTCTTGAATTGATGGCATCAATTCATGAAGAAGTGAGACAGTTGCCATTTTATCAGCAGCTTGATGTAATGATTAAATTATCTGGTGTACAGCAAATGTATGAGCAAGAGCCAGGAATTAAAGGACAATCACGATTAGAAAATCTTGAAGAACTGGTATCGGCTGCGGAACAATTTTTCCATAACAATGAAAACACGGTTATTCAGGATAATGTAACGGGTAAAACACTCACAGTACTTGAGTCCTTTTTAGCTTTTACCTCACTAGAAAGCCGCGATGTTGTCAAAGCTCAAGATTCAGTGCAGTTAATGACGTTGCATTCAGCTAAAGGATTAGAATTTGATAATGTTTTCATTGTCGGATTAGAAGAAGGCCTCTTTCCTGCACAACGTTCAGTGAAAGATAATGAACGCATGGAAGAAGAGCGACGCTTAGCCTATGTTGGTATCACTCGCGCTCGAAAACATTTGACATTAACTTTATGTGAATTAAGACGACTTTACGGCCGCGAAGAACGTAATTTACCTTCTCGTTTTTTAGCGGAATTACCGGTTGATAGATTAAACGAAGTTAGTTACCGAGGTATGATCACCTCATCTGAGTTTAAATCGAATGATCTAAACAAAAAAGACCTCAGTAAAAATGAGCAGTTTATTCTTGATCGTAAAAAATCCTATCTTGAAAAACAACGCGAAAGTGATGGTTATATTTTAGGTCGAAAAGTTAAACACCATCGCTTTGGAGAAGGCACCATTATCAATCTTGATGGCGAAGGTGATCATAAACGCGTTCAAATTGCCTTTGTTGATGAAGGGGTTAAATGGTTGGTGATTAAATTAGCTAATCTTACTTTACTTTAATATTGAAATCTTGAGTAATAATAAAGGCAAAAATTTAATTTGCCTTACCTATTTTTAGAACTTTGTCGTTATATTGTCGCTTGATCCGTTACTGATTGTGAGAAGATTTTATCAAATGATTGCTTAGTGCGAGTGCATACCCACTCATTTTCCGAATAATCAAAGTGATAGCCTTGTTTTTCTGTCGCTAGCCAAACTTGGAAAAGAGGTTCTTGAGTATTGACGATAATTTTACTGTAATTGGGAAAAGTTATGGTAATCACATTACCATTTATTTCATAATCAATGTCAATGTCTTGTTCTTCGGCAAAGTGATCTAAAAATAATTCGATCTTATTAAATAGTTGATCGGTAATAGCATGAAATTCAGTGATGTTCATAGAAAATTAATCAATATTGATGTAGTGAAATGATATTAGCATAATCGATAACTATCTGCCACAAGAAGTGGCAGTCAGATATCAACAAAAAATCAGTAATATTTAATGAGCAATAGATAATGAACAAGCAACAATTAACAATCGACGTTGTTCATTATTGTCAATTGCATTTGCCCATCGGTTAGGAGTGTCATTGGTACTCACCAAACGACCATCGCCAAAGTAATTTTCGAATAATTGGATAATCCCTTTCGCGATTTCTTTCTTGTCACAGTTTGCGAAATGTTGAATCACAATTGATCGGTATGTGATTTTTTCACCTTCACTATTTTCTTGCGTGAGTGGAGGAATAAAATTCACTACCTCATTAAATACTCGAATTTTTTTATTATAGGGATGAAGAACAATGGAACTTCTATCAATAAATGAATAACCTATCGATTTATCTTCATTAAATTTAGTCATTGGGATAAATTGTTCCCCAATGCGCGAATCTTTTAAATTTTCATTTGTTTCATGAGAGTTACTTGTATTACTTTTATTATTACTGGTTGAAGCTGAAGTGTTAAAATCATTACCTAAAGCTGAAAAAGAAAAGAGAATAAATAACAAATATAATTTTTTCATTTAGATTTTATCCCCATTTTTTGAATTAGTTATAATTAACTTTTGATTAATATCTTTTTCTTGCTGGGATTTCAGTTTTTCTTGATTCTCTTTTTGTTTTAATCGGTTATAATCTTCAATTCGTTTTTTACGCTTTGCTTCATATTCCTTGTCGATGGGTTTCATATCTGGGCGTACTGAATAGAGAATTTTTTTATCAATGTCTCCTTGTATTGAGCAAATTATACGACTTTGATTATCTGTAATCGGTTCTAAATATAAGGACTTTTCAACAGTACCCGGTTTTGGTATCACCATGTCAATTGAATAAGGGTTATCTAACCAAGTTTGATTTTTACTTTTGCGATCATAAATTTTAGGATTAGCAAAATAAATTTTTTCGTTAAAATTTAACCAATTAATATTAGTAAGCGACTGTTTAACGTCTTGTGATTTATTGTCTAAAATAAATCCCCAATAATAAAATTGACCAGATAATGGGGTAGGGATAAAGATATTTTGATAGCCTACAATATTTAACCCTTTGTATTCAATTGTTTTTTTAAATATCACCTTATTTTTGTTATTATATTCAACCGAATCGACAACAATATAAGCAAAGTTATCAATAGTGGCTAAATCCGCATACTGACCGAAAGTGTCTTTACTTATTGCTAATTGCTTGAAAAATTGATTATCACACTGAAAAAAAGAATCAACTACTTTATTTGTTTCATTTAATATAGTTTGGTCTTGTGCATAAACCACAAAAGAAATTAGTGAAGAGCAAATAAGCACAAACAGTTTTTTAATGAACATGGAGGAGGCCCTTTTTAAGTAATTCTTCTGCTAATGTGTATGGTTATGTATAGTTGTGTATATTATTGTAAAGTAACGTAAATGTTATTGTCAATCTTGTGTACATTTATTTTCTATAAAAACAAGTAAATCACCGTTTTTAAAGGATATTTTGACAAAATCCATGATGGCTTTATTTCTTAAGCTTGTTAATCCTCTTAACGTTAATGTTGCATTACTTAATGGATATTTAACGCCTGTAACTGTGACATTTGTGACTTTAGACAATGGGATAAAAGAAATGATATGGTTTTTTACATCATAAATAGTTTGCTGTTTTTTAGAAAAAAAGAACTGACAATAATTATCATAAAAAGTAAAATCCAATCGATGATAATAATGCATTGCAACTGATAAATTTCCTAAGAAATGGTCACTGGCATGACCAGAAGCACCATAAATATCAAATTTTTTCACCCCTTTATTTGCTAAAAATAAGATTGCTTTCTCAAAATCCGTTTTATTCTGATCAGGGGTATGAATAATCTCTGTTCTGCTTGGTATAGTACGGTTTTTATCAAAACTATCTAAATCACCAATAATATAATTAGGACTTATTGATGAAGTATAAAGATAGTTATGATAAGCCCCATCTGTTGCGGCAATAAAAGCATATTTATCTATATTGTTGGGATAGCGCTTGGGCGGTTCCCCATTTACAAAAAGTAGGGCTCTATTGCTTTGCATTGTCATATACTTTGCTGTTTTATAAAGTTAAGGTATAAGCCATTATAATGGCATCTTCCTGTTTTCCATCAACAGTTGGATAATAATTTCTTCTGATTGTTATTTGGTTAAATCCAAGTGAATGATATAAGCGAATCGCTGCATCATTGGATTTTCTTACTTCTAACCATAAAGAGGCAATAGGTTTATTAGAATTGAGTGACAGCAATTCTTCAATTAATTTATTTAAAAGCTCTTTAGCTAATCCTTTCTGTCTAAATTCAGGATGAATAGCAATGTTAAATAAATTGGCTTCATCGGCAACCAGTTGGCAGATGCAAAAACCAATTATCTTATTATCTATGGTCAGCTTTAAATTTAAATAACGATCACCTTGATTTGAAAAAAACGTCGTTTTGGACCATGGGATCGTATGACAAAGCTGCTCTAAAGCAAAAGCCTCGGTTAAATCATTGTGGTTGAGGATGGAAATAGTTTTCATATTGGCATAATTGTCGCCAAAGTTGGCGTTTTTGTTGTGGTGCATTAGCTAAAACATCTAAACTTGCTGTTTGTATGGTTAATTGATTTTGCCAGTTTTCATCAGGCGTAATATCGATAAACCAAACTACCGTTTTTATATCGCTAGCTGGAATAATCAATTGTGATGATGTAAGTATTAATACTTGATCTTCTTTAAGTCGAATAGCATTAAGAATATCTTTGTATATTTTTTGCATTGGTTTTTGGTCGGCAACAACAATTAAACGAATTTCATCACTAATATGGGTTGCCATTTCACCTTTAAATACTGCCGAATTACGCAAAATGTATTGAGTAATATTGCATTGTTGCAAATACCAATCTTGTTCAGTCATTATGGAATTACTATTTTTTATTAGTGAATAATAAGGGTTAATTGTATAATCAACGACTAAAATTATAAAGGTTTTTTCATTGAGGTACTATGGCAACATCTGTTTTTACTCCAGCAAGTCAGGTAATTGAACGTCATCAAACATTTTTTAATGATAAAAATGTGATTATTGCAGGAGATATACAAGATAGTTATCCTGCAATAATGGTCGCAAATCAAGTTAAAATTCACTGTACTCAATTCCATACTTATTTGCGCCTAAAAAATAGTGTGCGTGGTGCGCAAACCAATTTTTCGTTACTACCGGATGCTGAATTTTATGCTGGAATGAATACGCTAATTTATTATTGGCCAAAAACGAAAAGTGAAGCGCAATTTCAGCTCTCTTATTTACTTAATAATATGCCCAAAGGGAGCGATATCTTTATCGTCGGCGAAAATCGTACCGGTGTAAAAAGTGTTGAAGCGTTATTAAATGATTTTGGTACCATTCAAAAAATTGATAGCGCAAGACGCTGTGGATTGTATCATTTTCAGGCTGAAAGTCGTTTAGCGTTTGATTTAAATGAATGGTGGTTGAGTTATCATCTAACCATTGAAAATCAAAATATTGAAATTAAAAGTTTGCCAGGTGTGTTTAGCCAAAAAGGGTTAGATTCTGGAACCGAATTATTACTCAATGCATTAGTTGACCATGCTGAAATCATCAAAGGCAATGTGTTAGATGTTGGCTGTGGTTCTGGCATATTATCTACGGTTGTCGGTAAACTATATCCAGATATTGAGCTTACCTTATCTGATGTGAGTAGTGCAGCAATTGAGTCAAGTAAAGCTACCCTAAATTGTAACCATGTTAAAGGAAGTGTTGTTGCAAGTGATGTATTTTCTAATTTAAATGATAAATATCATCTTATCATCTCTAACCCTCCTTTTCATGATGGTAAAGAGACAAATTACACAGCTGTCAATACGCTAATTAAAGAAGCCAAAAAACATCTAAAATTAAATGGTTATTTGTGCATTGTGGCAAATTCATTTTTGCCTTATCAATCAATTTTAGACGAAACATTCAAAAGTGTGGAAGTCATTGCGCAAACGACTAAATTTAAAGTTTATTTAGCGAGTCATTAAATAGCTAAAAGCATTTATTTCTATTTATTTAAATAAGTTACGGTGTTAGCCGTAACTTTTTGGGCTTAACTAAAATTAAATTACTCGCGAAAACTGCTGTTGTCTTGCCATTTTACGCATATAAGTATCAAAACACATGCAGATATTACGGATCAGTAGGTGACCTTTAAGGGGAACTTTAATTTTATCGCCATGTATGATGACCAATCCATCTTTCTGCAATGGCTGTAAAAGTGCTAAATCTTCGGCAAAATAATCGTCGAAATTAATATTGTATTGCTGTTCAATCATTTTTTTATCAAGATAAAAATGACAAATTAATTGTTTTATCACATCACGACGGATAAGATCATCACGATCTAATGTGAAACCTTTCCATAAACCATTACCGATCTGTTCGACTTGTTGTTGATAGGTTTTAAGATCTTTTTGATTTTGCGCATAACTATCGCCTAACATGCTAATTGAAGAGACGCCTAATCCGAGCAAATCTGCATCGCCTTGTGTGGTGTAACCTTGAAAGTTTCGATGTAATTTATTGTTCTGTTGAGCAAGAGCAAGTTCATCGGTAGGCTTAGCAAAATGATCCATACCAATATATTGATAGCCTGCTTGGGTTAGCTTTTCAATACTGGTTTGTAAAATCAATAATTTTTGCGCCGCATTGGGCAAATCGTTATCTTTTATTTTGCGTTGAGCTGCAAAGCGACTTGGTAAATGTGCATAATTGAACACACTTAAACGATCCGGCGAGATATCAATCACTTTATTGAGTGTTTCGGTAAAGCTGGCAACCGTTTGTTTGGGTAAACCATAAATTAGATCTAGGCTAATTGAATGAAAACGATTTTTGCGAGCTTGATCGATCAATGACCGAATTAAATTTTCGTCCTGTTCGCGATTAATCAGATTTTGGATCTCATGATTAAAATCCTGAATCCCCATACTTAAGCGATTAAACCCAATATTGGCTAAATGATCGATAGTTTGTGGCGTAATTTCACGAGGATCGATTTCAATTGACAGCTCGGCATTATCAGCAAAGTTAAAATGGGATTTTAGAGAGGTAATTAATCGGCTAGTTTCTTGATCCGTTAAAAAGGTGGGGGTTCCTCCTCCCCAATGCATTTGTGTTACCACTCTGTTTTCAAAAAGTTTGGCGCGTTTTGCTATTTCAATATCTAAAATATCAAGGTATTTAGTGACTTTGTGTGTTTGACGTGTAATAAGTTTGTTACAACCACAAAAATAACAAAGTTTATGACAAAACGGAATGTGTACGTATAAGGATAATGGTTGAGTGGGGTAACGAGAAGTCGCGTTCAAAAAATCCTGTTCATTATAACTTTCATTAAATTCAAGTGCAGTGGGATACGAAGTATATCTTGGACCAGAATAGTTATATTTTTCAATTAAGGCCTGATCCCATAATTGTGTTTCAGTCATGCTTCTGTTTCCGTTTAAGTCTGTGTTTAGCGTTATTATATCCATGACTTATTAAAGTTGGTTTTCGCTTAGTTATACGTTTTGCTTTGGTTTTTGTTTTCAGTTTAATCTGGTTTGTTTTATGCAAATACAATAATGTGCAAATTAATAATCCAAAATATAAACTTAACATTATCAATATTGGCATTACTATTTGCTCGCTATTTGTTATAAATTATGATTTGAATAAGACATCCATTATTATCAACGTGTTTCAGGGATTTTTTATGACTCAATCCCTGACGTTACTGAAAAATTAATATTAGGCAAGCTAAAATCATTGCCTACTATTAATTACGTTTTAATAAACTCACAATATCTTCTTTCTGATCATCGAGATCTTCAAAATCATCGTCGGTATAACCCAATTCTTGCATCAGTTCATCAATTCGATTTAATTTGCTGTCCAAATAAGTTTGTTGCTCTTTAGTCAACTTGCCATTTTGTTCAACTAAATCGAGTAACATATCTAATTTAGGATCGTTTTCAAGTTGCTCTAATTCTTGTTGTGGTGAAAGAATCGTTTTTTTAGATTTAGGTTGTTTAACTACTTTAGTAGTATTGATATTTGTATCAACAACTAAAGCAATTGGTGTTTTACTGCCTATACGTGGATCTTTTACTGCTTTTTGAGTATTGTTATTTTTGTTATTATCTGTATTATTAAAGCGTGAACCACTAGGCAAACCTTTATGTTTGCGTTTACGTTTGAGTTCGCGAGACTCTTCATTAATTTCTTGACGGCTTTTTTTGGGTTTTTGTTTCGATTTAGTTTTTAACATACTATCTCTGTTTTACACTTTGGTTAATCATTTATTCAACGTATTTTATCAGTAAGTCTAAAATATAGCTATGAGGAAGACACATTGTGAATTTGTGATTGTAAAATTACAGTTTTATGTATAATCTGAACCGAATATTCTAGAATCAAGTAATAGAGAAATAAACATGAATAATCCTTTGAGTCCTTATATGCAATTCAGCCGTAAAGAATGGGCAAGCTTGCGTAATTCGGAACCAATGACTTTAACACCAGAAGAACTCATTTCTTTACAGGGAATCAATGAAGATTTATCTATGGATGAAGTGAGTGAAATTTACTTACCTTTATCAAGATTGCTTAATTTCTATATTAGTAACAGTTTTAGTCGGCAGGTAGTATTATCCAAATTTTTAGGTAAAAGCCAAAAAATCCCTTATATAATTGGTATCGCTGGCAGTGTTGCAGTTGGTAAAAGTACTACAGCACGTGTATTACAGGCATTGTTAACTCGCTGGCCTGAACATAGAAAAGTAGCTTTAGTTACAACGGACGGTTTTTTATATCCGAATAAATGCCTTGAAGAGCGAGGCATTATGAATAAAAAAGGTTTTCCACAATCTTACAATCTTAAAAAGCTAATTAACTTTGTTGCCGATATTAAATCAGGACAAGCAGAAGTTAAAGCGCCAGTTTATTCACATTTAGTTTATGATATTGTAGAAAATGAAGAGATCGTGATTGACAGTCCGGACATTTTAATTTTGGAAGGATTAAACGTATTACAAGGTGCGGTCAATTATACTCAAGCACATAATCGAGTCTTTGTTTCGGATTATGTCGATTTTTCAATATACGTTGATGCTGATTTATCTTTATTACATCAGTGGTATGTGAACCGTTTTTTAAAATTTAGAGCCGGGGCTTTTAGTGATCCTAATTCATACTTCAATCACTATTCTAAATTGCCAGAACAAGAGGCTATCAGTATTGCCAATCGCTTATGGCGCGATATAAACGAATTAAATTTAGTTGAAAACATTTTGCCAACTCGAGAAAGAGCCAGTTTAATTTTGACAAAAGGGGAAGATCATAAAGTAGATTATGTTCAATTAAGAAAATAAACTTAGGGGGTTCAATATGAAATCAGCAATAGGGTTATTAAGTAAATTAAGCATTATCACTTTAGTTACAGCGTTTTCAGTAAATAGTTATGCATCAAGTAATGATACACGTGAAGAATTAACTTGCAATGCTAAAAAGCAAGCAATCGAAACAAAAATAGAACAAGCTAAAAAAGCCAATAATACTTTTGAAGTAACAGGGCTTGAAAAAGCACTTCAACAAGTTAATACCAATTGTTCCGATGAAACATTGGAGCAAAAATATAAAAGATTGGTGGATGAAAAAAGCAAAAATGTTTCTGACAAAACCAAAGAATTAGCCGAAAAAACGAAAGAGTATGAAAAAGATGGTGTTGATGCAAATCAAGATAAAATTGATGCATTAAAATCTAAATTACAAGATGCAGAAAAAGAACTTTCTGAAGCAAAAAATAACCTAGCGGATTATTATGAAAAAGCTAAAACTAAATAATTTGAATTTTTTAATTTTGTCCTAATTAAAAAGATAGATTCACACGCTAAATAATATTGAAATTTATTTAATCAATATTGACCTCAAGTAGTTATTTAGCTATTTGAGGTCATCTTTTTTATGCAATTTAACTAAAATTCTGGCAAATATATTTTCATTTCAGTTAGATTATTTTTGTAAAAATGATTTATAATCCTTAAATATTAATTAATATATTAAGTATAATCATTTAGAAAGAAATATAATGGAACATGTTTCTAAAATTCGTCAATGTATAAAAGTTGCTACTCAAGGTTTTATTGGACGTGAACAACTAGCGGAACTGATCATACTCGCAGCTATTGCCCAAGAACATTTATTAGTCATCGGACCGCCAGGTACAGCAAAAAGTGCTGTAGTGAGGAGAATGGCTAAAATCATGAATGGTAACTATTTTGAATATCTATTAGGCCGTTTTACAGAACCGTCCGAACTGTTTGGAACCGTAAATCTAAAAAAACTTCGTGAAGGGACGGTTGAAACCGATACTCAAGGAATGTTACCTGAAGCAGAAATTGCTTTTTTAGATGAAGTATTTTTAGGATCAACTGCCATTTTAAATACTTTACTTGGCATATTAAATGAACGTAAATTTAGACGTGGACATACTCAAATAAGTTGCCCATTAAAAATCTGCATAGGGGCATCAAATTCACTTCCTCAAGATGAAGATCTGGTTGCTTTTGCTGATCGTTTTTTAATTCACCTTTTTATTGATCCCGTAACGGATAATTTTATTGAAGATATGTTAGTGGGTGGATGGCAAGCTGAATTTACTGATGTTGATTCATTGAGTTCATTAACTGAACTTTCAGCAATAAGTGACAATCTTAAAAATGTTAATTTAGATAACATTATTTCTTTTTACGCAGATGCTATTCGGTTACTTAGACAAAATGGAATCATTTTATCCGACAGGCGAGTAGTAAAAACATTAAAACTTATTGCTGCTGCTGCGTTAATAAATGGTCGATTTGAAGCTCAAAAACAAGATATCTGGCCTTTATATTACGTATTACCTACTTTAGATATGCAACAACGCGGACAAGAAATCTTAAATGATTTTTTTACACTCTCAAATAATTCTCAATTGTTTTATGCAACTGAATTTGCCACACAACAACCGAATGCACGTCTGCAACGCCTAATTGAACAGGCTAATAACTGCCTAAATGGTGGTGTTCGAATTGAACATGTGTTACGTGAAATCGATGCTAATTACACCATCGATACTCTACCTGAGCCATTAAAGCAGTTAAGAACACAATTAATTAAATTGATTGTCTAATATGAACAACAAGATTGTTATTAACTGGCATTGGCAACCCAATGATGATGAAGCAATAACCCCTATCGCGGTTGTTGCTTGGCATGAAACGGTTAAACACTTACTTACTCATCTTTCAAAAAATTTAGATAAATTCGATTTAACTAAATTTCAATTTATCAAAGGTAACCATTTTATTATTATCATCGGTCCGTCCTCTCAATTACCTTGGGTTGATGGTGTGCAATATGCTATGGTTGACAACCAGACACCTTTACTTTGGCTACCATGTCATGCCAAACCCTCCGTTCCTTCTTTACTTCTAGCCGATGCTATAGCGAATAAATTTGAGCATAAGCATGTCCTGTTATGGGATCGTCCGCAGGCTATCATTCCATTAAGTTTTAGCTGGCCTTTAACTAAAGAGTTTATTCAATATGCCTTATAAACCACTACCCAAACCATTTCAAGCTTGGCAACATTGGTTATCAAGGTTTGATGAGAACTTACAACCGATTATTGCTGATTTACTTTTGCAATTTAATCTTTTTATAGGTTCAATCAGCGAAAGTCGATGCAGTAAACAACTATCATCAGATTCAAGCGATTTGCAAAAGCGAGGAAAATATGAACATTTGTTAACAACTGAATGGTTAATTGCTCAAGAAGAACCTGATGAATTTATTCGCCGAGCAGCCAATAATGAGCATCTTTTTTTAACGCCAGCATATGAAAAACCAAAAGCGAATGGAGTGATTATCGCTTTGTTTGATTGTGGATTACTACAATTGGGTATGCCTCGTGTGGCACATCTAATTTTGATGATATTATTTGATATCCGTGCTCATAACCTTAATAGCCAATTTTATTGGGGCATCTTACAATCTAACTCAGAATTGATTTTATTTTCAGGTATTGAAGACCTAAAGTTATTATTAAAAAATCGTACTATGAATTGCCTCGATACTAAACATCTTGATTATTGGAAAGATTATTTAAAACAGTCTGAATTACTTTATGATGAGTGCTGGATAATTGGGAATAATTTTTCAAAAGTTGATTTTGCTACGCATAAAATATCGATAAATAGATTAATAGGTAAATTTACAAACTTATCCGTTGATATGACTAATAACAAAATATCAAAACATTTTGAGTTAAAATTACCCAATGAAGTCATTTGTGCAAAGATGTTATCTGGACTATTTGAGTCTGGTAGTAATTACGCTGTTATTAATGAACAATCGTATCTTCCTTTAAATGCTAACTTACATCTTGATATTTCACCTAATAGTAACCACGTTTTAGTATTTAATAGTGAAAATAACAAAATTTGTTTTATTACTATTAATGATGTCTTGTCTCAAAGACAGGTATTTCGTGTCAAAAATTATTCTTTAAAATCTCATGTACTGGGTTTAGATATTCAAGGAAAACATATCGTAGCCTTGTATCAAGAAAATCAAAAATATTATTTATGGGGATCAAATATCCCAAAAAGAGAGTTATCGGAAGAGATCAACATTAATGCTATCAATCAATTATCTTATTTCCTATATCTATATGGCGATCATGATCCAAAACTGTTATACATAGACGATCATCAATCACTTTATTCTGTGTATTGGATAAATTATTATGGTGATATCCTTAATTCTCAACGAGAAATAGCCAAAAATGTAATGGCATTGTTCAAACTGAGTGAAAAACAGGCCTGTTATATTTACCAAGATGATCAAGAACAGTTTTGCATTACAGGTTATGCATTAAATCATTTATCCTATTATTTAAGCATTAAAAAAATTAATGAAAATTTGCAATATTTTATTTCATCCGAAAATTTATGGTTGACTGGATTCGGTCATTTAGCTGTTGGTTTTGAGCATCAATGGCAAGTATTTGTTGATGAAAACAGCTATGTTGAAGTAACAACCCCCTTAGAATGGCAGGTTTTTGGTTTTTTCTATGATAATCATGAAGATAAAATTAATTTTTTAATAATTGATAAAGATAAAAAACAAGTAGCATTGTTTGATTATCTCAATCATAAAATTGATGTTTGTTTCAAATCATCATATAAAATTGTTCTCTATCATTATAACTCATTGGCTCAATCGTTTTCAGTTATTATGGATAACGGGGAATTGATTTTATATTCTTTGAAAACACAATCAATAAGATTGAAATTGCATAAAGCTGATTAATGATATGAAAGGAAAAGCTTTTTTTATCCCAGAACCAACCTTAAAAGGCGTTCAAAATGTAGCGGGAATATGGTTTCCAACGCAGTGGTTTGATCGCGAGCAGCGTCAACGTCTTTTAATAAAATCATGGTTTTTAGGATGCTCAATTTATCAATTTGAACATGGTGATTTACTTAAGTTTCCATCGGCAAAAACTGTGAATTGTGATACTTTACTTGGTTGGCCATTAATTTTAGATAACGGGATCCTCAGTTCTATGCAACTCCCCAAAAAACTGAGTTCCAAAATAATTAACTATGATTTGGTCATTGTTATGGGTAATGATATTCAATGTTATCGTTGTGAAGATGCCATCAATATCGATCCCGCTAATTGGGTTGATCTTAGTGAATATCAATTGTATGAAACCAATCGTTATTTAATAAATATTGTCCAAAATGAACTACCAGAATTCAGTTTAGAGAGTCGATCCTTTGAACAAATATTTGATGGCAAGATACCTGTGCCAAGTCCTCGAAAATTACAATTTATTGATAGTAATAAGATAGTTAATCAAGATAAAGAAATTGATGAACAAAATAATCATTTGTCTCAAGAAAAACTCATTAAAAAAAGTCATATTATTTTAGCAGTAGTTATTCCTTCAATATTGCTGATAGCATTGTATGTTATTTATTCTCTAAAAATATCTTCATTTAATACTTCACTTGGTAAAAATCTCTATAAAATATTTATTTTTATAATAGTAAGCTTTTTTCATGTGAGTATTTTTGTTATTTTTATTAAAACCATAAAAATGCTAAATCGAATCTTTTCAGAAGAAAAAAAAGAAGATTTACTTGATGGCATGTTAAAAAAATCATTTTCTTACAGTATTAATGCCAATGAGTTACCACAAGTTAATCACTCATCTTTGTCATCTCCCTCTCATTATAAAAAAAAATCACTGCTTAACAGCCATTCTTTTTTATCATTATTTTCAAAATTAAGTCATTTGTTTTCTTTTCGACAGAGTAACTACATTGAAACAATGATTAAAAAGTTTGAGAAAGGTGATTTGTTAAATGCCTTGCGTTACGCTCTTCCGATCAATAATGAGAAAAATTCAATCGAAAAAAACTATGGTACACCCAAACCACGAAATAAACTGTCGATAAGTGATTGCGTTTATGGTGATTCATCCTCAATTTATCTTGATTCTGAAAAACTTAAATACTTGAAAAAACTATATCGACAAAGCTTTGATACGTTAGCCAAACAAAACAAAATAGAAGAAGCGGTTTTTGTTTTAGTAGAACTGCTCAATCATTTAGAAGAAGGAATAGAATTTTTAGAACAACACAACCGATATAAACAAGCCATGGAGTTAGCAATTGCAAGGAATGCTAAAACTCAATTATGTATAAAACTTTGTTGTTTGGCAAATGAATGGGATATAGCGGTTATGTTGGCCAGACGCGATAATGCCTTTGAAGCTGTAATTTTGATGCTTGAAAAACAACACTTTGAGATAGCCAATAAATTAAAACTTTATTGGGCTAAGACTTTAGCAGAAAAAGCAGATTGGTTAGCTGCAATTGATGTAATTTGGTCACTCTCGGAATATCGTTATCTTGCTGAACAGTGGTTTAATAACCTGGATATATACGATGCTAAAGCGATCGTAAAGCGTCTTATTTTAATACCTAATTCGATAATAAAACTTGAAAGAACTTTGATTGAGATAAAAACTGAACAAGCTCATTATCGAGTAAGATTAGAGCTGGCTAATGAAATTTTAAAAAATCAGCAAAATATTCAAAAATTGCAAGATTTATTACGAATGATGATCAACGAGATAATTGTTGATGCCATTACTTATCCTAATGAGTTAACTAAAGCTAAAATTGCAAAATTAATTACTCTTACTGAAGATAGAACATTACAGATAGATCTGCCTATCTCTTCATTAAAACTGGTTAGGCATAAATCTTTATTAATGCAATATCATTTGGATCATTATCAGAGTCCGCACAAAGGCCATCGAGCAATTTATGACATGATCCCGCTAATCAATAATCAATATTTGCTTGCATTAGGTGAAGCAGGGATTATAAGAGTGGATAATAAAGGCAAGCAACTTGATCATTTTATGATTGTTGCTGATAAGTTTGTCGTATCTTCGAATCGATTGCAAATTTTAGCTTTGGCTAAACAAGATAATTACTACCGCATTCATAAACTTGATTTAAGTACCAAGAAAACAATCGATCTAGGCGTTGTTAACTTCCAATTATGCTCCTTTGAGTTTGATGGTATAAATTGGGCTATCATTAGAAATAATTGCCTTGAACTTATTGATATTAGTCATAAATTATCTGTGGTACGGCGAATCGATCTTTATCCTAATGTGATAAATAAGTTGGTGATTAAAAATCATGAAATAATGGTTTTAACCCACAACGCTGAGAAAAAAGATGAAATTTTGTATTATTGTTTACCTGACTATAGTTTAACAAAACGATTGGTAATTGATGGGTATTATGACAGGTTAATAATGGGTCATAATCACAAGATCTTAAAAGTTGAATATATTGAATCGACTAAACGCGTACAATTTAAATCTCACTATAACAATGATTTCGAGTTTCAATTACAAATCGAGAAAAAACAATTTGATAATTTAATTATATTATCTACAGGCGAACTTATAGCTTTAGTCATTCAACGAATAGATGAAACAGGTTATGAAATTAATCTTTATCATCCCTATACTAATCGCAAACATATAACGATTGATTGGCAATCATCAACAATTGTGTCGTGTTCTTCTATCGGTAATGAATATTATTTTTTTGATAAACAAGGTAGAGTGATGCACATAAACATTAGTGAAAATAAAGTAACTTCTTTTTCTTTATAAAATTTGATTAGACAGTTAATTTTTTAAAGAAATATTGGCTAGTTTTTACAGTTAACTATTACATTCGTTCACAAGTCATATGTTTAATCACAAGGGTTAAGAACGATATTCTAGACTTTTTTTGTAAAAAAGAGTAATGTGTACGGTTTGTCTCGTGGTTCGTGAACCTCCCACGCTAAAAAACTAAGGAAAATTATGAGTAACGTTACATTATTAGGCGATCAGTCTGTTCGCTATCCAACAACCTATAGTCCAGAAATTCTGGAAACTTTTGATAATAAACATCCCGGTAATGATTATTTTGTTAAATTTAATTGTCCGGAATTTACCAGTCTTTGTCCTATTACTGGGCAACCTGATTTTGCCACAATTTATATTTCTTATGTGCCTAACATCAAAATGGTTGAAAGCAAATCTCTTAAGCTATACCTGTTTAGCTTTCGTAATCATGGTGATTACCATGAAGATTGCATCAATATCATTATGAAAGATCTGATCAAATTAATGGATCCTAAATACATTGAAGTGTGGGGTAAATTCACACCACGTGGAGGTATTTCAATTGATCCTTATGCCAATTATGGTAAAGCTGATACTCGGTGGGAGCAAATTGCGCTCAATCGTTTAGCGAATCATGATCTTTATCCTGAAAAAGTCGATAATCGCTAATTTGTTCAATCTGACAGGAATTTTTTAATGAAAAATCGTAAAGCACTCGTGATATTTTCTGGCGGGCAAGATTCGACTACGTGTTTATTACAAGCCATTGCCGATTATGGACTTGAAAATGTTGAAACTATCAGCTTCCAATATGGTCAACGTCATAGTATTGAATTAGATAAAGCTAAATGGATTGCTGAAGATTTAGGTGTCAAGCAAACCGTAATTGATACATCGGTTATTAAACAGACGACCAATAACGCTTTGATTGACGATTCACAAGAAATTAAAGCTGCACAAGATGGCGATTATCCAAATACGTTTGTCGATGGTCGTAATATGCTGTTTTTATTGTTAGCTGGTTGTTATGCCAAACAGCAAGATATTCAAGATATTATTATCGGCGTATGTGAAACAGATTTTAGTGGTTATCCAGATTGTCGTGATATTTTTATTAAATCCATGAATGTATCTATGAATTTAGCGATGGATTATGCGTTTAATATTAAAACCCCGTTGATGTATCTTACTAAAGCTCAAACATGGGAAATGGCTGATAAATTGGGTTATCTTGATTATGTTCGTCAAAATACTCATACCTGTTATTACGGTGTAGAAGGGGGATGCGGTAAATGTCCAAGTTGTATGCTGCGTGATAAAGGTCTACAAGAATATCTGGCCAAAACTTAAAAAATATTTATCTGGGTTCTCTCACCCCATTAAAAAAGGAAACAAATATGTATTTGAACGTTCATTCACAATTGATTGAAAAACAATTTACTCGACAGCAAAAGCATAAAGCACTAGGTTGGTTAGCTTTTTTTCATATTATTGTTATTGCTTCCAGTAACTATTTGGTGCAAATTCCATTTGATATTTTTGGATTTCATACTACTTGGGGAGCCTTTACATTTCCATTTATTTTTTTAACTACTGATTTAACTATCCGTATTTTTGGTGCCAGTTTGGCAAGAAAAATTATCTTTGTGGTTATGATTCCCGCTTTACTGTTTTCATATCTGATTTCGGTTCTATTTTTCGAAACCCACTGGGTAGGTTGGTCAGCATTGACCCAATTTAATAACTTTGTTTTTCGCATAGCATTAGCCAGTTTTGCAGCTTATTTAGTTGGGCAATTAATGGATATTACTGTTTTTAACTATTTAAGAAAAAATCAATTTTGGTGGGTAGCACCTTCAGCTTCAGCAATCTTTGGTAATGGTATTGATACTATTGTATTTTTTGCTATTGCCTTTTACAAAAGTAGTGATGAATTTATGGCTAATCATTGGGGTGAAATTTCGTTAATGGATTATAGTTTTAAAATTTTAATTTGTGGTTTATTCTTTTTACCATTATATGGAATTATTTTGAATTTTATCTTAAAAAAATTAACTGCAAAAAAGTAATAAATCAGCCAGCTTTTGCTTAATAATTCTGAAATCATCTAACATTTAGAACTTATTGATAACACAATATGTTCTAAATGTCAGTAATACTACTTTCCAATAAACCCAGATCAACGATTCTTTCAAAAATTTGATTGCTTACTTAAAAATTCAATTTGTTTGTAAAGATATTTTGCTAAACGTTTGGTGACAGTGCATAATATTGACCAAAAATAGTCACAACATTTAGTGAAATAAAAGGAATTGGGTGAAATCATGAGATTAACTAAACACTTAGCTATGTTGGGTTTGTTTTTAACGCTATGTGCACAAGCAAAAAACAACGAGCTAACGACAAATATAACCGCTAATCAAAAAAATAGCACAACTCAAAACTCGAGTGTTAATTCGCAATTGCATAATGTATTTAATCCAACACCAGAATTAATCGAAAAATATAAAGATAAAAAACTTGAAATTCTTGATTGTTCGGAGATGATTATTGATGGATCAAGTACTTTAGTCGTGACTTTTTCTGTTCCACTTCTTCCTAAATTAAATTTTTCAAATTTACTGAGATTAGTTGACAAGGAAACGGGTGTTGTCGATGGTGACTGGGAGTTGTCTGATAATGGTTTGGAATTAAGACATCGTTATCTTGCACCAAATCGTAAATTAGATTTAACCATTGATAAAATGTTAACGGCGATTAATAACAAGAGTTTACAATCAGTTTATGAAAAAGAATTAACCACTCGGGATCGTCAGCCATTAGTAAATTTTGCAAGTACTGGATTATTATTACCGAGTAAGTCCATGAGTGGATTACCTGTGACGACATTGAACATTAATAAGGTCGACATAAACTTTTTTAAAATTAAGCCAGAAAAACTAAGTGATTTCTTTGATAAATTTGGCTTTATTAATATGCTATATGCTTGGCGCTCTGAAGAACTCAATAGTTATGCTGATTTAGTTTACTCGTCACGTTTTGATCTTAATCCTAAACCTAATGCCCAAGAAACTGTTTTAGTCAATCTTTCTAAAATTAGTGAACTTAAACAAGAAGGTGTTTATGTTGCGGTGATGAATGAAGCCGGAACTTACAATGAATCAAATCCAGCAACCCTATTTTCAATAAGTAATATTGGTGTTTCAGTTCATAACTACAACAACCATAGATTTTCGGTTATGGCTCATGGTTTAGATAATGGTAAACCTCTTGCAAATATCGAAATATCTTGTCGTTATGTAACAATAAAAGACGACGATTGTAGTGTTTCGGAAAAAACAGATAAAGATGGTTATGCTGAATTTTCTATGAATACCCATGATGACAATTGGATATTGCTAGCCAATGATGGAAAACAAACTTCATTTATATATGTAGATCGAAATGCCCTTAATTTGACTGAATTCGATTTATCAGGTACACCTTATTCGCATGCACAATTATTTGTTTTTGGTCCACGAGATCTTTATCGTCCAGATGAAACCGTCTATTTTAATGCATTATTGCGTGATGCGGATGGGCAACCATTGACTGATCAACCAATTATTGCCGATGCGATTTCAACTGATGGGCGTGTAGTTAAAAATTTTCAATTAAAAAGCAGTGCTAATACCAATGGTTTATATCAGGCAAATTTTGTCATTCCATCTGATGCGGCAACAGGTAAATGGTCAATTCGTTTTAATTTAGGTGATGATATTTATCGTTATTGGTATTTCAACGTGGAAGAATTTTTGCCAGAACGTATGGCGATGGAAATAACCAGTTCGTCAGACGGTCCAATATTAAACGATGAAGATGTTAACTTTGATATCAAAGGTTGGTATTTGTATGGTGCACCAGCATCAGATAATCGCCTAAACGCTAATGTTTATTTAAAGAAAGTTGACTCCATTACCGGATTAGCCGATTTCAAAATTGGTTCAGTGACAGATGGTAGTCTTTATAGTGAACTTGGTTCTTTTGAAGAAACATTAGATAATGATGGCTTAACCCAGCTTCATATTAAAAGGAGTAATTGGGCAAATTTACGTTCTCCAGTGAAAGTAGTTTTACAAGCGAGTTTACTCGATTCAGGAGGTAGACCGGTTACACGTTATGCAACTCAAACCATTTGGCCTGCTAATCAAGTACCAGCTATCCGAGCATTGATTGGCGATTCACCTTATTATGATTGGAATACTGATAATTATTATGAGCGTCCTACCGTTGATATAGGGACTAATGCGGAATTTGAAATTGCTTATGTTGATCTAGACGGTAACAAACTGGCGACAAACTCCTTAAAAACAAGATTGATTCGTGAACGTCGTGAATATTATTGGACTTGGTCAAGTGAAGATGGCTGGCAACTTAATCATAATTCCAGTGAGATTGTTATTTCGGAAGATCAGCTATCAATTGAAAAGGATAGTACGACTAAAATAAGCTATTTAACCAGTGATTATGGATCTTATCGTGTTGAAGTGATCGATGACGAGTCTAAAGTAGTGACAAGCTTTCGCTTTTGGTCAGGTTATGATTGGGAGGATAATACACGTGGTACGAAATCAGTACGTCCCGATCAAGTTAAATTAAGTATTGATAAACCATTTTATAATGTCGGTGATGTGGCTAAAGTCAACGTTCAAGCCCCAGTTGCAGGCTCTGGTTATATCTCTCTTGAAACGAATGATGGTATCATTTGGAAAAAAGCAATTACTGTTGGCGAAAAAGGTTTAGATGTCGATATACCAATTAAAGATTGGGGAAGACATGATATTTATATTAATGCCATGATAATCCGTCCATCAACTAATGCTGCCGTACAAACAGTAAAACGAGCAATTGGTTTACTTTATTTACCTACTGATACAACAAATCGCCATTTAAATATTTCAATAAATGCACCAAAACAAGTGAAACCAGAAAGTACTGTGCCAATTAAAATCAAAATGGATGAAAAATTTATCCAAAAAGATAAAAAAGTCACAGTGTTAGTTTCAGCTGTTGATTCTGGTGTATTAAATATTACTGATTATGTTACGCCAGATCCTTATGCTGGATTTTTAGGGCGTAAACGTTATGATGTCGATATTTTTGATGTTTATGGTAAGTTAATTGAGGCTTCAGGGCGTAATGTTAACATGAGTTTTGGTGGTGATGCGATGGGCGCTGGCGGAAAAAAACCGTCTAATGAAGTTCTTATTGTTGCTCAACAATTGAAAACCATTCAGTTAAATGACCAAGGTGAGGGTGTTATTGATTTACCATTACCTAATTTTAATGGTGAATTGCGCATCATGGCGCAAGCATGGGATGACAATCGTTTTGGTAAAGCAGAAAAAACGATGAAAGTTGCTGCTCCTGTTATTGCCGAATTAACAACTCCGCGCTTTTTATCTGGGGGAGATCAAGCAGTATTAGCATTAGATCTTCATAATTTGACTGATACGACTCAAAATATGCAAGTTGAAGTATCAACAACGGGGTTGATTCATCAAAATGATGTAAAATCTATTCCTGTCAGACTTGATAGCAAACAAAAAAATATTATTCAAATTCCTGTTGTCGCAGATTATGGTTATGGTAAAGGTACTGTAAATATAGATGTGAAAGGGATTGTTATCGATGATAATTCAGATTTTGATATTCATCGTTCATGGGCTATCGGTGTAAGACCAGCCTATGCTGCAACTACAAGATATTTTGAAGTAGTGTTAGATGAAAAGAACAGTTGGAAATTACCTGACGAAGCGTTAATGGGACTGGTTGAAAATACCATTGAAGGGCAATTGGTTATCTCTAATCAACCACCACTGAATATCGCTCAATATATCAAAAGTTTATTTGCCTATCCTTATGGCTGTTTAGAACAGACAACCAGTGGATTATTCCCATCTTTATATGCTAACAGTGAACAGCTTGCACAGTTAGGTATTAAAACGGATTCTGATGATAAGCGCCGAGAAAAAATTCAAAAAGGCATTTCACGGATTTTATCAATGCAACGTAGTAATGGTAGTTTTGGTTTATGGAGTAATCATAGCGAAGAAGAACATTGGCTTACTGTTTATGCTACGGACTTTTTATTGCAAGCTAAAGAGCGAGGTTATCAGGTAAATGATAAAGCTCTTGATGCAGCAATGTCGCGTCTTGGTCAATATATTTATGATACTTCTGCATTTAATAATCTTTATTATTATAGGGATGAAAATGCACTTGAATTTAGAAAATTCTCTATTAAAGCCTATGCGTTGATGATACTGTCCAAACAAAATAAGATTACCTCAGCGATGCGTAATGAGATTAATTATTTATCGGATAAGGTCAGTAAGGATAAATCATTTATCTATAGCCCGTTACCTTTGGCACAATTAGCCGTAAGTGCAAAGTTGAATGGTTTGACATCTGTTTATGATAAATTATTACCATTAATTTTCACTACTCCATATGATTACAGTACATGGCGGGGTAATTATGGTAGCGAGGTTCGTGATCAAGCATTAATTCTATCGTTATTGATAGAAAACGATATGGCCACAAAAAATCAAGCCAGTTATTTAGTTAATTTATCAGAATTATTAAAAAATAAACGTTATTACTCAACTCAGGAGTTAAATTCATTATTTATTGCTGGTTGGTCATTAGAGCAACATAAAAAAGATGATAAATTTAAACTGGCAATAAATGATAGTGTTGTTGAGGTTAATTCTGTCTATTCTCATTCCTATAATTATGAAGCCTTAAGTCAAGGGTTATCTATCAATAATTCAGAACATGATAGACCACTTTATGCTAAATTCTCGCTTTCTGGGTATGGAAAAACGCCACCGGCACCAACATCGAAAGATGGTTTTTTCAATATTACCCGAACCTATTACGATCTACATGGCAACGAAATAAATCCATCCCAATTAGAAGTGGGTTCCATGATGGTTGTGATTTTAGATGTAACATCAAAAGAACCTGTTCATGATGCATTGATTGTTGATTACTTACCAGCTGGGTTAGAACTTGAAAATCAGAATCTTTCAAATAGTAGCGTGAATTTATCATCAATTCCTGGTGTATCTGATTTATTGAAAGATGATGATGTAAGTCAACTTAAATATCAGGAATTTAGAGATGATAGATATGTTGCTGCTGTTAATATCCAAAATTATAAGGAACGCCAAAAATATCATAAACGTGTTGCTTATTTAGTTAGAGCGGTAACAACTGGTAATTACATGATTCCTTATCCTTATGTTGAATCTATGTACCGTCCTGATCGTTTTGCAATCGGACAATCACCAGATTTGATGACGATATCTGTTCCTAATAAAGAAAGTAATTAATCAAGGGATAGTAAAAATTTCAATACTATCACTAAGATTAACTTCATTGACTATTCCGCCAATAGCGTTGGCGGAATTTTTATTTTTTTAAAATTGTGTTGGATAATCGAATATCAATAATGAAAAAGTTCTTTTATAAATTATTTCTTTTTTTATTATTATTATCAGTTTTGTTAGTCGGCAGTTTTTTTGTCTTGGATTATTTTTTTCCATTATCTATTTCGCGAAATAAAACAACACAAACCGTTGTTGCTCAAGATGAAACTCCTTTATGGCGATTTGCTGATGAAAAGGGTATTTGGCGTTATTCGGTAAGCCTTGATGAAGTTCCTGATTATTATCTTGATGTGTTATTAAATTATGAGGATCGTTATTTTTATAATCATATTGGTATTAACCCGATGTCGTTATTTCGAGCTGCTTGGCAAAACTTATCCAATAATAAAATTATTTCAGGAGGTAGTACCATTTCAATGCAGGTGGCTAGGTTACTCTCTCCTCATGATCGAACAATTATCGGTAAATTAAAACAAATCTTTCGGACTTTTCAACTTGAACTACATTATAGTAAAGAAGAGATTTTAACTTTATATATTAATCATGCGCCTTACGGAGGCACAATTGAGGGTATTGGAGCCGCTAGCTGGTCTTATTTTGGTAAACAACCTAAAGCATTAACTCGAAGCGAAGCGGTATTATTGGCGGTATTGCCTCAAGCACCGAGTCGATTAAGACCAGATCGATTTCCTGAAAGAGCTAAGCAAGCTCGTGACAAAGTATTAGATAGACTTGCTCAATATGATGTTTGGCCAAAAGAGTTGATTGAACAAGTTCGACGTGATGAAGTTTGGGTTTATCCACGAAAAGCACCACAGTTAGCACCATTATTGGCTTATCGTTTAAAACAGCAATATCCTAATGATAATATTATTCATTCCACTATTGATGTTTCTATTCAATATATTTTAGAAGATCTTGCTATTAATCGAAAAAAACAGCTCCCGCCTAAAACATCATTAGCAATTTTAGTGGTAGATCATGATGATATGACGGTTAAAGGATATGTTGGTTCTGCTGACTTTAATGATAAAGAGCGTTTTGGTCAAGTCGATATGATTAGAGCGTTACGCTCTCCTGGTTCTACACTCAAGCCTTTCATTTATGCCTTTGCTATTGATGACGGTATGATTCATTCTGAATCGTTACTACAAGATGTTCCGCGTATTACTACCGATTATCGACCAACTAATTTTGATGAGGGTTTTCATGGGCCTGTTAGTGCTTCTGATGCATTGAGTAAATCATTAAATTTACCGGCAGTTCAATTAATTGAGTTATATGGTCCAAAAAGGTTCGCAGGAAAACTTGCAGGTATTGGTTTACCTTTATCCTCTATCGCAAATGATCCGAATATTTCCTATATATTAGGTGGAGCTTCACTTAGAATGGATAACCTTGTTAGTGCATACAGTGCATTTGCAAGGCACGGGGATGTGAGCCCCTTACGATATACTCAATCTGATCCTTTAATTAATAAACCCTTTATCTCTGATGGTAGTGCATGGATAACACGGCAAATGTTAATTAATAGCAATTTATTAGCTTATAAAACAGGAACCAGTTATGGTTATCGCGATGCTTGGGCTGTTGGTATAAATCCTCGATATTTAATAGGCATTTGGGTAGGGCGCCCTGATGGTACGCCTGTTGTTGGGCAGTATGGTTCAATGTCTGCAACTCCAATTTTACAACAAGTAAATTCAATATTATTAAATAGAGAAAACCGCTTAAATCATCCTCTCCTCACTTATGAGAAACCTGAATCAGTCTCAAGCGCCCAAATTTGTTGGCCATCAGGGCAGCCACTTCCTGAATCTGATGCTAATTGTCATCGTCAAAAAACAGCATGGGTATTAAATAATATGTTGCCACCAACATTAAGCACCTACAGTGAATTAAAAAATAATATTTACCGTTCAGGTTGGATAAATATTTGGGTAAATGATCGCGGTGAGCGTGTAGCAGCTGATTGTATAGGAGCACAAAAAAAACAGATAGCTTTGTGGCCAATTTCATTAGAAAATTGGTTGTTAACTAAAGAAAGACGACAATCTTTACTGCCCCCAATTGATAAAAAATGTCCTGTAATGGGTAAAGATATTTTTGCCTCACTTAATATTGTTGGTTTACGGGATAAACAACTCGTTAGAGCATTACCAGGCAATAATCAAGTCACGATTGATTTAATTCCTGAAGGTGGATTTGGTGAAAAATGGTGGTTTTTAGATGGTACTTTAGTGGCTAATTCAAAGGATAATGAAAAAGTCGCTTTAACTGTGACTAAAAATGGAAAACATCGTTTACTGGTATTAGATGAAAGTGGACAAATTGTCCGAATAAATTTTATGTCAGATTAATAAAGGAACATTAACATGGCGATTGAACAAACTCTCAGCATTATTAAACCTGATGCGGTAAAAAAACAGATTATTGGCGAAATTCAAACAAGAATTCACCAAGCTAAACTCGATATTATTGCTATGAAAATGGTGAGGTTAACAAAAGAACAAGCTGAAGGTTTTTATGCTGAGCATCAAGACAAGTCCTTTTTTGCTAATTTGGTAAAATTTATGATGTCTGGACCAATTGTTGTTCAAGTTTTACAAGGTGAAAATGCCATTGAACGCTACCGACAACTGATGGGACCCACTGATCTATCTAAAGCTGCTGCAGGGACTTTAAGAGCCGATTTTGCGAATAGTGTGAGAGAAAACGCCGTGCATGGTTCCGATTCTTTAGCATCAGCAGAACGTGAAATTGCTTATTTTTTTGTTGATAGTGAGATATTTCGTTAGGTGATTATTATTTAACAAAGAGTTATAAAACTTATGAAAATTACCTATAAACAATTAACGAGTGCAGTGGAACAAAAATTATTGACTCATCAGCAGGCAGAACAATTATGGCTGTTTTTCCAAGAACAGAATAAACATCTGCCTAGCTTTCAATTTACGCATATATTGTATTATCTAGGAGGTTTGATTGCGATAGGTGCGATGTCACTATTTATGACTTTAGGTTGGGAGCATTTAGGCGGTATTGGTTTATTGTGTATTAGTGCGATTTATGCCATCACTGCACTTTGCACTGCACAATTTTTATTAAAACGTTATCATCTGATCATTCCAGCGAATATATTAACAACGTTAGTGATTGTATTAACGCCTTTAGGGGTTTATGGACTTGAAAATGCTATAGGCGTTTGGGATAACCATTATGATTACAGAGATTATCATCGATATATTGACTTTCGGTGGTTATTTATGGAGTTAGCGACCGTATTGGTTGCTGTTTGTCTAATTCTTCGATATCGATCTTCTTTTTTATTTATGCCACTAGCATTTACACTCTGGTATATGAGTATGGATCTTACACCTTATTTAGTTCATTTATTGGGTTATGCAAAAAACGATATTAATTATTCGGATTATTTCAATATGCGTCAACAAGTATCGCTATGGTTTGGATTATTGGTTGTTGTGGTGGCCTTTCTTATTGATATAAAGAATAAAAGTGATAAAGATTTGTCATTTTGGCTCTATTTATTTGGCGTTCTCACTTTTTGGGGCGCATTAAGTTCAATGGAATCAGACAGTGAGTTAAATAAATTTTTCTATTTCTGTGTTAATTTACTCATGATACTAATAGGGGTAATAATCGTTAGAAGAGTTTTTGTTATTTTTGGCGGTTTAGGAATAACGGGATATTTAAGTTATTTATCCTATCACGTGTTTGAAGACAGCCTACTGTTTCCTTTTGCCTTAACAATAATAGGTTTATCTATTATTGTGGCGGGTATTTTTTGGCAACGTCACGAAAAAGCAATAAACATTTACTTATTGCAATCTGTGCCGCCAGGATTAAGAAAATATCTTGAATTTAAACATCATTAATGTGTTTGTTCACTGAGCCTAACTCGCTATATTAATCCACATTTTATACTATATTATGGATACATGGTTAGTGTGAAATAATATAGTGTAGTCATGCGTAAATTCGTTCCTTTTGATCGCGTACAACCTTATCAATTTGAATCTCAATCTCTAACCATATTCCAGCAATATTATTGAAATGGGTGGGGATTCGCTCTTACCAATACATCTGTTGATTTCAACAATATCTTTTTTTAATCGTTAATTTTTTAAAGACCAGATTTTTTTAATGCAAGGTCTGATTATTATCATTTTTAATGTGTTACTGAAAAGAGTGTATTCTCTAGGCCGTAACAATCTTATAAAGCAAGTTCAATTCTCTTAATATAACTTTTAGTTATAACCATGTGATGATTTGTTATTTATTTATTTCATTTTTTTGTTGATAGACTTTAGCGGTACCTAATATAATTTTTAATGAGGTTTTGAATGAAATTTCTTACTAAATCGCTAATAACGATTGCTTTTCTCGGCACATTATTAAGCACCAATTCTGCTTTTGCCGATCGTTTAGATGATATCGAAAAACGGGGCGAAATTAAAATAGCTGTATTTGATAGCAACCCACCTTTTGGTTTTATTGACGAAGCAACCAATAAAATTGTAGGTCTTGATGTAGATTATGCCAATGCAATTGCCAAAGAATTAAATGTCAGAGTTGAATTAGTACCAACTAATCCTGCGAATCGTATTCCATTATTAACCTCAAAAAAAGCGGATTTAATTGTGGCAAACTTTACGGTTACCGATGAAAGAGCAAAAACAGTCGATTTCAGTTTGCCGTATTTTGCTACCGGTCAAAAATTTATTGCTAAAAAGGGCGTACTTAAAACAGCCGATGATCTGAAAAATTTGCGGATCGGCGCTGATAAAGGCACCGTGATGGAAATTACGCTTCGTGAAAAGTATCCAACTGCAAAAGTGATCTCTTATGATGATACGCCATTTGCGTTTGCTGCATTACGTAATGGTGTGGTGCAAGCGATTACTCAAGATGATGCTAAATTAATTGGCTTACTCGCCAATGTACCAGAAGAACAGCGTGAAAACTTCGAAATTTCACCCTTTAGTATCACACAAGAATATCAAGCGGTTGGTATCCCTAAAGGAGAAACACGCTTAATAGACAAAGTGAACCAAATATTATTAAAACTCGAAACCAATGGTGAAGCATTGACGATTTATAATCGTTGGTTCGGTCCTAACACTAAATCTGCAATGCCCCGCGGTGTTTTTAAAATAGGGTCGGCTCAATAAATTATGTTAGAGCAATTACTTGAAGTCCGCTATTTATGGTGGTTATGGGATGGTTTTTTAGTAACCTTAGCTATCTCACTACTTACTATCATTTTTTCTACGATTTTAGGTTTTTTATTGGTTATTGCTCAGCAAAGTGGGATCAAATTGATTAAAAGTATGGTGGTAGGGTATAACGCAATTTTTCGTTATTCTCCATTATTGCCACAACTGTTTTTTTGGTATTTTGGTATTGGTAACTTATTACCCGATGAATTTAAAATTTGGCTATTTGACGAGCCACAAATTCAATTATGGTTTTTGACACTGAAAATGCCATCATTCGAATTTATCATTGGTTTTATTGGATTGACTTGTTATTCCAGTGCTTTTATTGCCGAAGAATTTAGAGCAGGGATTGCTGGTGTGAGTGTAGGGCAACAACAAGCATCATTGGCATTAGGATTAACTTGGTGGCAAAGTATGCGTTTTATTATTTTACCTCAGAGCTTTTGTATTGCCTTTACGCCTCTTATTGGTCAATATATGAATATCGTTAAAAATTCATCGTTAACGATGGCCATAGGTGTGTTAGAGCTATCTTATGTTTCAAGGCAAGTTGAAACCGAATCATTAAAAACTTTTCAAGATTTTGCTGTTGCAACGTTTTTATATATTTTGGCTATTGTAATTATTGGTACGTTAGGCAATATTTATCAAACCAAACAATTCCCTACGGGTAGGATGTAATTACTTATTATGGAATTTAAAGGTCTAGAAGTTATCTATAATAACCTAAGTTATATGATGTGGGGTAACTTTCCGGGGGGGATATTTTTAACACTATTAATGAGTTTAGCCGCAATTGTATTTTCATCTTTTATGGGAGTTTTAGCAGGCGTTGGCTTAACGGTTAGTAAAGGGCTTGTTCGTTCCTTATTTATTGGTGTGCTAGGCTTTTTAAGAGCTATTCCAGTGATCATGCTCATATTTTGGACTTACTTTTTATTGCCTGTGTTACTAAATGTAGACGTGCCTGCAATTACAACGGTAGTTTTTGCATTATCTGTTATTGGTGCTGCCTATATTGGGCACTCAGTACATGCAGGGATGATTGCTATATCGAAAGATCAATGGCAAGCTGCATTTTCACTAGGATTATCTAAAACTCAAGTCATTATCTACATTATTTTACCGCAAGCTCTAAAAATGATGATGCCATCGTTTGTTAATCAATGGGTATCGTTGATTAAAGATACCTCCTTGGCTTATGTTGTTGGTGTCGCTGAATTTACCTTTATTGCCACGCAAATTAATAATCGTAGTATGGTTTATCCGACCGAAATATTTTTATTTGTGATTGTTATCTATTTTATCATTTGTTTATCTCTGGATATTGTTGTATCGTTTTTTGCAAAAAAATGTTGGTTTAGTACAAAATAATCGAGCATCTATGATTTTGTTTGATAAATTTGTTTATTAATTGATTATATTATTAAGGTTCTTTTAAGGTTTAAGCGTTAAATTGTTAATAATTTTAATTAATCTGGTAATTGTTCAATGTGGCATGATTTAAATACTCAAATTTTTCTATTAATTAATGCGTCAGAGCAAGCATCGAAATCATTTATTAGCTTTGCTATTTTTTGTGCAAAATATTTGGTTTATGTCCCAATTATTGTTATGAGTATTTGTTGGTTTATTTATCCTATTTATCGGCAACTCATGTTAAAAATGGTGATAGGTTTATGTATCGCATTATTGATTACTTTTATTATTCGTCATCTATTTTATTCTCCACGGCCATTTACAATAGATGTTGGAACAAATTATTTGTTTCATGATAAAACAAGCTCGTTACCAAGCCAACATGCGGTTTTTGTATGGACTTTATTTTTTACTGCCTTTTTTAATAAAGCACAGAGAACTAAAACAATCTTATACGTATTGTTGATAGTTGCATTATTAGTTAGTTGGAGCCGTATCTATCTGGGAGTTCATTGGCCATTAGATATTTTTATTGGATTTATCGTAAGCATTATATCCTCATTGATAGTTAAAAAATGTTGGATGAGTATAAGTAAATTGATTAATCGATAGTTATCTTATGGATTGTAATTAACTGCGCTGTGTAGCAAAGACAAACATATAATAAGTCATCACCTATCGACTTTATTATAAAATACCGATTAGAGTAAATGATAATGAAAATACTTATTGTTGAAGATGATAGCTTACTACAAAAAGGTCTGTATGATGGTATTACCTCCAATGGTTATGTGTGTGAGCTAGCATCAACAGGTAAGCAGGCCGAACAGTATATCCAATTTGGGCAATTTAGTCTGATTATTCTTGATTTAGGTTTGCCTGATTGTGATGGCTTAGAATTACTGACACGCTGGCGAAAAAAGCAAATTGATGCGCCTGTTCTTATTCTTACCGCACGTGATACCGTTGAGGATAGAGTAGAGGGTTTAGATTTAGGTGCTGATGACTATTTAATAAAACCTTTTGCTTTAACAGAATTGTTAGCCAGAGTGCGGGCATTAATTCGTCGTAATCAAGGTACCGCTGATAATCTGATTAGCTATGGACCTATTACTATTGATATCAAACAGCAAAAAGTAACTGTCAATAATCAAGAAATAGTATTAACGCCAAAAGAGTTTATCGTTTTATCCCGATTGATGTTAAAAGCAGGTGAAAAAGTGCATCGTGATTTACTGCAAAACGATCTCTACGATTGGCAAAGTGATCCAAGCTCAAACGTCCTAGAAGTTTACATTCATGGATTACGCAATAAACTCGGAAAAAATTGTATTCGAACTGTTCGTGGCTATGGCTATCAACTTAACATTGATTGTTAATTAATACTACTAACTATATAAATTTATTATGATCGCAAAATCTCTTAGTGATATTCGTCACAGTATTCGCTGGAATCTTTTTTTTACTTTAGGCGCAATTATGCTCATTTGCCAAACTATTACCGTTTTTTGGTTATGGCATGAAAGTAAAGAACAAATTGATGTATTGGTTAATTTAACACTGAGTCAAAATAAAATTGATGAAGTGGTTGAGCATGAAGAACTTGAAGCTATTTTTGCACTGTTTTGTTCTGCTTTTACCATGATGCTGGTGACATTATTTTTAGCCTATAAAGCCATCAAATGGATTACTAAACCGCTAGAAATTTTGGAAAAAGATCTTAATCAACGTACTGAAGAGAATTTAAAACCTATTGCACCGATTAGTAATATGCGCGAAATTAAATCCATTACTTCAGTATTGAATAATCTGTTTATTCGTCTTAGTACAACTTTGGCACAAGAACGGCTTTTTACTGCCGATGTTGCGCATGAAATGCGAACGCCGCTTGCTGGTATACGTTTACATTTAGAATTATTAGAAACTAAAAACAATATTGATTGTACTGAATTAATTGACAGAATTGATCGTTTAGTTAACACGGTTGAGCAATTATTGATGTTAGCGCGTGCAAGCCAAAAATTTACAGTTGGGCAATATCAAAAGATTAATTTCTATGATGATATTATGATCCCTTTATCTGATGAATTAACGGAATTAACTAAACAAAAATTTCAATCTATTGAATGGAATATACCTGATACAAAACTTTCGTTTAATGGTGATGTCACTTTAATAAGATTACTGTTGCGTAATTTAGTCGAAAATAGTCATCGCTATAGCCCAAAACAGACCAAAATAGTAGTAAGTTGTTATAAGGATAAAAAAGATATCTTTATAAGTGTGGAGGATGAGGGTGCAGGCATTGACGAATCAAAAAGCGAAAAACTCACTCAAGCCTTTTTCCGGATGGATCGCAAACATGACGGCATTGGGCTTGGTTTAAGTATTGTTAATCGTATTGCAAAGTTACATCAGGGTTTATTTATGTTAAAAAATCGATCTGGCGATGCGAAAGGTGCAATTGCACAATTGCAACTTACTGATTCAACACGTCAATTAAACGAGTAAGCAAAGGATTATGACTATTTTCTTTAACAATAGACTTTAAAAAGCGCTGCCAAGTTCGTTCAATTTTAGATTTTGCAAAACAAGGAATGTAATTCGCAATTGGAATAAAAGTTGAATTACCAATGTTGTCGATAATCACTAAACGACTGTTAGTATCGCTTAAATGTTGAAATAAGATATTTTTACTTTTGATAGTCATGGTAATGATACGATCTTTTAATAATGCTGATTTTAACTCTTTGAGCCCCGTGACTAATTGATCAAAATATTTTTCGGTTAACGATTTATTAGCAAGGTATTTTTCCAGTGGAATTGCGGTTTCACCATTATAATCTCGAATCAGTTCAAAGATATGACCATTACCATAATTAGTTGAAACTGATCCATAATATTTAGCTAATGCATCAAATGATACATTACGTTTAATAAGATGTTTATAATAGGCAATCTCGCGGTTGGTTTCTTCTTCTGCCCCATCATTATAGTTGACTTTAATGCATTTATTCGCATCCTCTGGGTGATGATAACATTTGCGGTGTAATCCGCGACTTATATAATCTTTTTCGGAAAGTGTGATTGTCGTATTCATGATATAAATTTTCTATTATGTGGGCTTGACTTTAAGTGTAACAGCAAGACTTTATTATCGCCATGATTTTTTATTTTTAAACTAGCGCTTTTATATTATTTCTGTATAATATCGGCACCCACGTTACAACAACGTTTTTCCCAACGTTGTTTTCGGTTGTCAAAGTTAATGTAACAACTCGAAGGGGTTAGTTAGTTAATAGCAACAATCAAAAAGTGTAAATAAATCAAATGATTTATTAACGTGAGATTAATTAAAAATTGGATAATTACGAATGAGTACTTTTTCAGCTAAACCAGAAACAGTTAAACGCGACTGGTATGTTGTTGATGCAGCAGGTAAAACGTTAGGTCGTTTAGCTACTGAAATCGCAAGCCGTTTGCGTGGTAAACACAAAGCAGAATACACACCACATGTTGATACAGGTGACTATATCATTGTTATCAATGCAGAAAAAGTTGCTGTAACAGGCAAAAAACGCACTGATAAGATTTATTATCGCCATACTGGCTACATCGGTGGACTTAAAGAAGCGACTTTTAAAGAAATGATTGAACGTCATCCTGAACAAGTCATCGAAATTGCTGTAAAAGGCATGTTACCGAAAGGTCCTCTTGGTCGTGCAATGTACCGTAAACTAAAAGTTTATGCTGGTAGTGAGCACAATCATGCGGCACAACAACCGCAAGTATTAGATATTTAAGGGGATAGAAGATGGCTGATAATCAATATTACGGCACAGGTCGCCGCAAAAGTTCTGCTGCTCGCGTGTTTATTAAACCAGGTAGTGGAAATATCGTTATTAATAAACGTTCATTAGAGCAATACTTTGGTCGTGATACTGCTCGTATGGTTGTTATGCAACCTTTAGAGTTAGTTGAAATGACTGACAAACTTGATCTATACATCACTGTTAAAGGTGGCGGTATTTCAGGTCAAGCTGGTGCAATTCGTCACGGTATTACTCGTGCATTAATGGAATATGATGAAACATTACGTTCTGCATTACGTCAAGCAGGCTTTGTTACTCGTGATGCTCGTCAAGTTGAACGTAAAAAAGTGGGTCTACGCAAAGCACGTCGTCGTCCACAATTCAGCAAACGTTAATTGCATACGTTACAAAATTGTTTTCAAAACCCAGCCAAAAGCTGGGTTTTTTTATGTCAAATTATTGTTTATCTAAAATAGTCATTAAGATGATTGACTAAGTGTAACTTAGCTTTTTTGTAATATAACATTCAGATTTTTAATTTAATTATTGCTACTCATAAGAACGATTATTTTTACTAAAACGTATAGCTAACCTTAAACTTCTTGTCAAAAAATTTTTCAATACAAGAAAGATAGTAATAAAATGCATTTTTTTAACAAATTTGTTATCCAATTTGTTAGAATAGTGACTTAACTAACTTATTTTAACTTTGCTTATTGGGAGTGAACATGGTTGTTGCTGTTAATAAACGTTCTGTTATGACACTATTTTGTGATACAACAGATATTTACGGCCATCAGATTCGTTTTGTATTGGCAGAAAAAGGTGTGACTGCTGAAATCGAGTTTGTAACCGCAGATGATTTACCTCAAGAATTATTGGATCTTAATCCATACGCTAATATCCCAACTTTAATTGATCGCGATCTTACTTTATACGAGCCTCATATCGCATTAGAATATCTAGATGAACGATTCCCACATCCTCCTTTAATGCCTGTTTATCCTATTCTTCGAGCAAATGCACGTTTAACGATGTATCGTATCAAAAAAGAGTGGTATGCCGCTTACGAAACAATTATTGCCGATCCTAATAGCAATGCAGCTAAAACAGCCCGAAAAAATTTATTGGATGATCTTGTTTCAATCTCAGTTATTTTTAAAGAAAAAGATTATTTTATGAGTGATGATTTCACTTTATGTGATTGTTATTTTGCTCCATTATTATGGCGTTTACCAATGCTTAATATTGAATTACCAAAAGTTGCTGAGAAAAATTATTTAAATTATATGGCACGCATTTTTGAACGTCCTGCTTTTATTCAGTCTCTTACTGACGATGAAAGAAAGATGAGAGCATAATAAATAATTTTATCTGATTTGCACTATTTTTTATACAAGGTATTTTTATGGAACTTGAGCAAATGACTCCACGTCGGCCTTATTTATTTAGGGCTTTTTATGATTGGATTCTGGATAATGATTTAACGCCCTATATTGTGGTGAATACTTCTGTCTATGGAGTATTGGTTCCACAAGAGTTTGTACAGAATAATCAGATAGTGCTAAATATTGCACCACAATCTGTAGGTCAATATGTATCAAATAATGAGCAAATTGAGTTTAATGCCCGTTTTTCTGGTGTGCCACAACATATTGTTGTTCCTATGGCTGCGGTTGAAGCTATCTATGCTCGTGAAAATGGAGTAGGGATGGGATTTGAGGATGAACCTCAATATCGAGCGTTACAAGAAAAACAAAATAATCAATCCGAAACACCTCCTGCAAAAAAGGCCAATCCATTTAGAGTGGTAAAATAATTTTTAATAACAAAATTATTTTCCAGATTTAAATCTCAATGTCTATTAACGCCCGCTTAACTAACGGGCAATAAGTAACATAATAAATCAATGCAATTTGAAATATTAATAGTTATCATTTATCAAATGAAGAGATAAAACTTATTATCATTTTAATTTCTTATAATTGATAATGATTATTATTAACATCAAAATGCGTGCGTGTTATGTCATGAATTCAACTGATATCAATCCAAGTTCTCGCTTGTGGAAATTAGCATTTACTTATAAAACTTTAATGATTTTTTCCTGTTTATTCTCTATTTTTAGTGTCATCACTTCATTTGTACCATTCATTGCCATCTATTTCATTGTTTGTGAAATTATAGTGAGCATCAGTCATCAAACAGAATTAAATAGCGAATTAATTATTAGTTATGGCTGGCTGGCATTTATGGCTGCTGCATTAGCGATTGTTTTTAATTTCCTAGCGTTATGCTTATCACATATTGTTGCATTTAAAACACTTTATAATCTTAAATACAACTTTATTCGTTATTTATCCTGTTTACCTTTAGGCTTTCATACAAACCATTCTAGTGGCGAGCTTAGAAAAATCGTGGATGACGATATCGAAAAAATTGAACAATTTATTGCTCATCAATTGCCCGATATGATTGGATCCTTTGCTTCTCCTGTGGTTATTTTGGTGATTCTAGCCGTTTTCGATTGGCGATTAGGTTTAGCAACGTTAGTACCAATTATCCTTGCCTATATCGTATTAATTAGTGGCTATCGACGTAAGGATATCAAAACCAATCAACAAGAGTTGCAAAAAAAAATTGATTGAAATGAGTCATGCTTCAGTTGAATATATAAGAGGTATTACCGTTATAAAGGCTTTCAATCAGACATTTTTTTCATTTAAACGATTTAATGACGCGATTAAAGCTTATCAATTTTATTGTTTAAAATTTATATATTGTTTTAAATACCACATGGCATTTTTTATATTGTTATTAAATAGTATTTATCTCTTTATTGTTCCAGTTGTTATCTTTTTGATCAGTGATACGGATAATTACGCTAATTTCATTTTGTCAGCCATTTTTTATTTGATTTTTTCTTTAGGATTACCTGCACCATTTTTCAAATTGATATATGTAACTCAAGGATTTCAAAAAACAGTTAAAAGCGTACAAAATATGGATGAGGTATTAAATGTTCCTCCTCTTAGCGAACCCAAAGAGGGGCTGAAAGTTGCAAGCTACGATATTCAATTTGATAATGTGTGTTTTTCTTATCATGATGAACAGGTATCAAATCCAACCGAAAGTAATAACGCGCTTAACCATATTTCATTTACTGCTAAACAAGGTGAAATAACGGCTTTAGTCGGTTTATCAGGCAGTGGCAAAAGTACCATATCCTTACTCATTCCACGATTTTATGACCCAGATGAGGGCCTTATTACAATTGGTCATGTTGATTTAAAACAGATGACTAGTGGTTATCTATTGTCTTTAGTAAGTTTTGTTTTTCAAGATGTGTTTTTATTCAAGCAAAGTGTAATAAACAACATTCGGATCGGTAAACCTGACGCAACAATTAATGAAGTTATTGCGGTTGCTAAATCTGCTCAATGCCATGAATTCATTGAAAAATTACCAAATGGTTATGATTCAATTATTGGATCAGATGGTATACATCTTTCTGGGGGTGAAATGCAACGACTGGCTATCGCTCGAGCACTATTAAAAAATTCTCCAATTTTAATCCTTGATGAAGCCACTTCATTTGCCGATCCTGAAAATGAGAGCAAAATTCAATTAGCAATGAAAGCATTAATGAAAAATAAAACGGTCATTATGATAGCTCACCGTCTCTCAACAATAAGAGATGCTAATAAGATCATCGTATTAGATAAAGGGAATATTGCTGAGTCAGGAACACATGAACAACTATTTTCAAATAAGGGAACCTACTACAAGATGTGGCAATATTATCAGCAAACATTAGATTGGCAAATGCATCATTCTGATATGAGTAAGTCAAATAATGATGAGCAAATAAGTTATCAGCAGGGGTCAGAAAATGTTTAAGCGATTATTGATGTTATCCGATACAGGAAGTGAAAATTTAAGACAAGCTATCATTGCATGTACGATCTCAAATCTTACATTGATGTTACCGTTTATTATTCTATTGCAAGTTATTGTCTCGTTAATTACCCCGTTAACAAGTCATTTAGCTGTAAATAAGAGTTATTTATGGTTAATGATAGGGTTAGGCATATTATCTAGTTTACTTTTTTTATTTTGCTATCAAAGGGAATATAAAAAAACTTATGCAAATGCTTTTGGACAGGCAGCAAATACTCGCATTGAAGTGGCAGAGAAAATAAGAAAACTTCCACTTAGTTTTTTTAATCGTAAAGATTTATCTGAACTAACAACTAATATTATGGGTGATTGTGCAACAATTGAGAACATGTTGAGTCATGTCATTCCCCAACTAATTGGTTATTCATGCAGTAGTGTTATCACTTGTGCTTTATTAGCTTTTTACGATTGGAGAATGGCAAGTGCTATCTTTTGTACTTTACCTATTGCATTTTTGATTATGCTTATCGGCAAAGGTTTTGAAAAAAAATTAGGCGAAAAACAAGTAAAAAGTAAATTAGCTGTCTCAAATGAGGTTCAAGAATATCTTGATGGAATTAAAATCATCAAAGGCTTTGGTATTAGTGGTGAAAAATTTAAAACACTGGATAGAGCGCTTAAAAATATGATGTGGGCATCGATCAAATTTGAAGGTGTAAGTGGAATTTTTGTCGCGTTATCTACTTTGATTTTGCAGGTAGGTTTGGGCATAGTTGTTTTAGTCGGTGTGAAGTTGATCGTTATTGGTAGTTTAGATCCGATAACATTTTTAGCCTTTATTGTTATTGGTTCACGCATATACAGCCCTTTAATTTCTGTATTAACGCTATTACCTGAGCTTTTTTATATGCTGACATCTATTGAACGGATGAAAAGTTTACAAACAGAACCAATAATGGAAGGTCGAGATGATGTTTTGTTGAAAAATTTTAGTGTTACCATAGATCATATTAATTTTTCGTATAAGCAAAAAACTGTTATTAATGATCTGAGTTGTGTTATTCCGTCAAACAAAATGACTGCGTTAGTAGGGCCTTCAGGAAGCGGTAAAAGCACGTTATTACAATTAATTGCTCGTTTTTGGGATGTCAATAAAGGCGTGATTAGTATTGACGGTAATGATATTAAAACCATCGATCCGGAGACGTTGATGCGCAGTGTGTCGTTTGTATTTCAAAATGTTATTTTATTCGATGATACCATTTTAAATAATATTCGTATCGGTCGACATGATGCGAGCGATGAAGAGGTTAAACTTGCAGCCAAAAAAGCTCGATGTGATGAGTTGATTGCTCGTTTACCTCATGGCTGGGATACTTTAGTTGGTGAAAATGGCAGTAAGCTATCGGGTGGCGAAAGACAGCGAATATCAATAGCAAGAGCATTATTAAAGAATGCTCCGATTGTACTGCTGGATGAAGCAACTGCATCGCTTGATCCTGAAAATGAAGTTTATATACAACAAGCCATTTCAGAATTAGTTAAAGATCGAACTGTGATTGTAATTGCCCATCGTTTAAAAACAATTATCACGGCCGATCAAATTATTGTATTAGATAAAGGCCGTATTGTTGAACAGGGTAGCTACCAACAATTAATCGATAACAATGGTTTATTTGCCAGACTTTATTCTCTGCAAAAACAAGAGTTTTCTGTCAGTAATTGATTAAGTGTATTTCTTGGGTAAATCGGTATATGATATAAAAAATTAACTGATTTACCTGAACATAATGAAAGAAATCGAATTAAAATTTGAAATTGCAACTAAAGATATTCATGATTTAAAAAATTTTTTAAATCAATGGGTAAGTTGTGATCAAGCTGAATTTGAATCCTCTTCAAAAATTCAAAACAATATTCACGAATTTAAACTTTTAAATACCTATTATGATACTCAAGATTACTATTTACGTTCTAATGGGTGTGGTTTACGGATTAGGGGAACACAAGACAAGCTCAGTAAACAATTTGAGATTACCGTAAAGCATGGTAACAAAGCCGTTGCAGGTTTACATGAACGATCTGAATATAATGCTAGCTTACCAGACAACCATCTTGATTTAACTTTGCTCCCAAGCGATGCTTTTCCTAAAGATTGTAATATAGAAAATTTACAAAAAATGCTGCGTCCACTATTTACAACACATTTTGATCGGCAAACATGGTTAATTTCATTTGCCAATAGCGAAATAGAAGTCGCTTTAGATCAAGGTGAAATCATTGCTAATGGAGAATCAAAATCGATACAAGAAGTTGAGTTAGAAATAAAACAAGGTAATAAACATGATTTAATCAATTTTGCTATTGAATTAAGTAGATTTAACCTACATCTCTTTTCTCAAAGTAAGGCCTCTCGCGGTTATCGATTATTAAAAAACTCGCCTGTTAATCGCGCTCCTTTTAGCCTGCAAATTAAACATGATTTATCAAGCTTATTAAATTTTTGGCAACAAAACGAAGAGTATGCACTCGAAAATAATGATCTAGCGTTTTATCAACAACTCTTAATTCAAATAAACGAAATACTAGCTAATCACGATATTGCACACGAATCTGAATTTAAACAGTGGCAACAAGCAATCACCAATATTCACTCCGTTTATGATTTTGCTTATAGCCCAATAAATACAGTATTAAAACTACTGCTAGTTGCACGGTTAAATAAAGAGTAATGTTATGATTTTATGATAAATAGGACGAGTCGATAACGTCATCAATGCGAGAGAAGGATATGTCACAATCTGAAATTTTGAATCAACAAAAACAGAAAATAACATCACAGCTATCACAATGTAATTCCGTTTTCGTACAGGAAAATCTTAATATTTTGGTACAAAGTGATTTTATAGTAGATACTTTTTATCGATATCCACAGTGGCTTACAAATATTATTAATCATCCGCCACAAGCTGATGAAAGACGTTATTATCAACAATGGCTTAATGAACACTTAACATCGGTATTGGATGAAACGGCATTAATGAAAGCATTGAGATTATTTAGACGTTATATCTTAGTCAGACTTGAATGGTCACAATTAACTTATACTAGTAGCGATGAACAAATATTAAGTCAATTAAGTGAACTCGCTGAAGTCATTATTGTAACGGCACGTGATTGGTTGTATGAATTAAGTTGTAAAGAGTGGGGGACACCGTGTAGTCATCAAGGTGAACCTCAACCTTTGCTCGTATTGGGTATGGGAAAACTAGGGGGAGGAGAACTGAATTTTTCCTCTGACATTGATTTAATTTTTACTTATCCTGAACATGGGCAAACGCAAGGTGGCAGGCGAGAACTGGATAATGCTGTATTTTTTACCCGTTTAGGACAACGTTTAATAAAAGCGCTTGATAGTATTACCGAAGACGGTTTTGTCTATCGTGTTGATATGCGATTACGTCCACTTGGTGAGGGTGGGCCATTAGTCTTAAGTTTTTCATCTATGGAAGATTATTATCAAGAACAAGGGCGAGATTGGGAACGTTATGCTATGGTAAAAGCCAAAGTGTTAGGCGATCAGCAAAACTCTTTCACCAAAGAACTTTACCAAATGCTTAAGCCTTTTGTCTATCGTCGTTACATTGATTTTAGTGTTTTGCAATCTTTACGTAATATGAAAAGCATGATTGAACGTGAAGTACGCCGACGTGGTTTAAAAAATAATATTAAATTAGGTGCTGGAGGCATTCGTGAAATCGAGTTCATTGTACAGGTTTTTCAACTGATTCGCGGTGGCCGTGTCATTGGGCTACAGACACGTTCTCTGCTTACCGCCTTACAAGTAATTGAACAAGAATCATTGCTTGATACTAATGAAGTGGCTCAATTGCGTAATAACTACTTATTTTTACGTCGCTGCGAAAATTTACTGCAAGCCATTAATGATGAACAAACCCAAACATTACCAGAAGAAGAGCTCGATCAAATTCGTTTAGCTACCAATATGGGATTTACCAATTGGTCTGAGTTTATTGAACAATTAACTGTGCGTATGCAACAAAATCGCTTGATATTCAATGCTCTTATTGGTAATGATGATTCAGAGTCTGTTCCAAACACAAAACAATACAATGATCTGTTTGATGACTTATGGGTTCCTGATTTGCAATTAAGCGATATAAAAACTGTATTGCCAAACTATTCTGATAGTGATGCAGAGCAACTTTATCAGATGCTCATCCAATTTCGTAATGATATTGGCAAACGGACAATAGGTGTGCGTGGGCGTGAAATACTCGATCAACTCATGCCTCGTTTATTAGATGCTATTTGTAATGGACAACAGGCAATTATGGTATTTTCACGCATATTGCCTTTGTTGGTTAATATTGTTAGTCGTACGACCTATTTAGAGCTATTGCTTGAATATCCGAGTGCATTAAAGCAGTTGATCCGTCTATGTAGTGCCTCTCCTATGATTAGTGATCAACTGGCTCATTATCCGATTTTATTAGATGAATTAATTGATATTAATTCACTTTATCAAACGATTGAACCTAATGAGTATAAAAGCCAACTTTATCAATACTTATTACGTATTCACGTTGACGATGAAGAACAGCAATTAGAAGCCTTACGCCAATTTAAGCAGATGCAATTACTGCACATTGCTGCGGCTGATGTGGAACATGTATTAACCACTATGAAAGTAAGTGATCATCTTACTTATGTGGCGGAAGCATTACTTGATTTTGTTGTACAAATGGCTTGGAGTCAGATGGTCGAACGTTATGGTAAACCCACTCACTTAGCTGATAATCATAAAGGATTAGTCGTGGTTGCTTATGGTAAATTGGGGGGCTGGGAGTTGGGTTACGGTTCGGATCTGGATTTAGTTTTTTTGCATGATTGCCCTGCAAATAGTGTTACCAATGGTGACAAACAGATTGATAGTCGTCAATTTTATTTACGCTTAGTGCAACGCATTATCCATTTATTTAATGTGCGCACTAGTTTCGGTATTCTTTATGAAGTAGATGTCAGATTACGTCCACAAGGTGATGCAGGTTTACTTGCGTGTAGTTTAGATTCCTTTGCGGATTATCAAATGAATGAAGCATGGACATGGGAACACCAAGCACTGGTACGAGCTCGAGCGGTGTATGGTGAAAATGATCTCATAAAACGTTTTAACCAAATCCGTCATGATGTGCTTTGCAAACCACGAGATGAAAATCAATTAAAAACCGAAGTTAGGCAAATGCGTGAAAAAATGCGAAATCACTTAGGAACGACCCAAGCTGAACTATTTAACTTGAAAATTGATGAGGGAGGCATTGGTGACATCGAATTTTTATCACAATATTTGGTGCTCAATTATGCTCATTCACACCCTAAAATGACAACTTGGAGTGACAATGTACGAATTTTAGAGCTAGCCACTCATTACCAAATTATGGACAGTGATGAAGCAGAACAATTGACTCAAGCTTATATTGATATGCGTAATCAAATTCATCAACTTGCATTGCAACTATTACCAAGTACGGTCAACAGTTCACAATTTTATCGAGAAAAACAGATTGTTAAACAAAGTTGGCAAAAGTGGTTAATGTAATTGTTTAGGTGAACCATTATCGGTTAATAGTGTTTATTTAGCCGATAATGGATGTCAAAATTTCACTAACAGGTTATTTTGCTTCTTTCCACAAAATCATATCTTGCTCTTCAAGTTCTGATGCATCAAAACCCATTGCAGGAGCAATGTCTTCTCGGTCAAAAGCGATATCACCACCATTAATGGCATCATCCCCTTTTTTGATTCCTTTAAAATCAAAAAGGTTTGTGTCACACAGGTGAGAGAGAGTGATATTTTGGGTAGCACGGAACATGGTTTCAATGCGTCCTGGGAATTTTTTATCCCACTCATTAAGCATCTCTTTAATGACTTGACGTTGTAAGTTAGGCTGTGAGCCACAAAGATTACAAGGAATAATTGGAAATTGCTTAATTTCAGCATATTTGGCAATATCCTTTTCTTTGCAATAAGCAAGTGGACGGATGATAATATGTTCACCAGAATCATTCATCAATTTGGGTGGCATGGCTTTAAGTTTGCCACCATAGAACATATTTAAAAACAGGGTTTCTAAAATATCATCACGATGATGCCCTAATGCTATTTTGGTCGCACCCAGTTCGGTTGCTGTACGGTATAAAATTCCACGTCGTAAGCGAGAGCAAAGCGAACAAGTAGTTTTACCTTCTGGGATCTTTTCTTTCACAATACCATAAGTATTTTCCTGCACAATCTTATACTCGATACCTAATGATGCTAAATATTGAGGTAGAATATGTTCAGGAAACCCTGGTTGCTTTTGATCTAAATTTACCGCCACTAATTCAAAATTGACTGGCGCGCTTATTTTTAAATTAATAAGGATATCAAGCAAGGTATAGCTATCTTTACCACCTGATAAACAAACCATAATACGATCGCCATCTTCGATCATATTAAAATCGGCAATTGCCTCGCCGGTTAGGCGACGCAATCGTTTATGTAGTTTATTTTGATTATATGTATTCATCACAATTTTATAGATTACTCAGCACGGCTCATGTAACGACGTTCAGCGATATGAATTTTAATTTTTTCATTGTTATCAATATATTCAGGCACTTGAATAACAAGACCTGTTGATAATGTTGCGGGTTTAGTGCGAGCACTTGCTGAAGCACCTTTGATACTTGGTGAAGTTTCGATAATTTCTAAATCTACCGTTTGCGGTAATTCTAAAGCAATCACGTCACCATCAGCCATCAATACCTGAATGCCACTCATACCGCCTTCTGGAATGAACAGTAACTCTTCTTCAATTTGTTCTTTTTTGAAGATAAATGGTGTGTAGTCTTCATTGTCCATAAACACATATTCATCACCATCGATATAAGAAAAACTAACTGGACGACGAGAAAGCTCAATGGTTTCGATAATATCGTCACCTTTGAAGCGTTCTTCCACTTTACCACCATTTTTTACATCGGTAAAACGCATTTTATACAGTGTACTGGCACCACGAGCACTCGGGCTTTGAACATCGATATCTTTTACAAGAAGAAGTTTTCCATTGTACGTGACCGCATCGCCACGTTTTATTTCATTTGCTTTAGCCATAATATTTATTCTTCACAATTAATGATAATAAAGGTTAGATAAGGTAAAAATTAGCTCGCTATTTTACCGCTAACTTGCTATTGTCACCATCAAAATTTATCGCAGAACTTTAAAATAAAGGAAATACTATGGCAGATTCATATGAATGTCGAAAAAATTGTGGCGCTTGCTGCATTGCTCCCTCAATTTCATCTGCAATTCCCGGTATGCCTAATGGCAAACCTGCGGGCATTGCATGCATTCATTTGGATAATAATTATCAGTGTGGTCTTTTTCAAAAATCATCAAGACCGATAGTTTGTGGTCGATTAAAACCCTGTTTTGAAATGTGTGGCAATAATCGAGAACAAGCTATACATTATTTAACTCAATTAGAACAGTTGACTAGCAATTGAGTATTGCATAAATTTAATAAACCAGATCGATTATTAGAATTATTTATCTCGCAAAGTTGTTTTTTTGATAAACTTCACCGCACTTCAATATCTAGTAATAAATATCAGTAATTATAGAATTAATTTTCGCTATCTTCAGATTAGGAAATATCTTAATTGATAGCTGTTTTTTCTATTAAATTTAATATCAATAAACAGAAGAACATTGTTATGAAAAATAAATTAAAACGAGATTTAAAAGCTCGTCATTTAACGATGATTGCTATCGGCGGTTCAATCGGAACAGGGCTATTTGTTGCATCGGGTGCAACCGTTGCCCAAGCAGGTCCAGGTGGTGCGCTACTGTCATATGCCATTATTGGGGTGATGGTATACTTTTTAATGACCAGTCTTGGCGAACTTGCCGCCTATTTACCTGTTTCAGGAACATTCGCAACTTATGGTGCACGTTATGTTGATGAAGCTTTTGGTTTCGCAATCGGTTGGAACTACTGGTATAACTGGGCCATTACCGTTGCGGTTGATTTAGTTGCCGCACAGCTCGTTATCTCATATTGGATTGATGCAGGGGCTTACAGTTGGTTATGGAGCTTACTATTTTTAAGCATTATATTTTGTTTAAATTATATTTCTGTTAAAGGTTTTGGTGAAGCTGAGTTTTGGTTTTCATTAATTAAAGTTGTCACTGTTATTGTCTTTATCGTAGTTGGTTTGTTGATGATAATTGGCATTTTACGAGGTGCAGAAAGTGCAGGTTGGCAAAACTGGCAAGTAGGTGATGCACCTTTTGTTGGTGGATTTTCTTCAATGATTGGTGTCGCAATGGTGGTTGGGTTTTCATTCCAAGGTACCGAATTAATCGGTATTGCTGCGGGTGAATCAAAGGATCCTGAAAAAAATATACCAAGAGCTATGCGACAAGTATTTTGGCGTATATTACTATTTTATATCTTTGCGATTTTAGTTATTAGTTTAATTATTCCTTATACCGATCCTAATTTGCTACGCAATGATGAAACGGATATAAGTGTTAGTCCGTTTACGTTAGTATTTCAACATGCAGGACTACTGTCTGCGGCAGCACTAATGAATGCCGTTATTTTAACTTCGGTTTTATCAGCTGGTAACTCGGGTCTTTATGCATCAACACGTATGCTTTATGCACTTGCTCGAGAAGGCAAAGCGCCGAAAATCTTTGCTAAATTATCCTCATCAGGTGTACCACGAGCAGCATTGTTAGCAACAACATTTGTCGCGATGCTCTGTTTTTTAACTTCAATGTATAAAGATCAGGCCGTTTATTTGTGGTTACTTAATATGTCAGGTATGACAGGATTTATTGCTTGGCTTGGCATTGCAATTAGCCATTATCGCTTTAGAAAGGGTTACACCATTCAAGGTAACGATGTCAGTAAATTACCTTATCGTTCAAGTTGTTTCCCATTTGGTCCTATTTTTGCATTTGTATTATGCTTAATTATTACGTTAGGACAAAATTATGAAGCGTTTTTACAAGATACTATAGATTGGAATGGTGTGATTGCAACTTACATTGGTATCCCATTATTCTTTGTAATTTATTTTACCTACAAAATAGTTAAAAAGACTAAATGGGTAAAATACGATGAGATGGATTTTTCTAAAGCTGATTAACATCCCAGATTTTTCAAAACTTCCTAATTTCCGTCGACATTTGTCGACGGCCTTTTTATTAAGAAAGAGATAAATAATCTGTTGTGTTATTTATTTTGATAACGATATTAGCGACTACGGAATATGATACGTGCTTTGGATAGATCATAAGGCGTCATTTCAACAGTCACTTTATCACCTGTTAAAATACGAATGTAATTTTTTCGCATCTTACCAGAAATATGTGCAGTAACAACATGACCATTTTCAAGTTCAACACGAAACATCGTGTTTGGGAGTGTATCAAGTATTGTACCTTGCATTTCAATGTTATCTTCTTTTGCCATTGGGGCCTCTTAAATAATAAATACAAATTAAATATACTTAAAATGCTAGTCTTATTTCACACTGTTAACGTGTGCATGAAAAAGCTCTAAACTTTTTCGTAACCATATAGGTTGTTTATAATAGGATTTAGCAAATTAACGTATAAACATAAAAAAACTGAATTTAGAATATATAAACTTAGCGGCAAAATAATGCCGAAAAAACTGTCAGATGTAAAGTCCTTTCTACTTTTTCTTTGCGTTATAAAGTGCATTTTGATGAATATAATGCCAAACTTTGGCTGGTAACAAATTTTCATAGTTTTGTTTATTGTTGATATTTTGTCTGATTTCTGTCGCCGAAATATTTTCAAGTGGCGTATGAGCAAAAAAAATGTATCCACATGGATTATCGTGTAAATCTTTAATATTTTTTGTTTGATGTGTGGTTATCCAATTTTGTAACTCGATATTATCGGTTTTTTCTGCATAACCAGGTCTACGACAGATTAACAAATGGCAGTAATCAAGCAGTGTTTGCCATTTATGCCAAGTAGGCAAGCTTAATAATGAATCTTGCCCCATAATAAAGGCTAGTCCTTTTTGATAACCATTTTCCTGACGCCACTTTTCCAACGTTTCGATTGTATAGGAAGGTCTCATCAATTTTTCAGATGATATTTCTCGAGTATCAATCGAAAATAGAGGTAAATCTTCTACTGCCAAATTTAACATAGCCAAACGTTGTTCTGTTGTTGCTTCTGGCTGTGGTTTATGTGGAGGGATTTGGTTAGGCAACAAGCTAATTTGTGTTAAGCCAATTTCTTTGGCTAAGGCGATAGCAGGATGTATATGTCCATAATGTACGGGATCAAATGTACCGCCAAACAACGCTGTTAACATCTATTTAACCCCATAAATTGCATGGTCAAAGCAGATAAAGCATCCCAAATTTGTAATTGATTATCATGTTTAAAACTTATTTCAATCTCGGTTAGTCGTTTAAGTATATTAAATAGATCTTTAATATCAAAGCGATTCAAATAAGAGGTATACATGGGTCTTTTATTTTGCCAAATTTTATATTCGTCAAAAATTTGTTTAAAAGATTTGTTTGATAATCCTTTTTTCAAATTGATAAGTAAGATAAGTTCTCGTTGTATAACACGCAATAGAATTAGTGGCTCAAACTCATTCATCTTTAGTTGTTGCATTATGTGTGTTGCGCGCTTAGTTTTGTGCGAAACCATTGCATCAATCCAATGATAAGGCGTAAATATAGCTGAATCATTAATATTACTTTCGACTTGATCATATGTGATAGTCTGATTTGGAAAAAGTAATTTTAATTGTTCAACAATTTGGGTTAAAGCAAGTAAATTACCCTCATAATAATAACAAAGCAATTCAATTGCCAGTGGTTCAATTTGCATCTGTTTTTGTTGCAAATGATTAGAAAGCCATTTAGGTAATTGCACTTCATCGGGAGTATTACAACTCACCACAACTAATTTATCAGATAATGTTTTATACCATTGTGCATTTTCATTCGTTTTAGTGATTTTATTTAAACTGATGATTAAGACAATCTCAGCAGTTAACATTTCACTTAACGTATTGAGTTTTGTGGTTACATTGGCATTTATCGAGTTTTCACCAAAATCCAAAAAAATGAGTGTATTATCAGAGAATAAATTCATTTCTTGGCAACTATCGAAGATAGTTGACCAATCGGTTTGATTATCTATATTAAACGGGAGCTGCTCATTAAAACCTAATTGTTTAAATGAAGTTTTTAATTGAGTTTTCGCATAATGTTGTAAATAAGGATCATTCCCTATTATCAGGTAATAAGGCGATCCTAATTTAGTGGTGATTTGATCGGCACTGATTTTAATCATATCAATTTTTAATTTACGACATCAACAGATTTTAATTTACGAATAATTTGTTTTGCTGCTTCCATATACATTTCATCTTCAATTAAATCTTGTTCAGTCGTTTTGGCAAGCGCGGCTGAAGGATTATCGAAAAATGTCCGGAAAACACGGACATTGATAGGATAGATTTTTTCATTTTTGATAATGACTTGTGTCTCAACAGTTAAAACTAATTGATATTCAGCTGCTTTACCATCTTTATAAATTGATATTGTGCTACGATCCATTGAATCTCTCACAACCTTTAATACAGGATAACTTTGTGAAACCTCATTGTTGGTTAACGTAACATGATTGTCGTGTAATAATTCTTTAATGTCTCGTGAAAGACGTCCATAAGGATCATAACTCATATAAGACATCGTTTTAAATCGCGTTGGTACTTCTGTCTCATGTTGTAAATGAAATCCGCATCCAGACAAGGATATCGTTAATAACATGAGAGAAGCTAAATATTTTTTCATATCTACTACCGCCTATATTTAGTTATAAACAATATTAACCAACAACAAGATTTAATAATTTACCAGGTACATAAATCACTTTTCGAATTGCAACATCGACTAAATATTTTTGAATATTTGGTTCTTGTTTAGCTTGAGCTATGACCGAATCTTGATCAACATTTGCTGGCACGGTAAATTTGCCACGTACTTTACCATTGATTTGTACCACAATAAGTTTTTCATCTTCAACCATTGCTGATTCATCAGCAACTGGCCATAAGCTATCATCAATCGATTCACTATGACCTAATGCCTGCCACATCACAAAACAAGCATGAGGCATCATAGGATAAAGTAAACGAACAATGGCATTTAACGCTTCGTCCATTAATGCTCGGTCTTGTTCAGATTCTTGCGGCGCTTTTTGTAAGCGATTCATTAATTCCATTACAGCCGCAATTGCTGTATTAAATGTTTGACGACGACCAATATCATCAGTTACTTTTGCAATCGTTTTATGTAATTCACGACGTAATGATTTTTGATCGTTGTCTAAAGCTGAAACATCAAGCTCCACTGTTTGACCTTTTTGTGCGTGCTCATACACTAAACGCCATACACGTTTAATAAAGCGATTGGCTCCTTCAACGCCAGATTCTTGCCATTCCAGTGTCATATCAGCCGGTGAGGCAAACATCATAAATAAGCGTACTGTATCTGCACCGTATTTTTCGACCATCTCTTGTGGGTCAATGCCATTATTTTTGGATTTTGACATCTTTGTCATACCAGCATGCACCAGTTCATTGCCTTTACTATCAACCGCTTTGGCAATGCGACCTTTTTCATCACGTTCAATGGTCACCTCAGTTGGTGAAACCCAAATACGTTCGTTAGTTGGGCTGGTGTAATAAAATGCATCAGCTAATACCATGCCTTGACAAAGCAAGCGTTTGGCTGGTTCGTCAGAGGTAACTAAACCAAAATCACGCATTAATTTATGGAAGAATCTGAAATAGAGAAGATGCATAATTGCATGCTCAATACCGCCCACATATTGGTCAACTGGCAACCAATAGTTAGCCGCATTTTCATCTAACATGCCTTTGTCATAATGAGGGCAAGTATAACGTGCGTAATACCAAGAAGATTCCATAAATGTATCGAAAGTGTCGGTTTCGCGTAATGCAGGTTGGCCATTAACCGTAGTTTTAGCCCAGTTAGGATCTGCTTTGATTGGGCTTGTGATACCATTCATTTCGACATCTTCGGGTAAGATCACCGGTAACTGATCTTCTGGTGTTGGAATTGTGGTACCATCTTCAAGCGTAACCATTGGAATTGGTGCCCCCCAATAACGCTGGCGTGAAACGCCCCAATCACGTAAGCGATAATTGACTTTACGAGTACCAATACCAAGCGCAGTTAACTTATCAGCAATTGCATTGAATGCTTGTTCAAAATCAAGTCCATCGAATTCGCCCGAATTAAATAATTTGCCATGTTCGGTATAAGCTTGCTCGGAAAGATCGGGTGCATTACCGTCTTGGTTTAAGATAACCGGTTTAATTGGTAAGTTATATTTAGAGGCAAATTCATAATCACGCTCATCGTGACCAGGTACTGCCATAACAGCACCCGTACCATATTCAATTAGCACAAAATTAGCTATCCAAACAGGCACTTTATCGCCAGTCAATGGATGAATGGCATAATAGCCTGTTGGCACGCCTTTCTTTTCCATCGTCGCCATATCAGCTTCAGCCGTTTTAGTGTTTTTGCATTCGGCAATAAATTCGGCAATTTTAGGATCGTTTTGTGCGGCTAATTGGGCAAGAGGGTGTTCGGCTGCAACCGATACAAAACTTACACCCATTAAAGTATCAGGACGAGTTGTATAAACACGTAATTTATCAGCATAGTTTTCAACAGAAAAATCAAACTCAACCCCTTCTGAACGTCCAATCCAGTTACGTTGCATAGTTTTAACTTGTTCAGGCCAGCTTTCTAATGTATCTAAATCATTGAGTAACTCTTCTGCGTATTCCGTAATTTTAATAAACCATTGTGGGATCTCTTTACGTTCAACTGGGGTACTACAACGCCAGCAGCAACCTTCCACTACTTGTTCGTTGGCAAGTACAGTCTGGTCATTTGGACACCAGTTAACGGCAGAAGTTTTTTTATAGACTAAACCTTTTTCATAAAGCTTAGTAAAAAACCATTGTTCCCATTTGTAATATTCAGGACGGCAAGTAGTCACTTCGCGATCCCAATCATAACCAAAACCTAATAATTGTAACTGCTTTTTCATATAAGCAATATTTTCATAGGTCCATTTTGCTGGAGCCGTATTGTTTTTAACCGCAGCACCTTCAGCTGGTAAACCAAATGCATCCCAGCCAATAGGTTGCAACACATTTTTGCCATTTAAACGTTGATAACGAGAAATGGTATCGCCGATTGTGTAGTTACGAACATGACCAAGATGTAAACGCCCAGAAGGGTAAGGTAGCATCGATAAACAGTAATATTTTTCTTTTGATGGATCTTCTGTAACGTGGAAAGTTTTATTTTCTAGCCAATGTTTTTGTACTGTGGCTTCTATTTCATCGGGGCGATATTGTTCTTGCATGACGAATTAATGTCCTATCTATTATTGCTAATAAAAATATTTTGCTAATTGTATTGGTTATTGTAGTGTTTTACAAACGTTATATGCATGGTTAGCCTGAATTGTTAAGCAAAAAGAAAGGGAGGGGGGATTAAAAATATTAACTTATTGAAATAAACAATCCAAAGATAATCGTTAATTCTGGCTATGGCGAAAATAATAAGCGGAGTTGAACTCCGCTCGTTAAGTTTTAACCACCATTAAATATGCTGGTAAATCGCGATAAAAATGATTTTTCCTCTTCTTTAGGAATATTTTCGAGATTCGCTTGAATTAACTCATCAACTTTTTGGGTTTCGTTATCTAAACCTAATTCATTGTAAGCATTACGCATCAACAAAAGTGCTGTTTTTGTTGAATCTGTGTCAGGAAATAACGATATCATTCGGCTTACCCGATTAATCACTGCAATATAAGCTCCACGTTTGGTATAATATTCTGCAATTTTTAATTGGTATCGAGCTAATCTGTTTTTTAGGTAGATCAAACGTTTCTGTGCATCAGCTGCATAAGGACTGTCAGGAAAGCTTGAAACCAGATAGGTAAAGTCTCTGAATGCGGCCATGGCAAAATCAGGATCTCTATCGGAACGATCGACGTTAAACCAATCTTGAATGGTATTATCATCTTGTGCCATGTTAGTAATACCACGCATATAGATAATCCAATCTATATTAGGATGCGTTGGATTCAATTTTAAAAAACGGTCAATTGACGCAATAGTCAATGGATAATCACCTGATTTGTAGTAAGCATAAATCAAATCAAACTGTACTTGTTGTGAATAAGGACCAAATGGATAATTCTTATCGATTGTCTCTAATATGGTAATACTGGATTTTATGTTGCCACTTTCGAGTTCACTTCGAGCTTTGTTATGAAGATCTAATTCTGATACATTTTCAACATCTGGTTTGGAAGAAGTACAGCCAATTAGCATGCCAGCTAAAGTGATTGCTAATAAAGTGTGTAAACGTAGTTTCATTCGTTTTTCAGTCCAAATTTAATTAAACATTAAAGGCAATGATTGGTATATAATACTCTAAAACCTAACAGCTTAAAATAGATAAATTACACATGCACGAGTTAAAATTATCGACCGAAATTGAACAAACCCAGCTAGGAATGCGCTTAGATCAAGCATTATCAGAACTTTTCCCTGATTACTCAAGATCTAGAATTAAAGATTGGATCGTTAATAATAAAGTTACTGTTAACAATATTATTGTCAATAAACCGAAAGAACGTGTTCTTGGCGGTGAAAAAATAAGTATATGCGCTGAAATTGAGGAAGAAACTTATCATCAGCCAGAAGATATTAAACTTAATATTGTCTATGAAGATGATGATATTTTAGTGATTAATAAACCGCGCGATTTAGTTGTACATCCGGGCGCGGGTAATCCTAATGGCACGGTATTAAATGCTTTATTGCACTATTATCCAGAAATATCGCGTGTACCACGTGCGGGTATTGTGCATCGATTAGACAAAGATACTACAGGTTTAATGGTTGTGGCTAAAACAATCGTCGCCCAAACCCATTTAGTTGAATCATTACAATTGCGTGAAATCACCCGTGAATACGAAGCTGTCGCAATGGGAATTATTACCGCGGGGGGCACTATTGATCAACCTATCACACGTCATCCGACTAAACGAACGCATATGGCGGTATTCCCGACAGGTAAACCTGCAGTTACCCATTATCGCGTAATGGAAAAATATCGGTTACATACTCGATTACGCTTACGTTTAGAAACAGGACGAACTCACCAAATCCGTGTGCATATGTCGCATATAGCGCATCCATTGGTTGGTGATCCATTATATGGAGGACGTCCAAGACCGCCAAAAGGTGCTAGTGAATCATTTATTCAAACCTTACGAGATTTTGACAGACAAGCACTGCATGCTACTATGTTACGTCTATTCCATCCTGTTACGGGCGAACAGATGGAGTGGCATGCGCCGATTCCTGATGATATGCAAAAATTAATTCAAGCATTACAGGAAGATACCGAACTTCATAAAGATGAACTGGATTGGTAACAAATATGATTAAATCGATTTACCCTTATTGGACTGCACCTAAAAATATTCATGCGTTTACTACCACCAGAACGGGAGGGGTTAGTTCAACGCCATTTGCCAGTTTAAATTTGGGTAATCGAACTGATGATAATTTAGATCATGTTGCCGAAAACCGTAAGCGTATTATTAACGCACAGCAGATACCCAGTGAACCTTATTGGCTCAATCAAACGCATAGCACTATCGCGCTCGATATTTCACAAATTGCTTTACAAGCACCAACAGGAAAGATAAATACTCACCAATCATTTGAAGCCGATGCTTCTTATACTAATCAACCCAAGCAAGTTAGTGTTGTGCTAACAGCAGATTGTCTGCCTGTGTTATTTTGTTCAATGAAAGGCGATGAAGTCGCCGCCGCCCATGCGGGTTGGCGAGGGTTATGTCATGGTATTTTAGAAGAAACAGTTAAAAAATTTGTCTGTCCAACCAGTGAAATCTTAGCTTGGATGGGTCCCGCCATCAGTGCAAAAAAATTTGAGGTAGGTGTTGAAGTTAAACATCAGTTTGAAAAAGTCGATTCTAACGCTAAATTGGCTTTTACTTTAATTAACCCATCCGAGCAAAAATATCTGGCTGACTTGTATTTAATTGCCAAACAACGTTTGCAAGCTATGGGGGTTGTTCATGTGTTTGGTGGGGACTACTGTACTTATACCGAACAAGATAAATTCTTCTCATATCGTCGTGAAAATAAGACTGGTCGAATGGCATCAATGATTTGGTTTGATTAAACCGCAACGTATTAAGTTGGAATAAAAATAGCTGTATATTATTTATTCTTTTATCATTTAATTTTGAATTAAATAAATATAAATACTTACCTATTTAATACTGTGTATTCTGTTTTTGTTAGGTCTTGAGTGTTTAATTATGTGAATTTTGATTTATTTTCGAGTATAGATAGTTTATCGAAGCTCCATAACGTTTATTCATCAAATTTAATACAATTGGAACGATTTGATTTATAAAGACAAAGTTTATGTAATAACATAATTCTTGTTTCTAATATGAATTATGGCTAAAAATAAAATGAAACGGTATAGACTCCTGAATATTTTTTACAGATTGTTTGTTTTAGCTTATTAAGGCTTTTGTAATAAAAGCCTTAATTATGAGAAATATCTATATAATAAGAAACGAATTAAAACAAAATTAAGCAAAAACTCAATCTAATTTCGGATGTTGATCAACTAAATCTTGACGTTGTTCTTGTAGATTTTCTATCTGTTCGTCGATATCTTCCACTTTTTGCTCGATGGAATCAAAGTGATCCGATAAGATCTCTTTTGCTTCTGAACGATCTGATGCAGCAGGTGTTGCACCTCTTAATGGTTGATTGGCGGTTTCTCTCATTTTTATACCAGTAAGTAATCCTACTAATGCAACAATCATCAAGTAGTAAGCTGGCATGTATAGGTTATTAGTTTCCTCTACTAACCAAGCGGCAACGGTTGGTGTTGCACCAGCAATTAACACTGAAATATTAAACGAGATAGCCAATGCACTGTAACGGATGTGGGTTGGAAAAATAGCCGGTAATATTGATGCCATTACTCCTGTAAAACAGTTTAGCAAAACTGCTAATATCAATAATCCTAGAAAAATAAGACCAATAATATCACTATTAATCATTACAAAGGCAGGATAGGAAAGAATAAATAATCCTAAACTTCCTCCTATTATAAAGGGTCTACGTCCTATTTTATCACTAATCAACCCTATCATAGGTTGCACAAATAACATGCCAATCATGATAGCAATAATAATTAATACACCATGATCAGTATGATAATTTAAATTGTGTGATAAGTAACTCGGCATATAGGTCAGTAGCATGTAATAAGTGACATTAGTGACAATGACCAATCCAACACAAACAAATAAACTTTTCCAATACTTGGTTATAATTTCTTTGAAAGTCATTTTAGGTGGATTTGCGATATTGGCTTGTTCATTTTTATCCATTGAATCAGTTTGTTGCATAAATGCAGGGGTCTCTTCTAATGCATGACGTAAATAAAGTCCAACTAGTCCTAATGGTAAAGCAAATAAGAATGGAATTCGCCATCCCCACTGTTGGAATTTAGCATCACCAAGGATAGTTGATAATAGCACGACTAAGCCCGCACCTACTAGAAAACCCGCTATGGAGCCAAAGTCTAACCAACTGCCCATGAAACCTCGTTTACGGTCTGGCGAGTATTCGGCCACAAAAATTGCTGCGCCGGAATATTCACCGCCAATTGAAAAGCCTTGCGCTAATTTAGCCAATAATAATAGTACAGGGGCGGTAATGCCAATTGATGCATAGGAAGGAATCATACCAATACAAAATGTACTTAATGACATGATAATTATGGTAACAGAAAGTACTTTTTGCCGACCAAATTTATCGCCTAATATACCAAACACTAATCCACCTAATAGTCGAACTAAAAAAGGCACCGAGAAAGTTGCCAATGCAGCAACTACTTGTACATTGGGTGAAGCATTAGGGAAGAATACTTGCCCTAATACATAAGCTAAAAAGCCATATACGCCAAAATCAAACCATTCCATTGCGTTACCAAGTGCTGCTGCAATAATGGCTTTTTTTAATTTGCTATCATCAATAATTGTTATGTCATTTATATTTAATGGGTGATTTTTCGGTTTTATCGTTTTCTTCATAGAATACCGCCTGTTTTCATGTCATAAATGAAAATAAATAATGCAACAAGGTAAATCGGTTACTTAGTAATGCAAGATGAATACAATTCAAATGACACATTTACAATGTGTTATTCAGTTAATTTTATTGATGAAAATTTAAGCAAAGATAAAAGAGGACAATAAAAAAGCAAAAAATGATGTTTTGTTCATGCATTCTAATATAACTGAATATCGACAAAATCATTCTTTTCATGAAAATTAGGTATTAATTATAGCAAAATACCCCATTTATGTAAAATGAGGCAAATAAAAAGTCTAATTTTTATTGAATAATCAATCAGTTTTTACTCATAAGTGTTAGGGTTACAATTTGTAACAGTATGATTGATAGCTATTTTGTGATTGATATTTGATCTAAAATAAGTTATTTTATGCACTGCTTATAATAATTATAATTTTTATTTTATATTAATAATAAATGGTTAAATAAAGCACTGTAGAATTTGCAGTGCACATGAAATATATTGAGGATAGCATGGATAAAGGATTAAGCAATTTGATGGATCAATTGGGCAATGGTTTAAGTCGTGGTTTAAAGAATGGTTTGGTTAATGAAGTCGGTCACAATCGCTATACGTTAAATATTGATGGTTTGTCTGCTGAGATTTCAATTTTACAGGTTGAAGGCAATGAGCAACTTAACC